>DVJF01000016.1 GCA_018716965.1 Candidatus Caccenecus avistercoris | reverse complement strand
CCTTTTTTATTAATTTTGTTGTCAAAGATCAATTTTTCTATCATTTGTTGATAGATTTATATCAAGATTTTCATCTTAATATCTTTTTCATCTAGTGTTACTAATTTTCCATAAAACTTTTCACACTATCTAAAATTCAAGTAGTTTATACTACTTATAAAAGAAAGCAGGCGCTACCACCAGTTAGATAACAGTATCTATTATGAAGTATCGTGCTAAAAAAAGCAAGAGAAACAGTTCGACAAATTCCGATGCTTTTTGACAACTGTGTCGAAAATAAAAAAACTGTTTATTCAGGTATTTAGGGCTATCAAGTTATAAATTTACGTAGTGATATATTTTATAACCAGTGCTGGTACTGTAGATGACCCATTTCAAGTAGTTAGTTCATAAAAAATATGATATAATTCATATAAAGGTGATAATATATGTGGGGAGCAATTATAGGAGATTTAGCAGGTTCTATTTATGAATTTAATCAAATTAAGAAAATATACAATATAGAAATAAACAGTATTATCCCTAATAATGCTTTTTATAGTGATGATACTATTTTAACCATAGCTATATTAGATGCTATATTAAATAATGGTAATTATGAAGAATATCTAAAAAAATATGCTTTAGAATTTATAATTATAAGCCCAATTTTACTCCCTATTTTAAAAGTTCTTTTTCACCAAATTTTATTAAATGGGTAAATGGAAATTATCAAGGCTCTAGCAATGGTAATGGAGCCATGATGCGTATTTCTAGTATTGGATATTTATTTAATGAAGAAGAAAAAATTAGGGAAGAAGTGTATAAAGCAACAACACCATCTCATAATTCTATGGAAGCCATAAATAATGCAACTTTAGTAGCATTAATCATTTTATATGCTAGATTAGGTTTAACTAAAGAAGAAATCATAAAAGCATTAAGTTTAAATATTAAATGGGAAAGTCTAAATAAATTCAATACAACATGTGATTTAACTATTAATAATTGTTTATATGCTTTATTTACTTCTTCTTGCTTTGAAGAAGCTATTAAAAAAATAATATTTTTTGGCGGTGATACGGATACGAATGCCTGTATAGTAGGCTCTATGGCTGAAGCTTTATATGGTATTAATGATTCTCTAATTGAACAAGCTAAACTAAAAATACCATCAAAATTTAATGAAAAATTATAAGAGGGGTATAAAAGAGTCAGGAAATAACTTGTTAATTTATTTAAAATATGCTATATTAAATATGTAAGTGTTATCTACTTAGTGGATAACGCCTGCGTTTTTTGCAGACGCTATACTTTCGTTAGCGTCTTTTTTCCTAGCATAATTTTAGAAGTACTAAAATCAGTAGAATTATTATAATGTACAAGGTTTTTCTTTCCTCATGCATTTACATCACCTACTTTCATAAAACCCCCTGAATAAATTCAAGTAGTTATTACTACTCATAAATGAAGCAGGCGCTACCACCAGTTAGATAACAGCATCTATTATGAAATATTGTACCGAAAAATGCAATAAAAACCGTTCGACAAATTCTGAGGCTTTTTGACAACTATGTCGAAAATAAAAAAACTATTTATTAAGGTATTTGGGACTATCAATTTTACCAAGAAGATAATCGGCACTAATATTATATTTAGTACATATAGCATAAAGAAAAGGAGTAGCAATAACTGTTCTACCACGTTCATAATTTGCTATAACAGATTGATTAGTATTTAATGTCTGAGCCAGCTTTAATTGTGTAATTTTATTTTCTTTGCGAAATTCTTTTAATCTTTGACCAGCCTTTATATTATCGATATCATTTATAAATAAATCGTATGTTTTATTTTTATTAAAACCCAAAATATAATCAATAGATACATTAAAATAATTAGCGATAGAATTTAAATGTTTAGTAGGAATAGTATTGTAGTTATTTTCATATTGATTATATTGCACGCGATTTATTCCTAATATATTGGCTAATTGTTCCTGAGTAAGTTTTTCATTAGTTCTAAGTTCCTTTAAAATTTCATTATAATACATCTTAATCACCAAAATAATTGTCTCATTTTCCAGAAATTAAATCTTAAAATGTAACAAATAGAAATATTTTTCTTGACTTTTAGTATACCCAGAATTATAATTAGTATGTAAGCTAGGTAACTCACCATATCATAGCTTATATAAATACAAATAAAAATGAAGTAGAACTTCATGGAGGAGAGTTATTATGAATTTTGAGGTAATAAAAAGAAGTCATATAAAAAGAAATATACTAATAGGTGTGGTAGTAGTATTAGTGCTAAGTGCTATAATACTTACGTTTACTAGGGCAAAATATAAGATAACTGAATCAATGGATTTAGTAAATGGAACAATCAATTATGAATTAAGTGATTTTAATTTAATTGGAGCCTATATCCAAGAAGGAGATAGCTACACACAAGTAGATGAAATACCAACAAGTGGATATGAATTTAATGCCGAGAAAAGTTATTGTACAGTAAATGGAGAGAATATAAATGCAACAATAGCATTTGATATGACTTCTCAAACATTAAGTGTAGTACCACTGACTACCAAAGGAACAAAATGTTATTTATATTTTGATGAGAAAGCATCAGGAGGAAATTACATATTAGCAGGAGATAATCCACCAACCAATAGTACAACCGATTGGACAGGAGGAACAAGTTATTATTACACAGGGAATCCGAACAACTGGGTACAATTTGGAGGATTCTGGTGGAGGATTATTCGAATCAATGGAGATGGAACCATAAGAATGATATATCAGGGAACAAGTGCAAACACTACAGGAAGTGGAACCCAGATAGGAGAAAGCTTTTTTAATAGCTCATATAATAATAACATGTATGTAGGATATATGTATACTAGTGGGCAAAGACAAGGAACTGGAAGTAGTAGTGCTATTAAAGGAGTATTAGATCAATGGTACAGTGTAACAAGTGGTCTAACAGCTTATTCTGACTATATTGATGGAAATGCAGGATTCTGTGGAGATAGACGTGTAAGTAGTGGAAATGGAATTGGGACAAGTGTAACAAATTATCAACCATATACAAGAATAAGTAATAGTAGTCCAAGTTTAAGTTGTGAAGATGCAGATATCTATACAACAACGGATAGCAGCACAGGGAATAAATCCTTAACGTATCCAATCGGCTTAATCAGTGCGGATGAAGCAATGTTTGCCGGAATACCAATCTGGAATAACAGTAGTCCAAGCAATTATTTGTGCACAGAAGAATATTACTGGACTATGTCTCCATCTTTCTTTGAAGGCATTAGCGCCTATGTATTTAATATTGATTCGTCAGGCTCTCTTGTCGATAACTACTATGTGAATCGTACACACAGAGTCCGTCCAGTCATAAACTTACGTGCCGATGTCTCACTAACCGGTTCAGGAACAACATCTGATCCTTTCAAAGTAGTTGGAGCTAGCTAAAGCAATACTCAGGAACTCTAAAAGTCCTGAGTTTTTCTTTTAAAAACTATTTTTATTAATCTAGTTATGTGTTATAATTTTTATGGAATTTAACTATTGGGGAGGTTCATATGAAATTAGTAACACTTTTACCCGCTGATAAATATGTTGTGGTAAATAAAACAATTTTAACTGAAATTGATAAAAAGAATTTAATTAATTTATATGAACCAATTATAGGTTTTGCTTCTGTTAGCTTATATCTTACTTTATGGAGTGATTTAGATAGATTAGAGCTTATGAGTAGAGATTTTACCCATCATCATTTAATGAGTATTTTAAAATGTAGCCTAGAAGGTATAAAAGAGGCAAGGGAAGCTCTAGAAGCCGTAGGGCTTATGAAAACATATTTTAAAGAAGGAGATATTAATTCTTATGTCTATGAATTATATTCGCCTTTATCATCTAATGAATTTTTTAATAATCCTATTTTAAATATTGTTTTATATAATAATATTGGTGAAGAAGAATATAATTATTTAAAGAAAATGTATCGCAAAGTAAATATTGATTTAAAAGATTATACTGATATTACAAAAACGTTAAATGAAACATTTGAGTCTACTAGTATGCCAGTTATTGAAGCAAGAGAAAGAGAAACTTTACCACTTAATATTGAAAGTGATATTGATTTTGATTTAATTATAAGTAGTATTCCAAGAGGTATATTAAATGAAAAAGCTATTAATAAAAAGATGAAGGAACTTATTATTAATCTCGCCTTTATTTATGATTTAGATACTCTAAAAATGGTGGAATTAATTAGAGCTAGTCTTAATGAAAAAGGTGGTATAGACCGAGATACTCTACGTAAAAATGCTCGTAAATACTATCAATTTAAATCAGGTACATTACCTACATTAGTATATCGAACTCAACCCGAATATTTAAAAACACCAACCGGAGATACTTCTAAAAAGGGACGTATTATTGGTGTTTTTGAAAATACTAGTCCCTATGATTTTTTAAAAAGCAAATATCATGGTTCTAATCCTACAACGAGAGATTTAAAATTACTCGAAATGCTTATGATTGATTTAGAATTAAATCCTGCTGTAGTCAATGTTTTAATAGATTATGTTTTAAAGAAAAATAATAATAAACTGAGTGTAAGTTATGTTGAAACAATTGCCGGCCAGTGGAAAAGAGCCGGGGTTAAAACAGCTAAAGAAGCAATGGATTTAGCCGAAAAAGAACATAAAAAAATGCTTAAGACTACAAATAAAACAACCAATAAAAATGTTAAAGAAGCACCAGTACCTGTATGGTTTGATAAAAATTTAGAAAAATCAGAAATTAGTGATGAAGAAGCTAAAGAATTAGAAGAATTATTGAAAATTTAGGTGATAATATGGAAAGTTTAAAAGATAACACAAAAGTAAAAGAATTAAAAAAAGAATTATTAAAAGACTATCAAAATAATTTAAAAGATAGAGATTTTCAAGCATTAATAAATAAACTAAATATTAAGGAAGAACTAGGATATTTATATAATTCTAGTTTGATAGATTGCACGAAAGAAATGAAAAATTGCCAAAATTGTAATGGATTATATGAATGTAAAAACAAAGTTTTAGGCCATTATCTATATCCAGAAGTTATGGGAAAAGCTATAGATTTTATATATATTCCTTGTAAATTTAAAAAAGAGCAAGAGCGTTTATTAAAACTTAAAAATACTGCTAGTAAGGAACTTTTAAATGCTAGGTTCAATAAAATAGATGTCAAAGATAAAAATAGAGTAGCGGTAATTAAATGGATAAAGAAGTTTTACGATGAATTTGATATTTATAAAGATATGAAAGGCCTTTATTTGCATGGTTCTTTTGGAAGTGGCAAAAGTTTTTTACTATATGCTTTATTAAATGAGTTAAATATTAATAAAAAAGTAGATTTTATAGCTCTTTATTTTCCGGATGTTTTAAAAGATTTAAAAGAAGATTGGGATACCTATAATAGCAAGATGGAACGTTATTCTACCGTACCTATTTTATTATTAGATGATATAGGAGCCGAACAAGTAAGTGAGTGGGGAAGAGATGAAGTCTTAGGAACTATCCTGCAAAATAGAATGAATAATCATCTAACGACATTTTTTACATCAAATCTAACTATTGAAGAATTAGAATATCATTTATCTTTATCGAAAAGTAGCCTAGACAAAGTAAAAGCTAGAAGAATAATTGAACGAATCAAACAATTAACCGAAGATATTGAATTAATTACCGATAATAAGCGAAATTAAAAGAAAGTGCCCATAACACTTTCTTAATTTTTGGATAATATTTCAGTATGAATTTGTATATCCGGATTATTTTCTAAAACTTCGGCTACTATATCTTTATAAAGAGCACTTTGATAAGCTTTCTCAATTTGGTTTTTAATAGTATTTTCCATACCATCAGCAAAACCTCGTCTAGCATACTCATCACCAATTATAATTAAAGGAACAGAACTAGATACTTCTATATCTAACTTCTTGGATACGATATCCATTAATTTTTTATTATTTTTATTACGCCAAACTTCTAGCGTTTGTACTTCTAAGTATGGATAATCATCTATTATAGATTCCAAAAATTCTATAGCATCTTCACAATGGGGACAACCTAAACCTCTAAATAAATAAAGGGTTACTTTTTTATTTGTATTAACATCATTTTCTATATCACTAGCACTGTTATTATTATTTTCATTAACTATTTTATTTTTCGCATAATTAGTAGAAAATATATAAAAAAGAAATATAGCTAATATCAAAACTACTAAAGTTATAGCAGTCCCTATAATTATTATTTTTGCATCACTTTTCATACACTCACCTGCTAATATTATAAATTAAGAAACATAAGTTGACAAGCTAAAATAGCACTGTAAAGTAAATGTCTATGTGTTTTACATTTTCGGATTTGTTTGTTATAATAAATGATAGGGTGAATAAAATGGCAAACAAGAAATATGACGCATCATCAATAAAAATATTAGAAGGGCTTGAAGCCGTAAGAAAACGTCCAGGAATGTATATCGGAAGTACAGATAAACGTGGACTTCATCATTTAGTATGGGAGATTGTCGATAATTCGATTGATGAAATAATTAATGGCTATGGAAATCATATTAAAATTGTTTTACATAAAGATGGATCTATTACAGTTGCAGATAACGGTCGTGGAGTACCAACCGGAATGCATGAGTCAGGTAAATCAACACCAGAGGTTATTTACACTATTTTACATGCCGGAGGTAAATTTGAAGAAGGAAACTACAAAGTAAGTGGAGGACTTCATGGTGTAGGTGGTAGTGTTGTTAATGCTCTATCTAAATGGATGGATGTTATAATTTACCGCGATGGCACTATTTCAAATATTCGATTTAAAGATGGAGGAAATGTGGATAGTCCTCTAAAAAAGATTGGTACTACCAATAAAACAGGGACAATTGTTACGTTTATGCCTGATTATGAAATATTCAAAAACTGTGCTTTTTCTTATACTACTATTGTGGAACGCATGCAAGAAAGTGCCTTTTTAATACCTAATGTTACAATTGAAGTACTAGATGAAGATACCAAAAAAGAAACAAAATTTCACTATGAAAATGGTTTAGTTGATTTTGTTGATTATATAAACGAGGGAAAAAATACTCTTAACAAAGTTTTAAATTTTAGTGGGTCTAAAAATGGTATTGAAGTAGATGTTGCGATGCAATACACCGATACTTATAATGAAAATATTATGTCATTTGTTAATAATGTGAAAACAGTTGATGGTGGAACTCATGAAGTTGGTTTTAAAACAGGAATTACAAAAGCCTTTAATGATTATGTAAAATCAAATAATTTAATTAAAGGGCGTGATGCTACTTTTGATGGTAGTGATGTTAGAGAAGGACTAAGTGCAGTTATTAACTTAAAAATTCCTGAAAATTTACTACAGTTTGAAGGTCAAACAAAAGGTAAATTAGGTACCCCAGAAGCTAGAAGTATAACCGAAGCGATAACTTATGAAAACTTGAAATTCTTTTTAGAAGAAAATAAAGAAGTAGCTCTAAATATTGTTGATAAAGCTAGTAAAAGTAAATTTGCTAGAGAAGCAGCTAGAAAAGCTCGAGAAGAGGCTCGCAATGGCAAAGGAAAAAATAAAGTAGAGAAAAACTTATCTGGTAAACTTGCTCCAGCAACAAGTAAAAATCCCAAAATTAATGAATTATTCTTAGTCGAGGGAGATTCTGCAGGAGGTTCTGCTAAAGGCGGAAGAGATCGGAAATTCCAAGCTATATTACCATTACGAGGTAAAGTTATTAATGCAGAAAAAGCAAACGTTACCGAAATGCTTAAAAATGAAGAAATAAATACAATTATTCATACAATAGGCGCTGGCCTTGGTGCAGATTTTGATGTTAAAGATTCCAACTATGATAAAGTTATAATCATGACCGATGCTGATGTCGATGGCTCACATATTCAAATTTTATTACTAACATTCTTCTACAGATTTATGCGACCATTAATTGAAGCTGGTAAACTTTATATAGCCAAACCTCCTTTATATAAACTAGATTATGGCAAAAAACATTTTTATGCCTATTCTGATGAAGAAAGATTTAGAATTGCCTCTGAAAATCCTGGTAAACCAGATATTTCAAGGAACAAAGGTTTAGGTGAGATGAACGCCGAAGAACTTTGGGATACAACCATGAATCCCGAAACAAGAAGTTTAATTCGTGTTAATATTTATGATGCTGCTTTAGCTGAGAAACGGGTAAATGTTTTAATGGGAGATAAGGTAGAACCAAGAAAAGAATGGATTGAAGAAAATATAATATTCACAATGGAAGATGATTTTAGAATAGCTTAATTTTAAGCTATTTTTTAATAATATTGCATTGAACTAATGTATGTATTATGATATAATTGTTTTATAATTATAAAATATTTGATATCGCAATTTGCGATGTCAAAGAAAAGGGGGAATGGCAATGAACGAATTAATGATTAATGATATTAATGTGGAAGATTTGATTTATGAGGTAAGAGGAAAGCAAGTGATGCTAGATAGTGATTTGGCATGGCTTTATAAATGTGCAAATGGAACGAAATCAATTAATTTGGCAGTAAAAAGACATATTAATCGATTTCCAGAAAGATTTATATTTCAATTAACAAAAGAAGAATATTGTGACTTGAAGTTTCAATCTGAAACTTCAAGTTGGGATGGCTACGGAGGAATCCGAAAATTACCTTATGCATTTACAGAACAAGGAGTTGCAATGTTAGCAACAGTTCTTAGAACTAAAGTGGCAGAAGAAGTTAGTATTAAAATAATGGATGCTTTTGTTGCTATGCGTAAATACATCGCTAGTAATACTTTAGAAACTAGAGTATCCAATATTGAAACTAAACTCATCGATTATGATCATAAATTTGATCTTATTTTTGATAAAATGGATAACGAAAAAACATATCATTTATTTTTTAATGGTGTTATATATGATGCCTATTCTTTGCTATGTGATATTTTGAGCCAAGCTCAAGAAAGCATTGCTATTATTGATAATTATTTAGATAAAAACATATTAGATGTTTTTGCTTCTATTCAAAAAGATGTTCTAATTGTCACAAAAAATATTAATAAGAAAGATTTAAGAAATGTATGAGCATCAATACCAAAATGTTAAAATAATTAAAAATGATTCTTTTCATGATCGTTTTATTATTATAGATAAAAAGACTTTGTATCATTGCGGAGCATCTTTTAAAGATTTAGAAAAAAAGTGTTTTGCTATTACGAAAATGACAGATGAAGAAATATTAAGTCAATTACTTGTGAAAATAACTGAAGTTGATATTATTTAGTGTTGACTTCTATTTATTATTAGCATATAATTAAATATATGAACAATTATTCAAATAAAAGGAGGAAGAAATGAATAAAGATTTAATTCATGAGACTCTAGCTAAAAGAGTCAAAAATAAAATGCTTAAAGATGAATTATTATTTGATGTGGCTGAAGTATTCAAAATATTTGGAGACAGTACGAGAATGAAAATCATTTATGCTTTAAAATTAAGTGAGTTATGTGTATCTGATTTAGCATTTATTACTAACAGCAGTGATTCAGCAATATCCCATCAACTACGTATTTTAAAGCAAGCAAAGCTTGTTAAATCAAGAAAAGAAGGAAAAATCGTTTATTACAGTTTAAAAGATGAACATGTAATTAAATTATTTGAGATAGGACGTGAACATGTTGAAGAATTATAAATATTATTTAGAAAATTTAGATTGTGCCAATTGTGCTAAAAAAATAGAAAATGCTATTAGTGAAGATGAAAGATTTCAAAATGTTATTGTAAACTTTAATACCTTAACTATTAGCTTTAAAACAGCTCTAGACAATCCTTTTAATGAAATCTTTAAAATAATTAAGAGGGTAGAACCAGATGTATTTGTATATACTGAAAGGCAGGATACAAGCAAACAAGATTTAGAACTATTGCGCTTCATTTTAGCTTTGATACTTCTAGGAATATCCCTTCTTATTCCAAGCGAAATAATAAAAGAAGTATTATTAGTTATCTCTTATTTACTACTCTTATATAAAACATTTATTAAAGCCATTAAGAAAATTATGAAATCCCATAATGTTGATGAAAATGCCTTA
Source organism: Candidatus Caccenecus avistercoris (assembly GCA_018716965.1). Lineage (GTDB taxonomy): Bacteria > Bacillota_I > Bacilli_A > RF39 > UBA660 > Caccenecus > Caccenecus avistercoris. The sequence continues at coordinate 5,960 of DVJF01000016.1, read as the reverse complement.
ATTTGTATATCCGCTATTGGTGCTTATATTCTAGGTGAACACATGGAAGGATTAATGGTATTACTTTTATATGTTTTAGGTAAGATTTTAGAAGATAAAGCCGTTAATAAAAGCCGTAATTCCATAAAAGATTTAGTTGAATTAAAGGCTAGCTATGCCAATCTAAAAACCAATAAACGTCTTACAAAAGTAAAAAGTGAAAATTTAAAAATAGGAGATTTAATAGTTGTAAAAAAAGGAGAACTTATTCCTGTAGATGGAATAGTAACTAGTGGTACCACCAAAGTAGATACCTCAGGTCTTACCGGCGAGGCAACATTAAGGGATATATTAGAAAAAGATCAAGTTTTATCCGGCTATATTAATAAAGGAGAAGTAATAGAAGTAGAAGTTACTCATACTTATTATGATAGTACAGCTTATAAAATTTTAGAGCTTACCTTAAATGCGACAAATAATAAAGCTAAAACTGAGACTTTTGTATCCAAAATTGCCGAGTTTTATACACCCATTGTACTTATAATTGCTGTTGTAATAGGCCTTTTTCTTCCTCTAGTATCCGCTGTAACTTATCAAGATAGTGTTTATCGGGCACTAACTTTCTTAGTAATATCTTGTCCATGTGCCATTGCTATTTCTGTTCCTTTATCGTATTTTGCTGGTATTGGCATGAGTTCTAAAAAGAAAGTTTTAGTAAAAGGAAGTAACTATTTAGATGCCCTAACTAAATGTGATACTATTTGTTTTGATAAAACAGGGACACTTACTACCGGTTCTTTAGAATTAAAACAAATAAATGTGTATAATAAAGAATACACGGAAGAAGATATTTTATATTTAGCTAGTTTAGGTGAGGCTTATTCCAACCATCCGATTGCTAAATTAATATTAAGTGCTAATCATAAAAAATTAGATACCCAGGAAGTAAAACAGTTTGAAGAAATAGAGGGAAAAGGTATAGAGTTTGAATACGATAATAATCGAATTAAAGTAGGTAGTGCAAACTTTTGTAAAACTAAAAAAGAAGGTAATATTTTTATCAGTGTAAATGATGAAGTAATAGGTGGCTTTATTTTCGATGATCATGTTAAAGAAAATGCTAACAGAGTAGTTAATACCTTAAAATCCCTTGGTTTAAAAACTTATATGTTTACCGGAGATAATGATACCTTTGCTAAAATGGTGGCAAGTAATACAGGAATTGATGAATATAAAGCAGGATTACTTCCCGATGAAAAATTTAGGGAACTAAAAAATCTGCAAAAAGACCATCAAGTAATTTTTGTTGGAGATGGTATCAATGATGCTCCAAGCTTACTAGCATCGGATATTGGTATTAGTATGGGTAGTATTGGCAGTAATAGTGCCATTGAAGCCAGTGATATTGTAATCATGAATGATGATTTAGAAAGTATTCCAACAATGCTTTATATTGCTAATAAAACGAAAAAAATTATACTAATGAATCTAATATTTTCAATTGGCATTAAAATACTTATCTTATTACTAGCAATGTTTGGAATTGCACATATGGCTGCTGCTGTTTTTGCCGATACCGGTGTAACATTGCTTGCTATTTTAAATTCATTGCGTATTTTAAAAGATTAATTATTTTTTCTTAAAGCTTCAAGTTCTTCTTGAAGTTTTTTTACAGCATCCAAAAGAAAGTCTACCTCCGTTCTTTGAGTTTGACTGCTTTTGTCATTATTCTTATAAAAACTACCGCCGCTTTTATGCTCTCGACTATTTATATTAATATTAAAATTTTCTAATCTCGCTTCAATCAATTGTTGTTGAGCTGCTGCTGTAAGCATAAATTCTCCCACTAACATAAGCCAATTTCCAATGCTGGATTGCTCGTAAGCATCAAAATCACCCGCTAGGGCCGAACCAACTAGACAAGCTAAAAAAGCAAATGTTTGGGGATCTAGATTAGGAGGAAAACCATGATCATTAGTATTCATTTTTCTCCTCCTTTTCTTCTATAATTTTATTTTGCCAAAGGATATTTCTTTACTACTTTACTAAATAATGTTAGAATTAAAATTAAAGAAGGATTTAATATGCAACTATCAAAATTAAAATATCGAGATTTATTATTTTTGGCAAGCTCCACTGATTTAGAAAATATTGTTTTTAGAAATGAAAAAGCAGAGCTAAAATCAAGCTATGATGTAGCACTTGTTTTAGGTGGACCAAAAATGATTCCAGATAGAATAAATAAAGCTTTAGAATACTATCAAAAAGGAATTGCAAAAAAGATTTTAGTATCGGGATCTTTCGGCTTTCTAAGTATTAGTATTCCGTCTGAAGCCAGTAAAATGTGCCATTATTTATTAAATCATGGTGTGTTCAAAGAAGATATTTTAGTCGAAAAGAAAAGTCATAATACTTGGGAAAACATGAAGTTTTCTTTAGAACTATTAAAGAGTAAATATAATTTAAATGAAATATCCCTTGCTTTAATTACATCCGATTATCATTTAAAAAGAAGTCTAGCTACTTTGACACACCTTTGTCCTTCAAAAGATATAACTGGTATAGGTATTAAAGATACTCTAGTAAATATCGATACTTGGAAAAAATCTTCTTTTTCTAAATTCCTTATTTTAAAAGAAGCTTTATTACTTTTATATTATGTAAAAAAGAAGCGCATAGAAGATATAACTATTCCAAATGTATTATTAAATAGACGGAAAAGCAAAAATAATGCTTCCTAATTTGCAAAAAGCATAAAAATATAATATAATTAAGTTGGTGAAAAAATATGCAAATAGATAATGTAGAACTAACAAACTGTGCTGTAAGAGCAAGTCAGTATCCCGAAGAGGGGAAACCAGAATTTTTATTAGTAGGTAGAAGCAATGTTGGCAAATCAAGTTTTATTAATACGATTATTAATCGTAAAAACTTTGCACATACATCTTCAAAACCCGGTAAAACCCAAACTTTAAATTTTTATTTAGTTAATCAAAGTTTTTATTTAGTCGATGTCCCAGGTTATGGTTATGCAACTGTAAGTCATGAGCGTCAAAAGAAATTTGGGGTTATGATTGAAGAATATTTAAAATCTAGAGAATCATTAAAATGTGTTTTCTTACTAATTGATTATCGTCATAAACCTACGGAAGATGATTGCTTGATGTATGATTTTCTAAAGTATTATAACTTAAAAATTAAAATTGTTGCGACTAAATATGATAAAGTAAGTAAAAATAGCCGTGAAAAACAAAATAAATTAATTAAAGATACTTTAAAATTACCTAAAGATGAAGAGTTTATACCATTTTCAACTGTTTATAAAACTGGTAAAGAAGAAGTATATGAAGCAATTAAGGAGTTTATATGATTAGTTCAAATAAAGAAAAAAATTTAGTAGACGATTATGTAGTATTTGATTTAGAAACAACTGGCTTTGATCCTAAGACATCCAAAATTATTGAAATAGGAGCTTTAAAATATAAGAATAATGAATTAATAGAAGAATTTAGTGTTTTAATAAATCCTAAATGTCAAATACCTGATGTTATTACAGCTATAACGGGAATTGATGATGATTTAGTACGAGATGCTATATCCATAGAAGAAGCTTTACCAAAATTTATAACATTCATTGAAGATTTACCTTTAGTAGCGCACAATTCTAGTTTTGACCTATCTTTTATTGAAGAAAACATTAATAACTTAAACTTACCTATGATTACTAATAAAAATATTGATACGGTTTATTTAGCTCGTAAATATATAAAGGGAGTATTTAATCATAAATTAGAAACTTTAAAAAATTATTTTCATCTAACTTATTCATCTCATCGTAGTATTGAGGATTGCTTAACTACTAATCATGTTTATCAATATTGTAAAAATAAAGCTACGGTAAAAAATTAACATGAAAATAGATAAGAGAATTAAAAGCTATAATAAGAAAAATAAAGAGGAATTAGAAAAAGCTATAAAAACTATTGAACCATTTTTAATTCAAGCTTTTACTAATTTTTATGGGAAGCAGTATCAAGAGCAAATTAAAAATACTATTAAAAGTATTCACTTTACTTATTTTTTATCACTAGATTTTTTTAAATTGGTAGATATAAAAAGCTTGTGCTTAAGTAAAAAAGATCAAAGAAGTATAATCTATTATTTGCACTATTTAAATAAATTTTATACCCAAATAAAAGGAATTAATGACTTAGAAGGTTTAGAAAAAGCCGCTTTAAAAAAAGTAATTGTAAAATCAGCATTTTCTGATCAAAGGTTAATTAATTCTAATTTTTTAGAGTACTTATCTAATGATGTTCCCATGTATTTTATTATCGCTGATGAAGAAGAAGAGCATTTTTATAAATCGATTTTCTTACCGTTATTGGTAATTGATTTAGAAACTATCATTCATGAGATTAATCATGCTTTAATGATTGATATAATGGCCGTAACAGAAGAAGAATTTGTTATGCCAAGCTTATTTATTACTGAAGCATGTGAAGAATTAATAAATGATTATATTGCTAGACTAGTATTAAAAGAATATATTCACATGAAAGCACCGATACCATCTGTTTTACGCAAGTTTGATTTTGTGAATGCCTATGAAATTTATTCTTATTTAATTGAACCATTTTTTCATCACTTTGAACCAATCATTAAAGAAAGCATTATGACTAAAAACTTTAATTTATTAAAAATGTATGCTGGAAAAGATGATTTTGCTTTGTTTTGCTCATTAGTTCAAGAATATTATTTACAAGATGGTTGTACAAAAGAAGAATATAGTGCTTTAAAGACTTTAGTTTTAAAGATGGTGGATCATGCTGCATCCATGACTAATACGAATTATGAAGAATACTTTCATGAATTAGACAATAAAGGATTTCGTATTCGCAAGCTTAAATAGGAGGGTACTATGACTTTTACTAAGAAACACAAATTAGTTATTGCACTTCTTTTATTATGTATAATTTCTATTGCTTGTTTATTTGTCTTTACATGTTTAAAAAGAAATAAAACTTATTATACTGCTGAAGATTTTCATATTACTACCGTTAAAAGCGAAATAGATGCGAATAATAATGGGGTAGATGATTATACTGATATTTTACTTGGAGCAAGAATAGATGCCGAAAATCATCCAACTTATGATGGCAAGTATTGGGATACTGGTTATCCTCCTGATAATATTGGTGTTTGCACGGATGTTATTTGGCGAGCTTTTAAAAATGCGGGCTATAATTTAAGAGCTATGATTGATCAGGATATTAAAGCAAGCAATGAACAAGATTATCATATTAAAACACCAGATTCTAATATTGACTTTCGAAGAGTAGGAAATCTTTATGTTTTCTTCAGTAAATATGCGGAGAATTTAACTTTAGATATTTCCAAAATAGAAGAATGGCAACCAGGAGATATTGTGGTTTTTGGTTCATCGAAACATATTGGTATAATTAGTGATAAAAGAAATAAGAATGGTGAACCATTTTTAATTCATAATTCTGGCCAACCATTTAGAGAAGAAGATGTTTTACGTAGGCTTGCCAAAAAAGATGGTATAACTGGTCATTTTAGATGGGATGCATCTAAAATAAATGATAGGATAATTTTATGGGAGGAATAGTATGAAACTATTATTAGTAGAAGATGATGAAGCAATATTAGAAGGTTTAGTATTTTGTCTAAAAAAAGAAGGTTTTCTTGTCAAGGGCCTTACCAATGCTTACCAAGCTTTAGAGTTAATTAAAAACGAAAATTTTGATTTGTTAGTTCTAGATATAAATCTTCCAGATATGAATGGCCTAAAATTATATCGACAAATAAAAGAAAATAAAGATATTCCGAGACTGCTGAAAAAGTAGACAAAGATTACTGTAAAGGAAGACAGTAGTCTTTTTATTTGATATAATGTAAATATAAAGATGGTGAAAGTTATGTTACAAAGGAATTATCAAATGGAAATGAGTTTTAGT
>DVJF01000015.1 GCA_018716965.1 Candidatus Caccenecus avistercoris | reverse complement strand
TATTAGTAGTGCTAAAATTAGTTATAAAAATTGTATCGATATTATAAAAACATTAAAGTTTCATGAAAAAAGTGATATATTTGCCATGGAAAGAGATAAAGGTTTAGAAAGTATCATTAATAATATTTATCAAACCTTTGATGGCAAAGATGTGTATGAAAGTATTGAGGAGAAGGCTGCTAACTTCTTATATACTTGTGTAAAAAATCATGTATTCATTGATGGTAATAAAAGAATCGCCGCGACTCTTTTCATTTACTTCCTACAATTTTATGACATTTTATATATAAATGATAGAGCTATTATTGATAACAACACTTTAGCATCTCTAACTCTTTTAATTGCAGAATCAAATCCCAAAGAAAAGGAACTATTAATTCAGTTAATTATGAATTTTTTAACTTAAATTTGAGATACTCTAAATTAGTAGATCCTTTTAATTTTATAAAAACACGTCATGTAAAAGCCATTATTTTAATAAAAAAAGATTGACTTAGGCTTAATTTTAGTGTAATATTAAAGAGTACTTGATTTAAATGGAGTAGTACTCAAGAGGCTGAAGAGGGGTCCCTGCTAAGGATCTAGGTCGGCGAATGCTGGCGCGGAGGTTCAAATCCTCTCTACTCCGCCATAAGGATATTAAAGCCCTGTAGGGCTTTTTCTATTGAAATATAAATGGAGTTATTATGAAAGAACCAGGCATACATTTAATTGAACATTTTCACTTACAAGAAATAAATATGGATTTCATGGGTTATGAATTAGAAGCAAATGACATATTTACTTTTCATCATCTAATTATTCCTAATTGCAAAAAGGGTCCATATGAAGAGTGGAATGGTGCCATATTATGTGGTAAGACTTCTCATCCTTATTTACATGTAATTGAACAAACAGATGAAGACTTATTCTTTTTATTAACAAGTGAAATCATGGATGAAAATATTAAAGGCCATTTAGATCGTGATAACTTACTACGCATTCGTAATCTTTTAATGTATTTTGAAGAAAAATATATTGATAATCATGCCTGTAATGTAAAACTAAAAGAAGAATATTTTAAAAGGCCTTCGGTTGATCAAATATTAACGAAAACAAGGGCATTAAAAAACAAGTAGAAAGTTACTTGTTTTTTGGTGGAACCAAATCAATTCCTCCCTTAGAAAAAGGGTTACATTTAAGGATTCTTTTAATCATCAAAAAAGTTCCTTTAAAAAATCCATGAACCTCTAAAGCTTCAATTGCATAATTACTACAAGTAGGGTAATATCTACAATGGTTGTGAAACTCTCCGGGTATAGCTTGATATAAACGAATCATTTTAATTAAAACTTTTTTCATCACATAAAGTTACTTTCTACTTCCTCGCTACTACTTACATCGTCAAAAGCTAAATGATAATAAGTATTATATTCTTCTAATAAAGTACTATCAATAATATATAAAGTTTCATCTTCAATATACCACTCGTCTGGATGATTAACAAGAATTTCAATCATCCCCTTAATATAAGGCATTTTCTCATCATTTTCTTTTTTATAATCTTGCCATGAAGCAAGTGTATCTACATCACTTTCTAAAATCATTAGCTCTTTATAAAAATCTAGGTGATAATAATCAATATCAGCATCAATAAATCGATGTTCCATTTCATCTTCATCTAGTAATTTTATCATCCCATCAATTCCCTGATTAAATGTCTCTTGATAACTTGTTAATCCCTTTAGTAGTTTTGCTAAATCTTCTTTTTTATAGCTTAAAAACTCCGGAGTAAGAATATTATAAATAGCTATGTAATCATTTTCATTTACATCATCATAATATCCTAAATATTCTTGATAATATTCTTTCATCACTTTCTCTATTTTAGCATATTCACCCTTACTAGTAATATTCATATCGACTTCTTCAGTATCAAGTATATGGTCTCGCATTGCTATAAGCTTATTCTCAGCCTTTATTTCACTATTAACAGTTAAAATAAGCCAAATGAAAAGCAACCCTAAAATTGAACCAAATACTATCCAAAATATTTTTATCCCTGATAATCCTTTTTTTGTTTGTTCCATAACTAAAACCTCTTAAAAATATTTTAACACAAAGAAGAAAGTTTGAAAAGGAATTTTCCTTTACAACACTCATATAGTATGTTACTATATTCTATAATTTGAAAGGGGATTTATATGTCCAAATTAATTATTGATTCATCAAAACCACTAACTTTTCGGGAATATCTAGATATTTGTATGGTAGGAGAACTTGCTTTAAAAAATGAAGTTTCTAAAACATTTAATGATTTTTTTAAAAGTTTCCCCGAACTTACTTTAAATAGTTTTCAAGTCAGGTGCTATTGGACGGGACTACATAATGCTTTTGGATGTCTTTTTAAAATTTACGAAAAAAATAAAAATAAAAATTATGACACAATTTTTGCTGGGGAATTAAATTATGATAATAATATTTTTCCATCCTTTAGAAAGGCTTATCTTTCTGATGATTTAGAATTAGAAAATGAAAGAAAAATCGAAAATTTTTTGTTAGCATCAACTATAATAAACTTATTAAAAAGATTGGCTATAGAAAAAAAGAAAGATATTAGTTTAACAAAACATTTTAAAATTGAAGAACAATATTTTACTTTACAGGTAGATGAAATAAATTATGCTAATAAAGCAAATAATGAAAATCTGGATTTTATGCAAATCTATCCTTATACGAATACAATTTATCGTTTAGATTTAGAATCTCAAATTGGGGAACACACTATATTTTACTATAATCCTATTAAAAATATATTTTATTATGATGCATTTGGTAAGAAAATGTTACCAGTAAAGCATCAAGAAAAATTAGTAGCACTTTTACCGTCATTAAAATTAGATGAGCTTCCTTCTTTTGCTTTAAATACGATAAAGACAAAAGCAAATCTTCTTTATTTTTCGAATGAATTTGGTTGGTCTACTAAAAAGCCAAGCCTATTTACAAAAATTTTTCATCCTGATATGAAAATAGGATATGAGTTAGATATTCCTGAAAAAGAACATTTAATTTCTAATTCTTCAATCAATGCTTATTTAGTTGAAGAAGAAGAAAATACACTAGAAAACACTTCCCAAATTGTGGGTAGTATTAAATCCATGCTTGCAAATCTATTAGAAAATAATGCCCAAATAGATTCTAAGCTAAAAGTAAAACTAAGAAATATAGCTTTCTTCTCAAGTATTACCGAAGAGAAAAAAGAAATAGATCCTTTCTTTAAGGATCCAGCTATCTTAAAATATTGTGATTTATCACTTATTGATTTTACGAATGCTGATATTGAAGGCATGGACCTATCAAATACGAATGCTTCTATTAATTTAAAAAAAGTATACCACAAGTCCATTAAAAATACGAATTTAAAAAATATTAATTTAATAGGCCAAGACTTAGATGGCATTATCGCTGACAATGCTGATTTAAGAGGAACGCATGTTTTCGTATCAACAGATAAAGCTTCTATTGTAGACACAAAATTTTCTAGTTCGAGCACTTTTATGTTAGGAACACATATATTAACTATTGAGGAAGCAAGCAATATGGGTCTACATATTGAAAATGAACCAAATGATCCAATGAAAAGAATATTAAAGTTATAAAACAGGTAAATATTTACTTGTTTTTTTATATAATGTATAGTAAAATACTAATTGGCAAATAAATTGCAAATACACATTAATATTTAGTGATATGCCTAGTGCCGCGAAGAGTGGTGGTGTATCATGCTTGAAGATATTAAGAGGGTAAAAACGAAAGGATGGGATAATTTATGGCCGTTGTTTCTATGAGTTATTTATTAGAAGCAGGTGTTCATTTTGGACATCAAACAAAAAGATGGAATCCAAAGATGAAAGAATACATTTTTGGAGCTAGAGATGATATTTATATTATCGATCTAGAAAAAACTACTAAACTATTGGAAGAAGCTTACCAAGAAGTTAAGAAAATCGCTGATAATGGAGGAACTTTTCTTTATGTTGGAACAAAGAAGCAAGCCCAAGAAGCAGCAAAAGAAGAAGCTTTAAGAAGTAATTCTTATTATGTAACTGAACGTTGGTTAGGTGGAACTCTAACGAATTTCAGAACTATTAGAAGAAGAGTTAAAAGACTTGAAGAAATTGAAGAAATGGAAAAATCTGGTAAATTTGAAGTTTTACCTAAGAAAGAAGTAATTGGTCTTAAAAAAGAATACGAAAAATTAAACCGTATTTTATGTGGTATTAGAGCAATGAACAAACTTCCAAATGCTTTAATTATAGTTGACCCTAAGAAGGAAATTAATGCTATTAGAGAAGCAAGAAAATTAAGAATTCCTGTATTTGGAATTGTAGATACTAACTGTGATCCAGATGATGTAGATTTTGTTATTCCAGGTAATGATGACGCTGTTAGAAGTGTTAAAGTAATACTTGGTGTACTAAATAATGCTATTTGTGAATCACGTGGACTTGAAATGATTGATTATGTAACTGAAGAAGATAAAAAATCAAATAAAGAAGTTAAAATGGATGAACTAATTAAAGAAGAAGAAAGATTAGCTAAAGAAGAGAAAAAAGAAACAGTTACTCCTAAGGAAGAAGAAAAAGTAGCACCTAAAGAAGAAGTAACCGAAGAAAAAAAGGAAGCAACTGAAAAATCTTTAGAAGATATGACTTTAGCGGAACTAAAAAGTGTAGCCAAAGAACGTGGTATTAAAGGTTACAGCACTATGAAAAAAGACGATATAATTAGTGCATTAAAATAGATTAGGAGGATTATTATGGAAGTTACTGCTGCAATGGTAAAAGAGCTTCGTGAAGTAACCGGAGCTGGTATGATGGATTGTAAGAAAGCTTTAGCAGAATGTAATGGTGATATGGAAGCTAGTATTGAATGGCTAAGAGAAAAAGGAATTGCCAAAAGTGCTAAAAAAGAATCACGTATTGCTGCTGAAGGTCTTGCTAATATTTATATTAAGGATAATAAAGCTGTTATCTTAGAAGTCAATAGTGAAACAGACTTTGTAAGTAAAAATGAAGAATTTACTGGTATGATTGATACAATTGGTACTTATATTTTAGATAGTGATGCTAAAACTTTAGAAGATGCCTTAAAAGTAAATACTCTAGAAGGAACAATTGAAGATTTAATCATTGCTAAAACTGCTAAAATTGGTGAAAAATTATCACTTAGAAGACTTGAAGTAGTTGAAAAAAGTGCTGATGAAGTATTTGGTTCATACCTCCATATGGGTGGTAAAATTGCTGTTTTAACAGTATTAAAAGGTGCTAATGAAAGTGTGGCTAAAGACGTTGCAATGCAAGCTGCTGCTATGCGTCCAAGCTATGTATTTACTACTGACGTACCAGAGGATGTATTAGCTCAAGAAAGAAAAATTCAAAAAGAACTTGCTATGTCTGAAGGTAAACCTGCTGATATTGCTGAAAAAATGGTGGAAGGAAGAATTAAGAAATTTTATAAAGAAATTTGTCTTGCTGAACAACCATTTATTAAAGATGGAGATATGAGTGTTTCTGAATACGTTAAGAAAAATAATGGTGAAATTATTAATATGATTCGTTATGAAGTAGGCGAAGGAATGGAAAAAAGAAACGAAAACTTTGCTGAAGAAGTAATGAATCAAGTGAAGGGAAATTAAATGAAACGTGGAGGGTATGATCTAAAGGTTCCTAATACCATACCAGATAAAGAACCTCGCTATGGTATAAAAGTTATACGTTACTTACCTGAAGAACCGCCAAAGCCTAAAACAACAACAGGAAAAATAATAAGTATTTTAGAAGATTATGACTTTTGTAACCGCGGTATTGATTATGAAAGTGATTATAGTTATTGGGCAAAAGCTATACCAGATTATTTTTATCAAAAATATGAAGAATTAAAAAATAAACCGCGCGAAGAAATGGGTTTTAGAGATATTGGTACTTTGATAAAAATAAAAGATTTTTTAAAATTAGCTTCTTTGCAAAAAAAATATGATGAAGATATTCTAGATGATGAAGAAGAATATTTACGATATTTGTATTTACGCCTTCGCTTTTATTTAAGTGATTTAAGATTTGCTAAAGTCTCAATAAAAGAAAGAGAAGAAGCTGAAGAATTATTAAAACAAACTGATTATATGATTTCTTTGTATAAAAAAGATAAATTAACTATTTTGGAAAAATATCTTATAGAAGAAAGAAACCAAGAAGTTTTTGAAAGAAGTATGTTAAAAACTTCTATGGAAATAGGAGAACGTTTAAGAAGAATTAATGCCCAGCACGCTGCGATGGAAAGAGATTTCTATAATGGCAAATTTTAGAGTTTCATTTTTAAGATGAAACTCTTTTTCTATACATTTATTTAACGCTTAACTAGGATTTTACTTAATTTTAAAGTTAGAAAATGCTATAATAAAGATGTGGTGAATTATGAATAAGAAAATAAAGAGAATATTTCAAGGTATGTTATTTATACTTATAATTATTGGTTTTATTTATATTGGAACAAGAGATTTTGATACTGATGAAGTAGTTGATAATGAACGTTTTGATGAAGAATATGCCAATGTAGATAAAGATAATGTTTTTAAATATGCTAGTGCTGTAGATGTTTATGCTTCCCTGCAAAAAGATGCCATTATTTTCATGGGCTATCCGGCAAATATTTGGAGTGGTTATTATGCTAATATTTTAAATGAAGCAGCCAAAGCTAGTGGTATAAAAGAAATTTTATATTATGATTTTTATCTAGACCGCGAAAATAAAAATGCCACTTATCAAAGTATCGTTTTAAGTTTATCCAACTATTTAATGACTTTAGATGATGGAACGCAAGAATTGTATGCTCCAACATTAGTAATTATTAAAGATGGAAAAGTAATGGCCTTAGATAATGAAACAGCTTTCACTAAAGGCTCACTAGATCCTGAAGAATATTGGAATGATTACAGGACGGGCATTAAATATAATACTTTTGTAACGATGTTTAAGGAGTATTTAGAATGAAAAGACTATTTATCGCTTTTCTAATAACTTTAGTATTAGGAGTAGGAATCTATTTTATTACTACTTTAATAGGGAATAAAGAAGAAACTACTCCGGTAATAAAAGAAGGGATAACTTACGAATTTGATGACTCTTATAGTGAGAACGTGACAATAGATGCATTAAGTGAAAACATAAATAATGAAGAAGAAGTAATTATCTTAATTGGCAAAAAAGAAGAGGATCCAACCAAAAAAGTAAGTGCTATATTAGGAGAATTAGAAATGCAAGATACCAATATTTATTATTTAGAAAGACAGGATAATATATCCGAATCCCTTTCTTATCAAAATTTATTAGCAAGTTACCCAGAATTAAATAATTATATGAATTTTACTCCTGTTATTTTAGTATTTCGAAATAGAGAGTTTATAGGTGGGTTACCAGGAGAAGTAGAAAAGAAAAATATAACGCAATTTTTAGAATATACCGAAGTAATATAAAAGGATTATACTTGTAAAAATAAGTAACTTTAAGTATAATGATAGTATAAATAAATATTTAGGAGGAATAATGTAAATATGGACAATACAGAATTAAAATTTCAAAAAACAATCGAAAGTTTAGAAAGTAAATTATTAAATATTCGAGCTGGTAGAGCAAATCCAGCTATGTTAAATGGTATTAATGCTAGTTATTATGGTGCTCTAACACCTATTCAATCTCTAGCGAATATAACGGTACCAGAAGCTCGTACTCTTATGATCAAACCATTTGACAAGAGTGCTCTAAAAGAAATTGAGCGAGCTATAAATGAAGCCAATATTGGTATTACACCAGTAAATAATGGAGAAACAATTATTTTAACCGTACCAGAACTTACGGAAGAAAAAAGGCGAGAATACGTTAAAATGGCTAAAGCTGTCTGTGAAGAGGCGAAAGTAGCTTTAAGAAATATTAGACAAGAAGCTAATAATGAAATTAAAAAGCAAGAATTACCAGAAGATGAAGAAAAAATGTATTTAGATGACATACAAGAGACCATTAATGAATATAATAAAAAAATAGATGATATATTTAAAGAAAAAGAAACAGAATTAATGAGGGTTTAATATGAAGAAAAATCTTAAGGAAATTGATAGCAAAGAAGTTAATGAAGTTGTATCTTTAACAAAGAAAATCTTGAATTTATTATACATTGTTATGATTGTGGCCATTGTATTATGTGGAACCGTAATTCTTAAAAATTTAAATGTATGGAATATTCTGCTCACTTTCCTTAAAGTATTATCACCTCTTTTTATCGGCTTTGTCATTGCTTGGTTATTTAATCCCTTAGTAAAGAAGTTGCATCAAAAGGGGATACCTAGAATTGTTGGAAGCATATTAATTTATGCCATCTTTCTAGTATTTATCTACATATTTTTAAGAATACTAGTTCCTACTTTATATAACCAAATCAATGAATTAATTGCGACCTTACCATCTATCTTAGATAAGTTTAGTAATTTCGCTGATGATTTAATTAATCAAATATCTATTAGTGGTATTGATTTAACGAGTTTTAGAGATAACCTATTTGATAGTGTTGGAGGTTTTTTAGTTAATTTTACAAATTCTCTACCGAAATCATTAATAGGCCTTTTAGGAAGTCTAGCATCTGGTATTGGAACGATTCTAATTAGTTTAGTAATTGGTTTATATATGTTATTTGACTTTGATGCGATATCAAAACACTTCTTAAAATTAGTTCCTAATAAAAACAAATATGAGATAGAAGTATTAATTACCAATATTGGTAAAGAGGTTAGAAAAACAATTAGTGGAACTCTTTTAGTAGCCTTTATGGTTTTTATAACTGATACAATTGGTTTTGCTATTATTGGTCTAAATGCTCCATTATTATTTGGCTTATTCTGTGGCTTAACAGACTTAATCCCATATATTGGTCCATATATAGGTGGTGCTGCAGCAGTCATAGTAGGCTTTAGCCAAGGAACAATTACGGGTATTGCTGTTTTAATTGTCTGCATAGTAGTACAATTAATTGAAAACTATGTATTACAACCAGTAGTTATGAGTAAAACCACTCATTTGCATCCAGTAACAATTATGATTGGTTTACTAGTATTTGCTCATTACTTTGGTATAATCGGTATGATTATAGCAACACCATGTATTGCTCTATTAAAAGTGATTTTCAAATTTATTGTCAAGAAATATAATCTATTTAAAGATGATGAAGTCTTATTAAAAGAAGTACTTAAGGATGACTAAAGTACTTCTTTTTTCATGGTTTTACCACAAATATAATCTACAGAAATATCAAAATACTCTGCAAACGCTTTTAAATAACTAGCAGTCGCATCTTCTGGATGCTTTTCAAGCTTTGCAACTGTTGGAACAGACACTTTCAGTTCTTTAGCTAGCTCTTTTTGACTTATCCGGTTAATTCTTCTTATATATCGTAAACTGAATTTCAAATATTTGTAATCAATTTCTTCATTGCCGCAGAAATCTAAATTTTCACTAATACCTAAAAGAGCATTTAAAGAAATATGAAATAAATTACTCATGCGATTTAATTCATCAATCTTCATCGGTCTTATACCTGATTCATACAGCTTATAAACGGTTAGAGCAATTCTTAAATGATGGGCAACTTCTCTTTGTGTCATTCCATATTTTAAGCGCATTTCAAATATTAAATCTCCATTTTGCATAAAATTCCTCCTTTCGAGTTGGCTAGTATAGCATAAGAAAAGTGCGAAATTTGTCGAACGAAGGGAGAGGCCTAAAAATTTGCGCCCATTCTACTAAAATAAAAGAAAAAAGAGTATCTATCGGTAATAAATAGTAGTGAAGGGAGGTGCAAATATGCCTAAGATAGAAGCAGTAAAACAGCGCGACTTAAAAGATTGTGGAGCCTGTTGTATGGAATGCTTATTAAAATACTTTGGAGGATATGTCCCTTTAGAAAAAATAAGAGATGATACTTGTACCGGAGTAAATGGAACAACAGCTTTTCATATTATCAAAGCCTTATGTAGTTATGGCTTTGATGCGATGGGGGTAAAAGCAAATGATTTACAAGATGAAAATATTTATCTACCAGCAATTGCCCATGTCGTCTTAAAAAATGGTTTGCAGCATTTCGTTGTAATTTATAAGATAACTACTAAAACGGTTTATCTAATGGACCCGGCGAAAGGAAAAGTTAAAATGACTATCGAAGATTTTGAAAAAATATGGGATAACATTTTAATATTAGCTACTCCTAGTGGAAATATCTTACGATATACCAAAGAAATGTCTGTGATTAGTCTATTTGGTAAGTTACTGTTAAAAAATAAATACCTTTTCTTAAAAATTCTAATAGTAAACTTTCTTTTGATGATTATGACCATTATTGGAAGCTTTTATTTCCAAATAAGTATATCCAGCATTGAAGGGCAGCAAGATACTACATTTATAAAATTTATTGTGATTCTCTTCTTTATAGTATTTCTTATCAAAGTCGTTATGAACTATACCAAAACCTATTACCTTAATTATCTAAATAAAAACCTAGACACCGAACTGTTTTCCTTATTTTTAGAGCATATTTTCAAACTCCCTTTAAAATTTATTCAAAATCGTTCCACAGGAGAAATAGTAACGAGAATTGATGAATTAAGTGATACTAAAAACCTATTTTCGGAAATATTCTCGACTTTTATCCTGAATATGATTTTGATAGTAGGAGCGATAATCACCTTATTTTTGATAAATAGTAAATTATTTTTTCTTCTTTGTTTAATAATTGCTATTTATATTATAGTAGGGGTTATCTTTAGTAAAGGGATATATCACAAAATTAAAGAAAACATTGAAGCAACGACCGATTTTAATACTACCCTAATTGAAAACGTAGATATGAATTTTAGTATTAAAAACTTAAATTTAGTGCGAGAATTTATTTACCGTATTGAAAACAAATTAATCCTCATGTTAAAAAGTAATTTTTCTTTTATTAATGTGCTAAATGTTATTGAATTTCTAAAAAACTTTATTTATGAAATTGGTTTATTTGCCATAACTACTTTAGGCCTTTATTTAATCTATCAAGGAGAGTTAGAAGTATTAAGTTTAGTTACATTTAATAGTATTATTCTCTATTTATTCAATCCGGCCAAAGAACTAGTTGATCTTATACCAAAATATAACTATTTGAAAGCCTCTTTTAATAAACTAAGTGAATTTTTGGCAACAGAGATTGAAAAAGATCAAGGAGGATTTATGACTTTAAAAAATGGTAGCATTAACGTAAAAGACTTAACGTATTCTTATGACTTATTTAACAAAATCTTAGATAAAGTAAGCTTTCAAGTAGAAAGCAGTGATAAAGTATTACTTAGTGGTCCAAGTGGAAGTGGTAAAAGTACTATTTGTAAACTTCTTTATCGTAGTTTAGGCACTTATTCTGGGAATATTGAATTTAATAATACGAGTGAATGTGATTATAGTTTAAAAGCGATCAGAGAAAATATTCTATATGTGGGCCAAAACGAAAAGCTTTTTACCGGAACTATCAGGGAAAACATTGAATGTTTTAGACCAGTAGAAGAAGAAACTTTTAAAGATATTTGTAAAATTTGTAGATTAGATAGTATTGTCTCGGGAAGACCCAATCGGTTTAATACAGTCATTAATGCTTCTCTAAATAATCTAAGTGGAGGAGAAAAACAAAGAATTATCCTAGCAAGAGCATTGCTTAAAAAGGCTAAAATTATTATTTTAGATGAAGCTTTAAGTGAAGTAAATGTAACAATGGAAAAAGAAATTTTAGATGATATATTTGTATACTTTAAAGATTGCACTTTAATTTATGTTACTCATAAAAACGTCGATGATAAATTTGAACATATCATCCGTCTTGAACAGTCATGTTAGATTTATTTAACAATAAAGTAGCATTCTTAAAGAAGAAGCCCCAAATGGGATTTATCGCTGTCATTTTTGTATTTATTGTTTTATTGATTTTATTATATTATATTTGTAAAGTAAAAATTTATGATCAATACCAAACGAAAGGTTTAGTCACCTGCAGCAGTACCTGTACAATAACTGTCCTTATACCTTCCGATCTATCTTATGATGAAATCTGGCTAAACAATAAATATTTTGACTATGAACTTATTGGAAAAGAATTACAAGTAGATGAAGAAAATTTAGAAAGTTACTTCAAACTTACTTTATCTACTACAGAAGCTTTAACCAATAACGAAATAGTTAATTTAAGTTTTTATTACAATAAACAAAGAATTATTACCAAAATTAAAGAAAAAATGTTTTAAAGGAGGAATAATATGCAAAGAATGGAAACAAGTGAATTATTAGAATGTAGTGGAGGAGGTCTATTTGGAACAATTATAAATATTGTTGTAAGTGTCATCTCTTTTACGAAAGCTATACTTTCACTAAGGAATTTGAGAGGTTAAGATGAAACATTTAAATAACTATGAACTAACCAAAGTAAGTGGAGGAGCCAATGCTACTATATGGGGTTTTGTTGTAGTAGGAGTAGTTTTCCTAGCTTCCGTAATTTATGGGTTTATTAACCCTAATAAATGTGAGGGATAAAATGAAACTAAAAGATAATGAACTCATATTAGTAGCAGGTGGAGCCATCAGTTCCCAACTAATTAATGCTTTTGTAAGACTTGTTACTTCGGTAGTGGAAATTGGTCGAATGATTGGCACATCGATCCGGCGAGTAGTTAGTGGCAACTATTGTAAATAGAAAAAAAGGGTTTAATTAAAAGCCCTTTTTTGATATAATAAAAATACTGGTGATGCTATGAACAAAAAAGGTTTTGCAGCCATGTACATGGTTTATTCATTATTTCTTATCTTTATTTTAATGATGCTTACCGTATTATTAATAAATAATTATAAAGCAAGCTTTTTAAATGCACTAAAAAATGACATCAAAGAAGACTTAAGAGAACATCATTTAGAAATAAAGGAAGTTGTATTACCAGAAAATGAAGAAAATAATGCGATTTAATACCTAAAAAACTTGCTTATCCGTATTTTTGGTGTTATAATCATTGGTAGTAATGAAGGGAGGGATTTGTAGATGACAAAAGTAGTAGTTAAAAATGGCGATGTTGATGGTGCATTAAGAAAATTTAAAACGAAAGTTGCCCGCAGCGGTGTCCCTTCAGAACTAAAGAAAAGAAAGCATTATGAGAAACCAGGCGTTCGAAGAAGAAACGAGAAAAAAGAACAAATAAAAAATGCCAGAAAGCATAGAAATTATTAAGGTGATCATATGAACGAACAAATAGCAAATGATTTAAAAAATGCCATGAAAAATGGCGATAAATTCAAATTATCGGTTTTAAGAATGCTAAAAAGTGCTTTACAATTAGAATCTATTAGTAAAAAGCATGAACTTAGTGATGATGAAGTAATGAATGTTATCAAAAAACAAGTAAAAACAAGAAAAGATTCAATTGAAGAATTCAAAAAATATAATAAAACAGAAGAAGTTGAAAAACTTGAACAAGAAATTGAAATTTTAGATACTTACTTACCAGCTGAAATGACCGAAGAAGAAATCACAAAAGTAATTGATGAAGTATTTAGTGAACTTAATCCAACCAGCATGAAAGATATGGGTGGAGTAATGAAGAAGCTAAATGAAAAAATTACAAATGCGGATATGTCATTAGTAAGTAAGATGGTAAAAGAAAGACTAACTTAGTCTTTTGACTTATATAAATAATTTAAACAATTTTTTCTTGACAAAGACATATAATAAAGATATAATAATGTAGAAATTGAAAGAGGAAAGTGAATTTTATTCCACCTGATGAATAAGTGTTCATAGGTAAAAAGCCGTAATAGTTAAATATTAATGTGTTTTTTAAGGTGGAATATCATTTATTCTACCTTTTTAATTGTATGGAGGTGCGTAAATATAGCAAGTGTGAATAAAGAGTTACCAATTAATGAGCAAATCAAAGTAGAAGAACTAATGGTAATTGGTCCTAATGGGGAACAAATGGGACTAAAAAAATTAGAAGATGCCCTAACATTATCAAGATATGCTGGCCTAGATTTAGTTTTAATGAATGATAATGGTGCTTTGGCGGTAGGAAAAATTATGGACTACAACAAATACCGTTATGAACGTCAAAAGAAACTAAAAGAACAACAAAAACGTCAAAGAGAAACAAACAAAGAATTAAAAGAATATCGTTTGTCTACAACTATTGATGTTCATGATTTTGATACCCGTGTTCGTAATGCCAAAGAATACTTGGTAAAAGGACATCGTATTAAAGCTTTTATTCGTTTCAAAGGCCGTCAAATGGCAAGACCGGAATTAGGCGAAGAAGTATTATTAAGATTTGCTGATAGTTTAAGTGAAGTTTCAACAATTGAAGCTAAACCTAAATTAGATGGTAGACAAATGTTTATGCTATTAGCACCAAAAAAATAGTAGGAGGATTATTATGGCAAAATCAAAACAAAAAACACATAAAGCAAGTAGTAAAGTTTTAAAGAAAAAGAAAAATGGTACTTTAACTTACAAGAAATCAAATGGAAATCATAAAACAAACAAAGATTCAGCAAAACAAGTACGTCAAAGACGAAATAAAGGTGTTCTAGCAAGTGGAGAAGCTAGCAGATTAAAGAAAGTAATCTAAGGAGGGTAAAATGACAAGAGTTAAAGGTGGAAGTGTTTCCAAAACAAGAAGAAGAAAAGTATTAAAAGAAGCTAAAGGATACTTTGGAAGTAAACATAGATTATATAAAACAGCTCAAGAGCAAGTATTCCATAGTGGAGCTTATGCTTATAGAGATAGAAAACAAAATAAACGTAACTTTAGAAAATTATGGATTACCAGAATTAATGCTGCTTGCCGTGAAAACTGCATCAGTTATTCTAAGTTTATGAATGGCCTAGATAAAGCTGGTATTGAAATTAACCGTAAAATGTTAAGTGAAATGGCAATTGATAATCCTGCGTCTTTTGCTGAATTAGTTAAAATTTCCAAAGATGCTTTAAATGGTAAAACACCTGTAAAAGCAAAAAAAGTTGAAGAACCAAAAAAAGAAGTTAAAGCTGAAGTAAAAGAAACTAAAAAAGAAACAAAAAGTGAAGATAAAGACTATAGTAAAATGACTTTAGCTGAACTAAAAAGTGTAGCCAAAGATCGTGGAATTAAAGGCTATAGTACTATGAAAAAAGACGAGCTTTTAGCCGCTTTAAACTAAAGAATCCATTTGGGTTCTTTTATTATTCAAAAATATTGTTTGCTACTTCTTTTTTTCTCATATTTCTGATATAATTAATCTATTGTGTGGTGATATTATGAAAATATATTTAGTTGCCGGTAAATCCGGTTCTGGAAAAGGAGAAGTAGCTAGAATCATCAAAGAATATTACTTAGGCCTAGGTAAAAAGCCGATTGTAACAGGTTTTAGTAAGTATTTAAAGATGTATGCTAAAGAGATTATTGATTGGAATGGAGAGAATCCTAAACCAAGAAAGTTCTTACAAGATTTAGGTGTTACAATCCGTGAAAATATGGATATGCCTTTATTTTTTGTAAATAGAATAATTGAAGATATTAAAGTATATGATCTTTATTTCGATGTAGTAATTTTAGATGATGTACGTTTACCAATTGAAATTGATGAAATCAAAAAAACATTTAATAATGTTTATTCTATGTATGTGGTAAATCAATTTGCTCCAAGCACTTTAACCGTAGAAGAGCAAATGCATATGACTGAAACAGCTTTAGAAAATTATAGCAATTTTGATATTACAATTGTAAATGATAATATAGAAAGATTAGATGATCGCGTAATTAACTTTATTGAGGGGGAGAAGTAATGAATTTAAAAGACGAATTTATTAAATATTTTGTTGCTCATGGACATATCGAAATACCAAGTGCACCATTAATACCAGAAAATGATCCAACTGTTTTATTTAATACGGCTGGAATGCAACCTTTAATTCCTTATCTTTTAGGAGAACCACATCCTAAAGGCAAAAGATTATGTGATGCTCAAAAATGTGTTCGTCTAACGGATTTAGAGAGTATTGGTGATAAAACCCATCATACATTTTTTGAAATGCTAGGGAATTGGAGTTTAGGAGACTATTTTAAAAAAGAAAGTATTGGTTATAGTTTTGAATTTTTAACCAAAGTATTAAATATTCCAATAGAACGTTTAGCCATTACGGTATTTAAAGGAAATGATAGTATTCCTCGTGATGAAGTATCCGCTAGTATTTGGCAAGACTTAGGAATACCTAAAGAACGTATTGCTTATTTAGGAGAAGAAGATAATTTTTGGATAGCCGGAGAATCTGGGCCATGTGGTGGCGATACCGAGATTTTCTATTTCCGAAGCAATGAAGAAATTCCTAAAAATTTTGATCCTAATGATGATAGATGGGTAGAAATTTGGAATAATGTTTTTATGGAATTTTTTAAAGATGAAAAGGGTAATATTACCGAATTATCTCAAAAAAATGTCGATACCGGTATGGGCTTAGAACGTGTTGTAGCACTACTTGAAGGAGTAGATGATAATTATGCTTCTTCTATCTGGCAAGAAATTATTTCTGCTTTAGAGGGTGTCAGTAAAAAAACATATAAGGGCAATGAAATAAGTATGCGTATTATAGCCGATCATATCCGGACAAGCGTCTTTATCAGTGCTGATAGAGCCGGTATTCGTCCAAGCAATACGGATCAAGGCTATATTTTAAGAAGATTAATCAGAAGAGCAATTCGTCATGCTAAAAAACTAGGTATTGATACTAATACCAATTGGATGGAACCTATTGCCTTAGAAGTAATCAAAAAATATGAAAATTATTATCCTGAAATAAAAGACAATAAAGAAGTAGTATTAGAAGTGCTAAAAAATGAAAGTATAAAATTTAATCGCACTTTAGAAAAAGGCTTAAAAGAATTTGATAAGTTATTAAGTCATTTAAATGGTAATGTAATCGATAAAGATAATGCTTTTAAATTATATGATACATATGGTTTTCCAATTGAATTAACAGAAGAAATGGCTCATGAACATAATCTAGAAGTAGATACCGAAGGATTTAAAGAAAAATTTCTTGCTCATCAAGAATTATCTAGAACAGCTAGTAAAGGGAAATTTAAAGGTGGTCTAATGGGTCATAGCGATATCGAAACGAAATATCATACGGCTACTCATTTACTAAATGCAGCCCTAAAAGTTGTCGTAGGACCATTTGTTCATCAAAAGGGCAGTAATATTAATGAAGAGCGAATGCGTTTTGATTTCTCTTGTGATCATAAATTAACGGATGAAGAAAAAAAACAAGTAGAAGATTTAGTAAATACTTGGATTAAAGAAGACCTTCCTGTAACAATGGATACAATGAGTAAAGAAGAGGCCATAAAAAGTGGAGCTGAAGCAATGTTTATTGAAAAATATGCGGATATTGTAAACGTATATAAAATTGGAGAAGTATCCAAAGAAATATGCGGTGGGCCACATGTTACGCATACGGGGACTTTAGGCCACTTTAAAATAGTGAAAGAAGAAGCAAGTAGTGCAGGAGTTAGAAGAATAAAGGCTATATTAGAATAGTTGTGACTTTTACGCAAAAATGTCCACTTTTTTAGTAGTTAATTTTATACGAAAATGTCTCTACAGAAAAATGCTATATTTTTTAAGTCTTAGTCATTTTTATGCGAAAATGTCTCTGATTTTATGTTGCT
>DVJF01000014.1 GCA_018716965.1 Candidatus Caccenecus avistercoris | reverse complement strand
TCCAATACAAATATACGATTTGTATGGTTTTAACTTGTAATAATTTATTTATCCAAATATTAAAAGAACGAGATTATATGTTTCTCGTCCTTTTTTAATTTGCTAAAACCTTAAGTTAATAACATTGGCAATAATGCTAGTTAAATTTAAGATGCTCCAACTACCTTGAATGGATCTGTAGAGGTACCTGAACCAGTTATTTGGGTATCCGCTTTAATATTAATTACTGGACGGACGCCTAAAGTAGATGTTGTACCGTTTGTCATTGAATTAAGTCCATTAATTGTTAATGCAAATGGTTTAGCTACTGATGTATAATTTCGGGGAGATATTGTCCAATACTCTTGTCCAGTATATAAATAAAATTCTTTATTTTCGGTATAATATGCACCACCTGCAAAATTTATTTCGTCTGCTGTTATAAGTCCTACTGGATATGTTAAAGATTTATTTCCAATACTGGATTCTTTTACTGTAAACAAATCATCAGTTTCTTGACAATTAAATGTAGGCTTCCCAGTATTTACCATTCTATTATTCGGCTCGTACCATGAATCGTCACTTCCTAATCCAGTTCCTGTAGTTAATGAGCGATCATTACAAAAACCAGCATTTATTTCTATGTAACTTGAGTACTTATTTAAATTATTCTGGTACCAATTGTCCAATATACTTTTTATAGTACTTGTTTTACTTAAGCCGTGAACTTCTCCCTCACTATACATGTACCCAAGATAAGCATTATTATTACTATTTGAATTAAACACACTTTTCCCTATTTGAGTTCCTGTACCTGTTGTATTGGCACTCGTTCCTTGGTAGATTAGCCTTATTGAACCATCACTATTTATTCTAATAATACGCCAATAAAATCCAGCAAATTTAACCCAATTATCTGTGGGATTTCCGGCAAAATAATATGTTTTTTTATTATTTTCTTTTCCTTCAAATATGACATTTGTTGTTATTTCCTTATAGGCTGTTCGATGAAAATTTGTTCTTGTCCTTATTTCTTTATTTTGTAAAATTTTATTACATATATTATCTCCTAATGGGCAAGTATTTTCATCAAAATATAAATAACATTTACTACTTTTTTTTAAGTTAGCAAATACATGCTGTCCTTTATCATCAGTATATAGTTTTATATCAGGATCTTTGTTTGTATTATCAATAGTGCAATAACTTTTTATTTCGTTTATACTGTAATTTTCATTTGGCATTTGATTTATCTCTATATAATTATCACCATTTTCTTGAAACATTGCCATTATTTTAAAATCATAGGGAGTATAATTAATTGTTCCGTTTATGAGTGGTATGCTTTGGCTAGTTCTATATTTTGCTTGCGTAAAATTAAGTATAATTGCAGTTAACATTAATACTACTAACGCACCTATTAATATATTTCTCTTAATGTGACTTCCTTTTAATACCTCATATTTCATTCTTAACTCTCCTCCATGAAGTTCTACTTCATTTTTATTTGTATTTATATAAGCTATGATATGGTGAGTTACCTAGCTTACATACTAATTATAATTCTGGGTATACTAAAAGTCAAGAAAAAGTTTGGTATTTCCGACAATGTATTTTTTATAAAAGTTATTAATGAGAAAATTATTTTAGGTGAAAAATATGCTAAATACTAGTAATATAAAACAATATAGAATATCACTTCATAAAAGTCAAAATGAAGTTGCGGATATACTTAAGGTAAGTAGAAGTAGTTATGCTATGTGGGAATCTAATAATGAATTATTTCCAATTAAAAGATTAATAGATTTTTGTGAACTTTTCTCTGTCTCAGTAGATTATATTTTTAATTTGTGTTTAGAAAATAATTATCGTTTGCAAAAATATAATAAAGATAAGTCTATGCTTAGATTAAAAGAATTTCGAAAAGAAAATAAATTAACACAAGAAAAGTTAGCTAGTATTTTGAATACAAATAAAAGCGTTATATGTGGTTATGAAAAAGGTAGATATATTATTGCAACCCCTTTCCTATACCAAATATGTAAAAAATATAATATTAGTGCTGATTATCTTTTAGGGAAAATTGATAGTCCAAAGTACCTTAACTAGGTATTTTTTTCTATGTCGAAAATATACCTCGAATTTTGTCGAACGCTTTTGCTTGCCTTTTTTGGTACAATCCTTCATAATAGATGCTGTTATCCAGTTATTGGTAAGCGCCTGCTTTCTTTTTATGAGTAGTAATAACTACTTGAATTTATTCAGGGGGTTTTATGAAAGTACGGAGGAGTGTATTTGAGTAATATGACTTTATTGCTTATTATAATAATCTTGATTATCTGCAAAGATAACAACGAGAAAAGACGCTGAAAAATTAGCGCCTCACAAAAAACTAGTGCAGGTGTATCACCACTGGATAACACTTACATATTTAATATATCATATTTTAAATAAATTAACAAGGTCTTTTCTAACTTATGATTTCTTCAATTTTTGATTCTTTAATTTCACTAGTAACACCCTCTCCAGTATTGGGATTTTTACCAGAGAAATAGAAATCACAAGCAATTAATGCTACTAAAGTTATACAAAGTATTATTTTTATTTTTTTACTTACTTTATCTAGTAAGTTTCCTAAAATTGGAGCTATAATATAAGTAATTAAGATACCACCGGTCGCAAATAATAATAGTCCTTCTAAACATACCCGGCCATTAATATTTAGGAAATAGCCATGATAATCCCACCAAGACATATGATGGACTAATTCTAAATATACACTAGTTCCATATTCAATTATACCGCATACAACCATAGCTAAAACAAAATAGACAAATGGATTTTTGCGGAATGACTTTAATAAAACAAGCATTGCTACTGCTCCAGCCCCATATATTGGTAACCAAGGACCATGCAGGGTTCCTTTTTTTACTATTTCACCATGTAAAAATAAATGAAATAATGTTTCCCATAAATAACCAATAACCGCTACAATAAAGAAAATTAAAATAATATCAAATATAGAATATTTACGATTATAGTTAAATTTTAACCAACGATGTTGTTTAGAAGCTTTAAGCATATATTCATAAAGAGGATATTCACCTAAAACTACTTCTCCTTCTAAATTAATATCTTTTAAAAGCTGTGTATTAGTAATTCCTTTAGTTTTCGATATATCTCTAATAAACATGTAAGTTTCAGCTTTAGTACAGTTTATATAGGGATTTGTAAATACTAAATTAGATATATTAAAAGTTATAATTCCTAATAAATAGTAACCAATAAAAGATATATCTAACTTAAACATTTCCCACTTATATCCGTCCATCATATCCCTAGATAATTTTAAAATATCTTTAGTTTTCATATTAGGATTTTCCGCTAGAATATAGGGAACTAGATAATAAGAATAATTTTTTATAAAGCCACCAACGATTGTAAAACTCCAAAGAATAGTATATAAGTTTTTTAGAAACATTGTGTAAGCTATATGGGTGGTTTTTCCTAAACGATATGGAAGTATTAGCTTATTTGCTTTCGTTTTGGTATATTTTTTATTTTCCAAGAAAAACCTGGCATTACCAACTTCTAATACTTTACTTACAAATATCCAGTAAAATAAAGATAAAACCGCTCCAATGATAATGATTACACTAGCCCAAATACGATTTTTAAATAAAAGTTCATTTATAGCATTTAAAACTCCGAAAAGATAAGATCCAGATCTTGATACATTATTTACTAAAGAACCTAATACCCCTCTTGTGGCACTAGTAAAAAATTCTGGTTCTGCTTTAGCTTGTTCACCATTAAGGCCATTAATAAATTCATTTACAATATCGGAATTATTATCAGCATCGAAATTATTTATATTTATTTTAGGAATATTATCACGATAATCTAAATCTACACGACGATTAATAGTAATAATAGTTCCTCCTACTAATACGGTGTAGATAAAACATATTATAATACAAGATTTCCAATTTCGGTAAAAGGCACTCTTACCTTGCCTTTTTAAACTACTTCTACTAAACATACTATACCCCTATCACAAAATCTATTTTATCATAATTTGTTGTTTTCTTCAATTATTGGGTTAATAAACAATATTACAATTTTGTTATTTTGCAGTTATATCGCCACTAGTGGTTTTTATAGTTAAAGTAGGATTTGTATTTGTATTATCAATATCAATATTGCCACTTCTAGTTGTAGCATCAATAAATACATCTTTATCTAATTTTATATCTATGTTTCCACTTCTTGCTTCGGCTTTAGAATCTTCTTCAATACTTAAAGATAAAATATCAATATCACCACTGGTAGTTGTAATATCCATTTTGAGGGTAATGCTTTTTACTTCTACGTTGCCACTTTTAGATGTTATTACTATATCCCTTACTTCATCTAAAGATATATCGCCACTTGTTGCACTAGCATTTAGCTTATTAGCATTTGCTACATTAATATTACCACTGGTTGATGATATCGTTCCATCATTAATGCTTTTTAAAGTGATATCGCCGCTAGTTGTATTAATATCGACATTCCCTAGATCAATATCCGAGTTTAGACTTCCAGAACTGGATTTATGAGTGTATGTTATATCTTGCTTAGGAAGATAAATAGTTATAGCACCATCTAGGCAAAAACCAATACATACACTAGAGCCACTTTCACTAATCGTTAGATTTCCGTTTTCTTCTTCGACATTAAATTTATCTTTATTTTTCTCGCTACCTGATATTTCTACTTGTACAGCATCATTATTACTTTCTTTAATTTCTACATCATAGCTTGCCACATCGACATTTATACTTTCTAACCCTTCAAAAGCATTATCATAAATAACTACCGGTTCTTCAAAGAAGGTAAAGCCATTCCCACTTGTAATACCCCATATAATAACTCCTATTAAAGCAATAATAACAATAATTAATAAGCCTAAACCTATTTTAACTCCTAATTTATTTTTCTTCATTTTGATTTCCTCCTAATACTATAATTAATTTTATTACTTGAGCTACAAGTATTCCAATTATAAAAATTATCCAAGAAACAGCCCAAGAATTCCAAATAAAGCTTACTAAAAAGTACACAATAACTGTTACTAAGAAGATAACTTTATTTATTATTTTGCTTTCTTTTGTTTTGTTTGTTTCTTTAGGAGTTGATACAAAATAGTAGATAAGTAAAACTCCTATTAAAGTAATACAAAACATAATTATAGAACTAATAATACCTTCATTTACTTCTGTTTCACTTAGTAATATTGTTAGTATTACCATTACCGAAAAAATAACTAAACATAAAGAGAAAGTTAAGGCTTTATTTGAGACTGCTGAAAAAGTAGTGTAAAAAAATGATAATTTGAGATTTTATTTTTCAGATTATCATTTTTTATTGATTTTTTTTAAATAATACTTTTTTAAATGTTATTTAACTGTGTTTTTTTCTGCTTTTTCATCTTCTAATTTGTATATTCTCTTTAAATTAGCTAAATAGAGCGTAATTGCCCCTTGTATGGTTATTCCTGATT
>DVJF01000013.1 GCA_018716965.1 Candidatus Caccenecus avistercoris | reverse complement strand
TATTTAATTGCTGCACAAATAGCTAAATGTGCTGTTGCAATGAATGGATTTGATGTTATGCTATTTACTGCAGGAATCGGAGAAAACCAAAAGAATATTAGAAAAGGAATTTGCGAAAATTTAAAATTCTTGGGTGTAGAGATAGATGATGAAAGAAATGATGTAAAAGGTGAAGAAAGATTAATTTCTTCTGATAACTCTAAAATTAAAGTATATGTAGTTCCAACAGATGAAGAACTAATGATAGCAAAACAAACTCTAGAATTAATAAAATAATTAATTTTGAACTTTAGGGACGGTCCTTAAAGTTCATTTTATTTACATAATTCGTAAAATATGATATAATACACCAGATATATTGTAAAAATAACTCTAAATAATGAAGGGAGAAAAACAATGAAATTTTTAACACCTATGGAACTTCGGAGTGTAAACTTCAAAAAAATAAATCAGCTGTATGAATCAAAAGAAATCGGATTTGTCGGTTTCAATTTTGATACTTTTCATACAGTATGGTTACCGATTCAATATGAAATTGGACAAAAGCAAATCAGGATGCTGGATGATGGTGAGATAACCATAGAGGCAAAGTTGGTTATGGCTCTGTGGCAAACCGATTTCTCGGAAAATTTATATTTGTTTTCCGATTTAGTAGAATATATCCAGAAAAAGAATGGATATTATGACGCTCTGCCAAGGTTCAATCCTGCGCTTTGCGAAAAATGCGGAGGGAAATGTTGCAAGCGAACAGGGTGCTACTATTCGCCTAAAGATTTCTCAGAAATAAGTTTTGAGACACTCTTTAAGCATCTTTGCAAAGGATATACATCAATATATCCTATAGATGGCTTTTATACTGGGTTACAAAATTCCCTAATATTAAAGGTTAGGAATGTTGGCGAACCGGTGGCCATTGATAAAAATTATGGATACAATCAATGTATCCTGTTAGGAGAGAAAGGATGTAGCTTATCCAGAGAAAAGCGTCCTCGTGGCGGGCGGGAATTGATTCCTATGGAGAATGGTTGCATTACAGGCTATACATTCAGAGAGATAGTCGGAGATTGGGCTCCATATCAGCTTCTCTTGCTACATCTGTACAAGATTTTTTATGGAAAGGACATCCCATTCAAAGGTGTTATCTAACAGAACGAAGAACGTAGTTGATTGTAAAACTACGTTCTTTGTTTTTATATAAAATTTATCATACCATAATTAACATAATTTCATATTATATATAAAGATAATATGAAAGGGGGAAGAGTATGGAATTAAAAGATATTAATATAGGATTCACTTTAACTGGATCTTTTTGTACATTTAAGAAGGTAATACCTAAACTTAAAGAACTTAAAGAATTAGGAGCAAATATACTACCCATAATGTCATATAATAGTTATAATTTAGATACTAAATTCGGAAATGCTAAAGACTTTATAGAAGAAATTGAAGACATTACAGAAAATAAAATAATTCATACAATACAGGGAGCAGAGCCTATAGGTCCCAAAGGGTTAACTGATATTATGGTTGTAGCACCTTGTTCTGGCAATACCATCGCCAAACTTGCAAATTCAATAATTGATACACCTGCTGTTATGGCAATAAAATCTCATCTACGCAATCAGCGACCTCTGGTAATAGGTATTTCAACAAATGATGGACTTTCAGGTTCTGCTGAAAACATAGGAAAATTACTGAATAGGAAAAATTATTATTTCGTGCCATTTACACAAGATAATCCTATTACCAAACCTACATCTTTAGTATTCAAATTTGATTATTTAATACCTACCATAAAAGAAGCTTTAGATAACAAGCAACTACAACCAGTAATAGGTTAAGCAATTTATATAATGCTCGAATGGTCATATAATATTAATATGTCACTGTTAGGGTCTAGTTTCGCATTAAAAGACACTAACCATAACATTGATTAGTGTCTTTTGCTTTATTTATCTGCTGAATAATTTGAAAGTGGATTTACATCAACAGCATTTCTAACTTGTTCATTTGCAACATGTGTATATATTTCTGTAGTAGAAATACTTTCATGTCCTAAAAGCTCTTGAAGTGCTCTTATATCAACATTTCCATACTGATACATAAGTGTTGCTGCAGTATGTCTTAATTTATGGGTAGAATATTTTTTAGTGTCTAAACCGGCACGTCTTAATTCTTTGTCAACTACATATTGAACTGTTCTTTTACTAATTCGTTCTTTTCTCTCGCTTAAAAACAGTGCTTTAACTGAATCAGGTTTTATGCCAATCTTAGGTCTAACTTCTAAATAGTCATTAATTGCTTTTAAACAAGCTTTGTTTAAATAGATTGTTCTTTCTTTATTACCTTTACCAATTACAGTCATTTTAGCATCGTCAAATGAAATATCATTAATATTTATCCCAACTAATTCTGATAAACGAAGTCCACAGTTTAAAAATAAAGTTATAATTGCATAATCTCTTTCTTTGTTACGTTCTTCATCACTTGTAACTGTTAATAACTTTTTACTATCATCAAGAGTTAAGTACTTGGGCATACGTTTTTCTATCTTTGGTGTTTCTAAGTTTTGAGCAGGATTTTTTTCTATCAAATTAGTTTTTTGTGATAGATAATTAAAAAATACTCTAATGCTACTAACTTTTCTTGCACGGGTTGCGGCTTTACTATGATATGTAGTTGTTAAATATGCAAGAAAAGCATGTATATCATTTAATTCTATCTTTTTTATTACATCAAGAGATAAATTGCTTATATTAATATCTTTAAAATCTTTAGCATTTGTAAGATGAAAATGAACCATAATAAATTTCAAGAACATTGCTAAGTCATAATTATATTCTTTTATTGTGTTTGGTGATTTATTTAAAATTGTTACAGAATAGTCTAAAAAAGAATTTAGATATTCTGGGTTCATATCACGTGAAATCATTTGTTCCTCCTTATGTTATTCTTCAAAGTTTGACATATTGTTTGAAAGTTTATCTATTACATCTAAAATGAATGTTATTATAATATAGCATAATGCAAAATTATTTTTATTAAACAAATTACCTATAAAAGATGGGGTAAATAATTGATTAATATAAAATCTTGAATACACATAATTTCCTGTAAATACAAGTTGAAAATTAACATGATATTTATTATAAAATTCTGCTAAATAATCTAACATGTCTGATGTTAATATTTCTGTTGCATTTATTCTGTCATTTGAATATACATGTAAAACCTTATTAAAATCTGCATTATCCATTTCTATGTATTTTAATAATGAATTAGTTGTTCCTAATGCATATGTAGTATTATACTCTAAATTTTCGGTATTTATTTTAGTATACGAAGGAATCGTTTTATCCAAAATAACTGTAGAAAAAATTCCATTAAATACATTTTCATCTGTAGATGTTGCTGAAATATTAGAAGCATAAAACTTATAATTATCTTTAGTTACACCACTTATTGTATCTTTTGTTATTAAGCTATTAAGTTGTAAATTATCAAAACAAGCTGTTTGATAATAATTTTCTTCGTCTACATATGATGTGTTATTGTAAGTTAAGTTAGGATCTATTAATTGGATAAATCTTTTTATAACATCTGAATATTTTACTTTAAATTTTTTTAATTCTAGTAAAAATAATATTACTGTTATAGCTAATGCAATTAATGGAATTATAGCAAAAGCCATATTAAAAGAATTTAAATATGTAAAAATAAAGGTAAATAAGAATGTCATGAAACAGATTAGACCTATAATACTAAATAACATCAACCTTTTTTTGCTAATAGTGATATCTAAAAAATCAAGTTCGTTAAATTTGTTATATAATTCTTCAAATTCTCTAGGTGCCTGGGTTATATCTACTTTTTTAGTAGAAAAATTTGGCATTAAAATAAATTTATATACTAAAAACCCAACCATTACTACAACTAAAATCTCTAAAAATATCATTTGCAATTCCTCCTATTGAAGATATTCTATCATAATTTAATATAGTATGTAAATTTTTTGACAATTTTTATAAAAAGTTTTATACTAAATATAATTATGAATAAGGGAATAGGGGAGGAATATAATGACAATAGCATTAATAGTAATATTAGTTATTTTAGTATTATATGTTATTATCACATATAATAAATTTGTAACACTAAAAAAACAAATGAATAACTCATATAGTGTTATAGATGTTTATTTAAAAAAGAGATTTGATTTAATACCAAATTTAGTAGAAGTAACGAAAGGTTATGCTAATTATGAGCAAGATGTTTTAACTAAAATAACAGAATATAGAACAGCTTATAATCAACATAAAGATAAAGATGCATTAAATAAATTAAATGAAGAATATAATAATTTAATATTAGTAGTAGAAAATTATCCAGAACTAAAAACTAGTGAACAGTTTTTAAAATTGCAGAAGAGCCTTATAAAAGTTGAAAGTGAATTACAAGCAGCAAGAAGAATTTATAACAATGATACTACTAAATATAATACAAAATTAAACGTTTTTCCTTCTAATATTATTGGTAAAATATTTAATTTTAAAGAAGGAGATTTATTTGAATTAGAGGATAGAAAAATTGAGGGAGAGAACATTAAAGTTGATATGTAAAAATAAAGAAGAAGCTTATTTAGGCTTCTTCTTTGTAATTTATGATTATTTTTGATTTAAATTAATGCTTAAGACAAAAATGATTTTACAGTAAACCTAGTAAAAATCCATGTTTTATGGTATAATTAAGAGTGATACAAAAGATTTTGTTGAACAAGGAGGAAATATTATGACAGAGGTTGAGGCTTTATGCCGGGAATTGTTAACAAATCACCTTAAACTGGTGGAGGACTTCTGTGAGGAGGCAGTGTATGCAACTGACAAAGAAGTCCGTGAATCTGAAATATTGGAAGATAGCGATTTTCCAAATGAATTCAGAATTATTCGCGATAGGTATGGGAAGCCCAGAAATTTTATCAACTTGCTACATCGCGAACTAAAAAAACTGGCCAAAGAGGAATATTTGGCCTATGATCCGTCACTGCAAGAAATTGTTCAGATTTCACGGCTTTTCTTGAAAGACTCAAAAGCACAGATGGAAAAACTTAAGGATTATGCAAACTCGGTAGGAGTACCAGCACTGATTCTTGCGATTGAGGAATTTAAGCATCTTAAAAAGCAAGAAAAAAAGCTTGGTATTGAGCGGACTATTCTTATTTCTGAGGAAGACGAAGAAGTCTTACGAAGAATTAGATTTTACGCACAAATCTCTGAATATCTTCCAGGAAACACGCGGGGGTAATCCCCGCATTTTCCTATTATATGGAAAACACGGAACATTCCTAAATCTCGAAT
>DVJF01000012.1 GCA_018716965.1 Candidatus Caccenecus avistercoris | reverse complement strand
AAACCATAAGCAAAAATTATTATAATATAAAGTGAACTATTTTCAAATTTTAGACAATAAAATACTAGATAATATGGCATATCTAGTGTTTTTAGTTCACATTTTATTTAAGTTCACTTTATCAATATAATGTGAACTTTCACATTATACTAATCAAGTCATATTAAATCATTTATCAACAAGAGAATTAGAAGAGTTAATTAAAAGTAAAGCTTATAATAGATTGTCTTTTAAAGATAAAGAAAATATAACTTTAATTGAAAATAACAACAAGAATAATTTAACTATTGAAGATATGATTAAAGATCCTATACTTATTAAAGTAGATAGTAATGTAAATAAGTTAGATGAAAAAGCTTTACATAAATATATTATTAGTATGTTAGAAAATAGATTTTTAGAATTAGGTACTGGTTTTGCTTTAATAGGTCATGAATATAAAATTATGATTAATAATCATACTTATAGAATAGATTTATTATTTTTTAATGTAAATTTAAATTGTTATATTGTAGTTGAATTAAAGACTAAAGAATATAATCCTAAAGATATTGGACAATTACAGTTTTATGTTAGTTATGTAGATAAAAATTTAAAACTTAAAAATCATAATAAAACTATTGGTTTATTAATAGTTAAGAAGAAAGATAAATATGTTATAGAATATGTAACTAATGAAGATATTTATGTTACTACTTATAAATTAATAGTATAATTTCTCGTTTTATAATTTATAAAAATTTATTTTTTACTATAACTTAAAAAGTCGTATCTTTATAATATGTTTGATTTTTACTTGTTGGTGTATTTGGGAAAGTCATCTTAACTACTCCATTGTCTATAGCGGGTATTAAATAATTTTTTCTAAATGAAATACGAGATTTCATATTAAGTAATTTCATAAGTTCAGTAGTTGTGTAATTAATATTGGGTTCCATAACATCTAATAATTTTTTTACATACGAACTTATATGGTTTATCTCTAGATTTATATTTTCTATTAATCCATCTAAACTATCATCAATCATATATAGCATAAATTCAATAAATTCAGTTGACTCACCTATTTTATTACAATTTTCTATAACTTTATAATAATCTTCTTGATATTTTTTTATTTGGGTTTCTATCGGAACATATTCAAATAAACCCTCCCAATATGAAAGAATAACATTTTGCCAAAGTCTAGCTGTACGGCCATTTCCATCTTCGAAGGGATGAATAAATACAAATTCATAATGAAATATTGAAGATAATATTAAAGGATGTATTGTATTATGGTTAGATTTCATCCAATTAAATAAACATTTCATTAAGTCATCCACTTGTTCAGGTGGAGGACATACATGAATACAATTACCTTCACTATCAAAAACCCCTTCATTGCATTTTCTAAAATTACCAGCATCTTTTACTGTTAAGTAAGTTAGTATTCTGTGCATTTTTTTTAGATCACTTAAAGAATAAGGATTTACTTCTTTTATTTTTACATAAGCATTATAAGCATTTTTTACTTCTTGTATTTCTTTTTTTGGCCCTATTACTATTTTACCATCAATTACGTCTTTTACTTGATCAAAAGATAGGCTATTTGCTTCTATTGCTAATGATGAATGAATAGATTTAATTCTATTATTTCTTCTTAAAACTGGCATTTTATTTAAATCCTTATAATTATCTAGTTTACCAATCTTTTTCATGATAGATGATGCTCTATCTAGTATTGTATTTGTAATAGTAAATGGTGGTACATAATTACTCAATTCAAACACCTCATTTTATATAATATTATTGTACCATTTTAATTATTTTTAGTCAACTATCTTGTATGTTTTCTTGTATTTTTTCTTGTATGTTGTAATTTATTTATTTTCATTCCTAAAAATTAATATTTTTTCATGTTTTAGGAATAGAATATATAAATTCTTTTAATATTATGCCTTTAATTTAGCCATTTATAACGCTTCTACTGCTTTATTATACATTATTAGTATTATTTATCATATTACTTTATTATGTCTTTTAAAACGGATATTAAAGCTATATAAATCTATTTTTCTTGTAAAAATTCATATATTCATTCAAATAAAAAGTATATGAATTAGATGGATATTCATATTTAACAATATCATCTAATTCATATACTAATATAAAATTAATATTTAAATTTCTAACTCTATTTAATACTTTATCTAATACTTTAGAAGGAAATCCTACATGATAGTTAGTAAAACTATAACCAGTTAAGAAATGGATGATTAAAGCATCTCCATAAAAAGCGTTCCAAAAGTTACCACTTTTAACAAATACTATATAATCTTTATATCTTCCTTTAACTACATAATATTTTTGTTTCATCTTTCATTTCCTCCAAAAAAATTAGCAATTGCCACTCGCCCTCCCGGACGTCGCGGCAAATTGGTTTAGCATATCATCTATAATAAAATATAGTTATATCAAACAATTAGTAAATTAACACATTTAATTAGAAATAATTCAAAGGTGCATTGTGTGGGAGCGTATTGCTCCCGTATAATGTGTCTTTTTGCGTGTAATAAATATTGAATAAAGGAATGACGATGATCACGCTTAGCTTAATCTATCGTATCGTAAAAATATATTAGAAAAATCTATGATATTGTATAAGGATCGCTTGTTGTTCCACTACCACTAATGGCTATGGCTGATTTCAGATTAATTACTGGGCGCACACCAAGCGTGTAATTCATGCTGACGCTGCTGAGGGAGCCATTGCTACCCACAAAGAACACGTAAGCAACGCCGCTGTAAAAGCGAGTCGGAGACATGGTCCAATAATTCTGTCCTGTATTTAAATAACTGGATTGTGGATTACTCCATGTGACTCCTGCTAATGCTGCTTCATCTGCTGTTACGAGTCCTATTGGATTTGGCAATCTTCCATTATCTTGAGACAGTATATCTACATCACTACATTGTAAGCTTGCACTTTCACTACCTTTATTATATAGTCTTCCGTATGCTGCATAATCATGACTTCCAGATGCATTCCAACTTCCACTTTGTAAATTTCTATCACTACAGAATCCTGCTCCTGTATCGATATAATCTTCTTCGTAACTTGCTAAATTACTATTATACCAATTATTTAGTGTTGTCATAATGGTACTTGGTTGTCCA
>DVJF01000011.1 GCA_018716965.1 Candidatus Caccenecus avistercoris | reverse complement strand
TTACTACTAGCCGAAACTCCATACAACCAACTCCTTTCCGACTCACCAAAACCCCAAGGAGTAAAGGAGGTAAGAAATAGCTAATTATATAAGTTAAAGCATTAGCCCCAATGCTCAAGTTACTATTATGAAGTATTGTGCTTAAAAAAGCAAGCAAAAGCGTTCGACAAATTCTGACATTTCTTGCAATATAAAAATCCTAAGTATTTATTCATTTCAAATACTTAGGATTATCTATTTTACCGAGTAAATAGTCAGCAGAAATATTATATTTTTTACAGATTGTGTAGAGAAAAGGAATAGAGATTAAATATTTTCCTTTTTCGTAATTAGCTATAACTGGTTGAACAGTATTTAGCATATTGGCTAATTTAACTTGAGTAATTTTGTTTTCTTTGCGAAATTCTTTTAATCTTTGTCCTACTTTAATTGGATCAATTTCATTTATGCTATTTTTATAATTCATTTTATTTGTAAATTCTAAAATATAGTCGAACGAAACATTAAAATAATTACATAATGTATTTAAATGTTTCGTAGGGATAATTTCATATTCTGTTTCGTATTGATTATATAATCCTTTATATATGCCTAATATTTCTGCTACTTCAAATTGCTTTAGGTCTTTACTTTCTCTTAATTCTTTAATTCTTTTGTTATAAATCATATCTTAATCACCAAACTAATTTTCTCATGCTTAGTTTTATTTAAGAAAAATATCCCAAAATAACTATATTTTTCTTGACTTTTAGTATACCCAGAATTATAATTTATATATAAGCTAGGTAACTCACCATATCATAGCTTATAAAATTACAAATAAAAATGAAGTAGAACTTCATGGAGGAGAGTTAAGATATGAAATATGAATTATTAAAGAGAAGCCATATTAAGAGAAATATTATAATTGGAATAGTAGTAGTATTGGTGTTAAGTGCAGTAGTGCTTACATTTACAAGAGCAAAATATAGAACAACCCAAAGTATGCCATTAATACAAGGAACTATTAATTTTTCACCATCTGATTTTAATGTATTAGCTCTGTACTTAAATAAAGGAACAGAAACAATAAGCGCTGATAAAGCTCCACATGTAGGATATACACTAAATACAGAACAATCTACATGTGAAGTAAATGATATAGATGCTGGAGGAGAAATAGTATATGAAGATGGTAATTTGTCATTTATGAATATGAATTATAAAGGAACAAAGTGCAGCGTCTATTTTGATTTAATACCGGATAATGAAGATCCTATAATAGAAAGTGTCACAATAGGTTCTGATGATACAAGCATAACTGCTACAGTAAATGCAACTGATAATATAGGAATATTTTATTATTATTTTAAACTAGATAATGGTGAAGAAATAAGAAGTGAAAATGCTACTTATACATTTAACGAATTAATTAAGGGTGATGAACACACAATAAATATAAGAGTAGAAGATGCAGCAGGAAACAATGTATCATCAAGTAAAAAGGCGACTGTAGGATTGACTGCTACAGATGTAATATTAGCCCAAGAAGGTGGAGCAGCAACGGTAGAGGCTAAAGGAACACCTGATTTTAGTCAAACAGCAACAACAGATGAAGGAATGTATGCAGCTGAAGACGATTATGGAACAAGTTATTATTATCGTGGTGCAGTGAATGATAACTGGTTCCAATTTGGAGGATATTATTGGCGAATCATAAGAATAAATGGTGATGGAACAATTCGTCTTATATTTAATGGCACGACTTCAAATCAAGAAGCAAAAGATGCAACGATTTCGGAAGGCGTGGATTATGGATATATTACGGATAATGCTTATGTGGGATATATGTATAAAGAAAATGAAGTACACGGTTTAGAACAAGACAATCAAATTAAAATTGTAGTAGATAATTGGTTTAGTAGTAACTTGATAAGTTATGAAAAATATTTAGATGGAAGTACAGGTTTTTGTGGAGATAGAACACCAAGCACTAGTTCTAGTATCAGCAATGGATTAGGCGGTACGGGAAAAACAGAAACATTTTATGGAGCTTATATAAGGTTGACTACAAATAAAAATCCTGTCTTAACATGTTATGATGATAGGGATTTATATACAACTAACAGCGCTAATGGAAATTTGATAGGAAGTGGAAATCAATCGTTAACATACCCAATAGGCTTGATCACGGCTGATGAAATAGCTATGGCTGGTGGAGTAAACGGAATAAGCAATGATAGCTTTTACTTAAATTTTAAAAATAATACTTTTTATTGGACTATGACTCCAGCTGGATTTGGACATTTATGGAGTAACACTACTAATTATGCTTTTATGTATATTTATAGTACTAGTGATAGTCTTTATAATGATTATTATGCACCGTATACCACTGCAGCTGTCCGTCCAGTCATAAATATCCGTGCTGATGTAGAACTAACCGGTTCTGGAACAACATCAGATCCATTTAAAATAGTTGGTGCATCCTAATATTAACTAGCATTTAAGCTAGTTTTTATTAATGATTTTTTATTCTTCTAATATAATTTATTAGGGAGTGAAAAGATGTTTTTAAGTTTATTTAGTATTGTAAAAGATATGCTTATGTTTACGGGAAGTTATTCGAATCAAGTTTTTCCTGAACCACTTAGCAGTGAAGAAGAAGATGAGATGATTACTAAAATGCTAAATGGCGATATGGATGCTAGAAATACTTTGATTGAACATAACTTAAGATTAGTTGCGCATATCGTAAAGAAATTTGATAATGGGCATACTGATACAGATGATTTAATAAGTATTGGAACGATTGGACTTATTAAAGGGATTGATTCTTATAGTAGAGGAAAAGCTACGAAAATTACTACTTATGCAGCAAGATGTATTGAAAATGAAATTTTAATGCATTTTCGTTCAAATAAAAAACAAGCGAATACGGTTAGTTTGAATGATTCGATTGGCTTTGATAAAGATGGTAATGAAGTTAGCTTGATGGAAATTATTAAAGATGATTCAATTGATATTGCTCTTGATTTACATTTAAAAGATAATATTCATTTATTAAAGAAGTTCTTTCATGTTTTAACACCTAGAGAACAAGAAATATTAATTAAAAGATATGGCTTATTAAATGAAGATGAACATACGCAAAAAGAGATTGCTAAAGATTTACATATATCTCGTAGTTATGTATCACGAATTGAGAAAAGAGCCTTATCTAAAGTATTAAAAGAATTTATGAAAAGTAATCAAGGATTATAATTTTTAAGCAAGGGTATCTTGCTTTTTTTCGTATTATCCAGTACAATAATGAATAGAAAAGAGGTTTTCTTATGACTAATCAAGAATTAGCAGATTTAATATTTCCAAATATAACAAAAACGATAGAAGATTATGAACAAGCTTATCCGGCAAGAAATTTAAAAGAAGGAGCTAAGGTTGTACGATTTGCACCTTCTCCAACGGGATTTATGCATATTGGAAATATGATGAGTGCGACGATTAATTACTGTTTAGCAGCATCTAGTGATGGCATTTTTTATTTAAGAAATGAAGATACAGACCAAGCTAGAAGTGTTGAAGGCGCTGTTGAGTTTATTCATCATATTTTAAAGCATTATCATATTTATCCTCAAGAATATGAATATGAAGGAAAGATTGTTGGTAATTATGGACCATATATTCAAAGTGAGAGAATAGAAATATATCATGCTTTTATTAAACATTTAATTGCAGTAGGAAAAGCTTATCCTTGTTTTTTAACCAGTGATGAATTAAATGAGATAAGAGAGTATCAGCAGAAAAATAAAAAAAGAATTGGTATTTATGGAAGATATGCGAAATTTAGAGATGTATCTAATGAAGATGCTGCTAAAAGAATAAAAGCAGGTGAAAAGTTTACGATTCGATTTCGCTCAGAAGGGGACTTTAATAAAAAATTTATTTTTGAAGATTTAACGAAAGGCAAGATTGAATTACCAGAAAATGATATTGATGTGCCTATTATGAAAAGTGAAAATTTACTTCCAACGTATCATTTTGCTCATGTCGTAGATGATCATTTAATGCGGACAACTCATGTAGTAAGAGGAGAAGAATGGCTTAGTAGTGTTCCTCTTCATTACGAACTTTTCTCTAGTTTTGGTTTTAAAATGCCTAAATACATTCATACTTCATTAATTTTGAAAAAAGATGGCGATACTATTCGGAAAATTAGTAAGAGAAAAGATCCCGAAGCTTTAATGTTTTACTATGAAGAAAAAGGGTATCCAGTAGTAGCGGTACTTGATGCTGTAATGACGATAGCTAATTCGAATTTTGAGGAATGGAGGACTAATAATCCAGATAAACCTTTCTATGAATTCCCATTTAGTCCGAAAAAGATGAGTTCTAGTGGGGCATTATTTGATTTAGATAAATTAGATAATATTTCTAAGAATTATATTTCGAAGATGAAAGCTAGTGAGTTATACGAGGAGTATTTAAAATGGGCGAAAGAATATGATGAACATGTATATAATTTAATTAGTAAATATAAGGATGATACGATTCATTTCTTAAATATAGAAAGAGAAGTTAAAAAGCCTCGTAAAGATTATGAAAATTATAGTAGTATTTTTGATAAAATTTGGTATATGTTTGATGAAGAATGGGATAGAACATTAAATTATGATTTTGGCAAGATTGCTGATAAAGAAGAAATACTGGCTATTATGGAAGAATATTTAGAACATTATTATCAGGAAAGTGATACGGAAGAAGAATGGTTTACAGCGATAAAAGAGTTATGTGATAAAATGGGTTATGCTTCTAATATGAAGGAGTATAAAGAGAACCCTCTACATTATAAAGGTAATGTGGCAGATTTTACTACCGTAATGCGGGTTGTTTTAACTACTTCTAGTATGACACCAAATCTTTATGATATTATGAATATTCTGGGTCGTGAACGGATGCTTAAACGTTTAGAGATATTTAAAGAGAACTATTAAATAGATGATGTTGACGTGGGAAGGCTTGTACTTAACACTGTCGAACATCTTTTTGTTTGCATGATTTTTAATTTATGATATACTGGATATAAGAGAGGTTTGATATTTATGCAAGAAATGGTTTTATCAATAATGGAGCAATTTGGATATTTTGGTGTATTTTTCTTGATTGCTGTGGAAAATATATTTCCACCAATACCATCGGAAGTAATATTGTTGTTTGGGGGATTTATGACAACATTTACAAAATTAAGTGTGGTAGGTGTAATAATTGCGGCGACGCTTGGTTCGTTACTGGGAGCAATTGTCCTTTATTTTATTGGAAAAATATTAAATAAGGAACGATTAAAAAGAATTGTCTCTGGTAAAATAGGAAAAGTTTTAAGACTTAAAGAAAGTGATATTGATAAGGCTGATCATTGGTTTGATACAAAAGGAAATAAAACGGTCTTCTTTTGCCGGTTTATTCCGATTGTAAGAAGTCTTATTAGTATTCCAGCTGGTATGAGTGAGATGGCTATCCCTAAGTTTTTACTTTATACTATTGCGGGTTCGCTAATTTGGAATTCGGTACTTACTATTATTGGAGCAAAGGTAGGAGATAATTGGGAGTCTATTTTGGGTATTTTTGATAATTTTTCTCATATTGTCTTAATTATTTTAATTATTATATTTGTATTAATTGTGGGAATATTTTATTATAAGCGACTTCATAAAAAAAGAAAAACCCAAAAGTAGGTGTTTTAAAATGAAAAAAGGGTTTGCACTTTTAGAAACCATTATTGTTATTACATTTGTTACTGTTTCTTTGCTTCTTTTATATGGGACATTTACAAGTATGATTGATAATCGAGAGAAAAATATACAGTATGATGATGCTGCTAATATTTATAAAATGTATTATTTAAAAGAATATTTATTATTAAATGGAATGAATGATTATCTGAATGTAAGTGATATCCGAAAGATTTCTTGTGATGATTTTCTAGTTACTAGCTGTCATACTTTATGGGATAAGTTTCATTTAGAACATGTCTATTTAGTTCCTTATAGAATACATGATTATAATGAAAATAATTATGCTAGTAGTTTTAATAATTATTTGGATGCTTTATCGAATAATGAAGATTATGATTACCGGCTCGTGGGAGAATTTTTCTATGAAGATGAGTATAGTTATGCTAGTATTGGAGTGATAAGTAATGAATAGAAAAGGCTTTACGATTTTGGAGTTACTCATTAGTATTGCTTTAATATCGGTAGTTTTATTACTCCTTTTAAGAGTTATGATGGCGCTAGATGCAATTAATCATGATAAGACTTATGCTAGTGATGATGAGATAGCTAGAACAGAAATTATCGGGAATATCGAACAAGATTTTTTAGATTATCATTTAAATGGTTTACAAATAGAGAAGCGAGATGAAAAAACCATACTAACACTTTTTATGGATCAAGAAAAAACAATTATCGTTGATAGTAAGTCTCTTACTTATGATAATGAAGAATATCCTTTAAAAAGTGCTAATGCAACTTATGGGACTTGTATTACTTATCAATATCAAGAATTAGAAAATGACTATTATTTAGTTAGTATTGTAATACCAGTTTATATAGATGGAGAAAATACAACGGTAAAAGATGATTTAGAGTTTACTTATTTGGGACTTAAAAATGAGCTATCTAGTTATCCAACTAATATTACTTGTTAAAAAAGAATTATTAAAATAACACTAATTATCGTTTGCATAATACGTCCTTTGAAAAAGTAAGAATAGTTCATCTTGGTATCTTCTAAAATAGATTTTATTTGAGTGTGGATACTTAATCCTCCAAAAGAGATTATGGCTGTGGCGATAATTTCTTTTATTTGGATGAAAATAT
Source organism: Candidatus Caccenecus avistercoris (assembly GCA_018716965.1). Classification (GTDB taxonomy): domain Bacteria; phylum Bacillota_I; class Bacilli_A; order RF39; family UBA660; genus Caccenecus; species Caccenecus avistercoris. The sequence continues at coordinate 6,928 of DVJF01000011.1, read as the reverse complement.
TTAGGGATGTAATGGTATTTAGACCATTCGTTATTTCTAAGAATCCGGAAATAAGAGTTTTGATTAGAAGATTATCAGGGAAGAGATTCGTTATAATAAATGTTAGGAGCATATAAAAGCAAATTGTTCCTAAAATCATTAGAAGAGTTGAAATACTTTTATTGATGCTTTTAATAATTGAACTTTTTGATTTGTTTTGGGTGTATTTCTGGTTGGTTACTATTTTTGGCGCTTTGTTGCGCATTAATATGCCAATAATGATATTGGCTATATAATGACATAAAATAATTTTTAGGACAATTCTTGCATTAAATATAGTAGATAACATAACGGTTAAGAATAAGGGATTCGAAAAATAAGTAAAGGTTAAAAAGTGATTTGCTTCTTCGATACTTAGTTTTTCAAGTTCTACGAGTTCTTTTAAAATGTAAGCATTACTTGGGGTGCCACTTATTAAGCTCATGATAAAAACATAAGCACCTAGTCCACTGGTGTGAAATACTTTTAAAAATAATTTGTTAAATAATAAGTAGAAATAATAGGGAATATTTAAATTTATTAAAATGTCATTTAAGATAAACATAGGAAATAAAGAGACAAAAACTTTCTTAAAAAATAAATTTACAGCTTCCAATATGACATTTGCTACTTCTTTATTATTTTTAAAAATAAAGATAATGCTTATAAAACAAAATAAACAAAAAGTAAAATCCATTAATTTTTTCTTCATAAAACCCTCTATATTTGATATAATTTATTAGGTGATATTAAATTGTTTACTAAAATATATGAAAAGATAAAAGAATTTATTAAAGAGAATTATAAAGGTTTAATTGCCATTGTTGTGGTATTTTTATTATTTATGATTGAGCTGCCTTATTCTATTTATACACCAGGTGGGGCTGTTAATTTGAATAAACGTATTACTGTTAGTGATGGTTATGAGGCCGAAGGGTCTTTTAATATGGCTTATGTATCCATGGTAAGAGGGTCTATTCCTTTTTTACTTCTTTCTTATATTATTCCGGATTGGGATATTGTTTCAGCGGATGAAATTACCATTGAAGGGGAAAATATGGAAGAAATGCTCGAAAGAGAAAGGCTTTATATGCAAGAATCAATGGATGCAGCGATTATTAATGCTTATCAGGCAGCTGGGGCAGATATAAGTATTACGGGCACTATTAGTGAAGTAAGTTATATTGCCGAAGAAGCCGATACCAATTTAAAAATAGGGGATGAAATTGTAAGAGTCAATGATGTAGAAATTCATTCTTTGGATGATTTAAGAGCAATTATTGAAGAATTGGATGAAGATGAACAAGTGCAATTATACGTTGTAAGAGATGATGAAGAATTAGAATGTTATGCTTATACTTATAATACGGATGATGGTATGAAAATAGGGGTTAGTCTTCTAACTACCTATGAATATACGACTAATCCAGAGGTAAGTATTACCTCTAAAGCAAGTGAGGCTGGTTCTAGTGGAGGGTTAATGATGAGTTTAACTATTTATAACAGTCTAGTTCCTAAAGATATTACGGGTGGTAAGAAAATTGTTGGAACGGGTACTATTGATATCGATGGAAATGTTGGAGAAATTGGAGGAGTAAAATATAAACTTATTGGTGCGGTTAAAAATGATGCTGATGTGTTTATATGTCCCGAAGAAAACTATGAAGAAGCCTTAAGTGTTGCAGAAGATAAAAATTATGATATTCAAATTATTAGTGTTGGTACGTTTTTAGAAGCGATAGAAGCTTTGGAAGAATTAAATAATTAAATGAAGCTGTTTTGAAATTAAGTTATTCATTTCTTAACAGTTTTTTTATGAGAAAAACTCCAATTTTTCTGACTTTGTTATCTACTATTTTTTATTTTAAAACTTTTTTTACCACCTGACACCATTCGACAAATTATGAGAAATAAATGTGGTAAGATAGATATTAAATCTTTATGAAAGGAGGACTCCATGCAAACGGCAATTTTTGATAATTTGACTAATGATATATTATTTAAATATGTTTTTAGTCATAAAGAAGTTGTTATAGACTTACTTACTGCTTTTTTTGATTATATTAAAACTCCTAAAAAAATAGAAACAATTGAAGTTTTTAAAGATTATCCTATTTATGGAAAAAGCTTTGAAGATAAAATGTTCTATGGGGATATTGTTGCTATTTTAGATACTGGTGAAATTGTATCAATTGAAATGTATAAAAATGAGTTTAGTAAAGAAGAATACTTGAAAAGTGCATCTTATTTATCAAGATTATTCGGTAATCAATTAAAAAAAGGAGATACCTATATAAATGCTAAAAAAGTTTATAGTATTAATTTTATCTTTGGAAACTATTCAAAGGAAAATAAAGAGATTGTTAATGATTATGGTTTTATAAGAAAAGTGAGCAATCCTGATTTAAATAATGAATTCATTAATTTATATCTTGTAAGACTTGATTTAATAAGTAAAATGGTATACAATGTGAATGAAAATAAATTAGTAAAGTGGGGTAAATTTATGATAGCGGAAAATATGAATAATATGGAACAAATTGGAAAGGACGATAAAGCAATGGAACAATCAATAGAATATGTTCAAAACTTCTTAAAAGATAACGGAACAACCTTTCAAGATCGGCTTACTTATGAAAAAAATAAAGGTCGAGATGAAGGACGAGAAGAACAAGCTCTTGTAACAGCTAGAAATATGATAAATAAAGGATATTCAGTTGAAGAAATTATGAGTCTTGTTAATTTATCAAAAGAAGAAATTGAAGCATTAAAATAGTGTAAATAATCAAAAATAAGGACTATCACGAAATTAGTTATTTAATTTCTTGATAGTCCTCTTTTTCTTCATAATCATCTAGGAAAAAATATTTTTCTTCCTCTTTTTTATATCCAAGTATTTGCGTTAAATTAATATTTTCCATACTTTTAAAAATATTATAATCAATATAGGGATTTATCTTTCTTAAATCATTAATTAGTTTTTTTATTTCTTTTCTTTTACTTTTTTCTTCATCAAGACTATTTTCTAAAGTCATTTTACAAGCACAATTTAAGAAAGATAAATGATTGTATTTAGCCCAAGAAATAATATCTTGCTCTTTAATTAAATACATAGGCCTAATAAGTTCTAAACCAGGAAAATGTTCACTGTGAAGTTTTGGCATCATTGTTTTAATTTCAGCACTATAAAGCATAGATAAAAGATTTGTTTCAATAACATCATCAAAATGATGGCCTAAAGCAATTTTGTTGCATCCGAGTTCACGAGCTTTATTATATAAGTGGCCTCTACGCATTCTAGCACACATATAGCATGGACTTTTGTGGCCAATTACTTCTACAGATGCAAAAATATCACTGGTAAATATTTCAATAGGTATATTTAAAATTCGAGCATTTTCTTTAATTTCTTTTAAATGATTTTCAGTGTATCCGGGATTCATAACAACGTAATGGGCATCAAAATGAACTTTACCATGTTTTTTTATTTCTTGAAAACATTTGGCCATTAAGAATGAATCTTTTCCACCACTTATGCAAACCATAATTTTATCATTATCTTGAATTAGTTCATAATCCCTTATGGCTTTGGTGAATTTGCACCATATTTCCTTACGATATTTTTTAATGATGCTTCGTTCTATTTCTTGAAATTTCTCCATACAAGTATTCCTTTCTGTTTCTTAGGTATTATATCTTAAAAGTTTTATTTATTCAAGAGTAGTAGTTGTAGAGCTTTATTATTTATTATATAATAATAGAGGAAGGAGAATATTTATGAGATTAGAAGTATTAGAAAAAGTAGGGGAAATAGAAGAATTATTGGAAGGTATGGAATTAGAAAATGTTAGTGAATTAGAAGATATGTTGGAGCAATTTCTAGAAAAATTACGAGAGGAATATTATTTAGAATTTTTAAAACGATTTAAAGATTTAGCTAATGGTGAAGAAGAGATTACTGATGCTATTGAAATATTAGAAGGAATACTTGAAGATTATCAAGATGTACTTGATGCAGATTTAATAGAAGCGTTAGAAGAACTTATAGATGATTTCTCTTATTTGGATGAAGGAGATATTCATGCTAAAAGTGAATTATTGAATTCTTTTTTAGAAGGGCTTTCTTAATGAGAAGGCTTCTTTTTTTAAGAGTAATTTGTTAGAGTAATACATGAAAAAAGCTCTTAAATAAGAGCTTTCAGATACAAGTTGGTGCACGTGAAGGGACTCGAACCCCCATGGAATTAACCGCTAGATCCTAAGTCTAGTGCGTCTACCAATTCCGCCACACGTGCATTAAATGGTGGACCTCGTAGGACTCGAACCTACGACCGCCCGGTTATGAGCCGGATGCTCTAACCAACTGAGCTAGAGGTCCAAATTCATACGCATTAACAATATATCATTCTTATAAATTAAAGTCAAGTTTTTTTCGGGGATATTTTAAAAAATGTGATTGATTTTGGTATTTTGATGTAAAATTTAAGATATGAGTGAGGCAATTTGAAATTTTATGATGCTTATTTTGATAATATAGTTTTACAAGTTTAAAATTCCGTGTTATACTTTATTATGTTAGGAGTGAAGATGAGTGGAAAATAAATATTACTTAGCGGTGGAAGTAAAACCTAAAAATTATTTTCCCATTGATTTATTAAATTTAAAAATAGCTAATTCTTTTACCTCGACTAATTTAGAAGAGTTAGATGCTTTTACACAAAAGTTTACTAAAAAAGAAATTATGGATGCGATAAAAGAAGCTAATTTGTTAGAAGTAGAAGATACTATGCCTTTAGTAGTTATTTATTATGAGAAGAAAAATACAAGAAAGATGGATGCTTTAACGAAAGACAATTATTATGATATGTGGCAACTTTTAAATGCGAATTATACAGATAAAGTGTTTGTGAATAAAGTTGTTAACTTTTTGAATAAAAAGATTGATGCTCAGTTATTTAATAGAATAAAGATTAGTCAAAGCAAGAATGAATTTTTAAGTGGTATTGGTTCATTACCCTATGTAATTCAAAGAAGGTTGTATTTATATTTATATGAATAGTTATGTTGATTCTTTTAGGGAATATTTAACTTTAGAACTCGGGTATTCTATAAGGACTAGTAAAACTTATGTGGAAGCTTTAAAAGAATATGAGATTTTTTTAAGGGAACATCATTATTCTTTTTTGAATGTATCTAAGGATATTGCTAATGGGTATAAAGCTTATTTAGTAAAAAAGAATTATGAGAGTAAAACGGCTTCACTATATTTGAGTGCTGTTCGGTCATTTTATAATTATTTGGTGGAAATAAAAAAGATTGCGGTTAATCCTTTTTTGATGATTAAAAATCCGAAAGTTATAAAGAAATTACCGATCTTTTTAAATCATAGTGAAAGTGAAGTTTTATTTAGTCGGGATGAAGCAGATGATGATTTAGAAGTTCGAAATGAATTTATTGTTGAGTTTTTATATGCTACAGGACTTAGAGTAAGTGAGCTTTGTAGTATTAAAATGCAAGATATTGATTTTAGTGGGAAAAAGATTAAAGTAATGGGTAAGGGAAGTAAAGAACGAATTGTGTTTTTTAAAGCTTGTAGGGAAGAATTATTTAATCATTATATTAAAGAAGTTCGGCCAAGATTATTAAATGGTCTTGATAGTGACTATTTAATCGTTAGTAAAACGGGTAAACTTACCACGAGAAGAGTAGAAGAAATTGTTAAAAAATATGCTTTAAATAAAAATATTAAAAGTAAAATAACACCCCATACTTTAAGACATACTTTTGCAACTGATTTGTTAAATGAAGGAGCTGATATTAGAAGTGTTGGGGAAATGCTTGGACATGAGTCGCTTAGTACAACTCAAATATATACGCATGTTACGATTGATAAGCTAAAGGAAGTATATGATAAGGCTCATCCTAGAAGTCATAAATAATACTTGCACAATTTTCTTGTTTTTTTAATAATTTATTGGGAGGTAGTTATGAATAAGAGAAAATGGATTGGAATAATAATTGTTCTTATTGTATTAGTTGTTTTAATTGCTTTTGCTAGTACGAAAGAGTTTAGTGATTCTCACCTACGGGCTGAGGGTAAAAGAATATGGGTTAACGAAGGAGCATTAGTGGTTGATGGTTGTGATGAGGCCAGTGCTATTTATTGTAAAAAAACATTAAATGTAGCTGGGGAAGAAGCTGTATTAGAATTTCTCTTTTACAATTTTAAAGATAATGGCTATCCAGAAAGTGTAAGAGCTATGATTAATGGACATGAGTTTTATCAGGAAGATGGACTCAATATCGAAGAAAATGGTAGTTTGGATTATAAGATATTTTTAAATTTTCATGTTTTAGATGATTTAGTTGTATTTACTTTTACGGATGGAACAGCGGGCAGAACTACAACACTTTATGCTGTAGATACAGAGGGTAATATTGTTTTAGAAGAAAAAGAGATTGATGAAGATGATATGCTTATAAAAGATTATACGGATTTTATTACTTATGAAGATAATGTTATTACGATATATGCAACAAGAGTAGTAGAGGATGTTAATTATCATGGTGAAAGTATTTGTAATGCGAAAGATCAAGATATTGTAGAAGCTTATTATACTTATACATATCAAGATGGGAAATTTGTAAAAGAACGAACTCGCGTGATAGAAGCTCTTGAATTCATTGATAATAAAGGTATTACTTGTACACAAAGAGACTAGAAAAAAAGATAAAAGCTTTACAATAATGTAAGAATATAATGGGCAATAATTTAAAGATTGGTTAATTTAAGTTAGGAAATCCGAAATGGATATCCGAATTGTTTAATTGATAAGCAACAAAGTGATACTTTGTTGACTAAAAAATTATAATGATATGAAATAAAAAATCAAGAGTCAAGATGAACTCA
>DVJF01000010.1 GCA_018716965.1 Candidatus Caccenecus avistercoris | reverse complement strand
TGAACAAGTTTTAATGCATATGATTTATTATGCATATAAAAAATACATCTCCTTTCAGAGATATATTATACAATATATTGAGGTATAATTTTAACTAATGATAAGGTATAATTTTAAAAAAGGATTAACATTTTAGGAATAAAAATTTGACAAATTTAATATATTATTGTATAATAGACACTCACTAAAGGGGTGATTATATGATTAATCAAGAAAAAACATTAGTTAATAGTAAAAAAACACGTCATGAAACAGAAACTCTAAAAATTAATTCATTAGAGGAAACAACATCTGAGAAAGAATATGCTAGTGGTCGTGAAATAATGAAACAACTAAGAGCAATATATAATAGTATAACTACTGAAGAATTAGCCCTTAATGAATGGGTAAAAGATTATTTATTCTTAAAAAGAGTACATCCAATCATGACACCTGAAATGACTTTAGCATTTGCTAATTTATTAAAAAATGCTAAAGTAAAAGTGTTAAATCTAGGACAAGAAGATATTTACAATGCTTTCTTAAATAAACTAGATGAAACCTTTGGCTTAACAGCAAGAGAAGAACTATCTAGATAATTTTCTACTCAAAAAGAGTAGTTTTTTTGTGTATAAAAATAATTACTTAGCCAATATTAATAGTAGATTGGAGTTGTAAAATTTGAAGTCTACTGGAGTAGTAAGAAGAATTGATGAATTAGGACGCATTGTTATACCAAAAGAAATCAGAAGAAATTTAGGGATAAGAGATGGTGAAAACATGGAAATATTCACTGAAAATGACAGTATTATCCTAAAAAAATATTATCGCATGGCGACACATAGTGATTTAGCAAGTAATTTATGTGATTTAATATATAATAACTTTAATTATAAAATAATTATTACGGATCGCGAGAAAATCATAGCCCATGCTGGCATATCAAGTGATTTAAAAGGTAAATTATTAAATCAAGAATATTTAAATATTTTAGAAAGTAGAGAAGTTACAATTAAAGAAAATACATCCGAAGTAATTGGTGAATATACTTTAAATGGCAATTTTGTTTTTATTCCCATTATTTCTCTAAATGATAGTATTGGTCTTATTATCATGTATAGTGATACTCCTATTAAAGATGAAATAGTTATTGGTAAACTTATAGCAAGCATCTTTTCTCAAAAATTAGATATCTAACTTCTACTTGACATTAAATATTTCATATAATATAATGAACATATCTTAAATGTTGAAGGAATGAGTACTTATTATCTATGCTTAAAGAAAGTTTATGGCTGATGAAAATAAACACTAGATAATGAGGAAGATGACTCTGGAGTTTAGACGGCGACTTACCGTTATAAAAGTAAAGTGCATGAATAAAATCATGAATTAAGGTGGTACCACGGGTATTTACTCGTCCTTAGTTTATGATTTTTTATTTTATTATAAGGAGGAATAGAAAATGAAAGAAAAATATTATGTAACAACCCCAATTTATTATCCCAGTGCTAATTTTCATATTGGACACTGTTATACGACCATTATCGCGGATGCTATGGCTAGATACAAAAGATTAACTGGCTATGATGTTTATTTTCAAACTGGTACAGATGAGCATGGTGAAAAAATTGAAAAAAAGGCTCGTGAAGCGGGAGTAACCCCAAAAGAGTATGTAGATAAAATTATTGAGGATGCTAAAGACCTATGGAAATCTCTAAATATTTCTTATGATTATTTTATTCGTACAACAAATGAAGATCATGTAAGACGCGTCCAAAAAATATTTAAAAAATTATATGACCAAGGCGACATTTACAAAGGAACCTATCAAGGATTATATTGTATTCCTTGTGAATCATTTTGGACAGAGTCCCAGCTTATAGATGGCAAATGTCCTGATTGTGGTAGAGAAGTTAAACTAGTTAGTGAAGAAGCTTATTTTTTCAAACTATCGAAATATCAAGATAAACTTGTTAAATACTACGAAGAACATCCAGACTTTATTTTACCTTTATCTCGTAAAAATGAAATGCTAAATAATTTTATCAATCCTGGATTGGAAGATTTATGTGTATCAAGAACGAGTTTTACTTGGGGAATACCAGTAGATTTTGATCCTAAACATGTTGTTTATGTATGGATTGATGCCTTATCAAACTATATTACTTCTCTAGGTTATCCTGAAGATGATACTTTAATGAAAAAATATTGGCCAGCCGACCTTCATTTAGTTGGAAAAGAAATCGTGAGATTCCATGTTATTATTTGGCCATGTATGCTAATGGCTTTAGATCTTCCCCTACCAAAACAAGTCTTTGGCCATGGTTGGTTAAAAATAGATGGGGGAAAAATCTCTAAAAGTTTAGGAAATTACAAAGATCCAAGAGAATATATTAATGCCTATGGCGTAGATGCCGTAAGATATTATGCCTTAAGAGAAGTACCATTTGGTTCTGATGGTAATTTCTCAGAAGAAGCTTTAATTGGAAGAACAAATAGTGATTTAGCCAATACTTTAGGAAACTTAGTTAATAGAACGATTTCTATGGCGCATAAGTATTTTGATGGCTTAACCAAAAATCCTAAAGTAACAGAAGCAATTGATGAAGAATTAATTAACAAAGTTGCATCTTTAAAAACGGTAGTAGACGAAAAAATGAATGGCTTAAAAGTAAATGAAGCTATCGAAGAAATTATGGAAGTACTTAGAAGTTGTAATAAATATATTGATGAGACAACACCATGGGTTTTAGCTAAAGATGAAACCAAAAATGATCGCCTAGCAACTGTTCTTTATAACTTATTAGAAAGTATTCGTATTTGTGCTATTTTATTAAGTCCATTTATCCCCGATACATCAAATAAGATATTAGAAGAATTAAATACAAAAAAAACTAGTTATGACACTTTAGAATTTGGCGAGTTAGAAGAAGATTTACAGCTTAATGCGCCAAAAATATTATTTAACCGTATTGAAACAAAATAACTTACCCGGGTATATCCTGGGTTTTTATATTAAATGACATAATCCTATAATAAATAAAATAATCGCTCCAATAATATTGGCATATATACCTAAAAGTTTATTAGCAAATTTACCTACAACCACCCCTGCATAAGTAAATAGGAAACTACATAGAGCAAACACACTCATAGCTAAATATATATTAGAAGTAATAGCTTTAAGACCGAGTCCCAAAGAAAAACTATCTAAGCTAACCCCAAAAGCAAAGAACAAACATCCAAGTAAAGATAAATTAAACTTTTCCTCTTCATGTCTAATAACATCAATAATCATTTGTAATGCTATAATAATCAAAATAAATCCCAATAATATATCATACTTTATTTCAAATATTTCTATCAATTTACTTCCCAGTATCATTCCTAAATGCGGCATAACAAAATGCATTAAACCAACAATAATGGCAAGTTGTAGAGATTTTTTGTTTGTAACTCCAAACATACCAACACCCAAAGATAATGAAAAAGTATCCATGGATAAAGCAATTCCAATTAATAATATACTAATGAATTCCTTCAAACAAAAAACCTCCTATCAAATTGTATTAGGATGTTTATATTTTAGAACCCTTTAAGAAGTTTCTTAACATAAAGTTGATAATCTACATCACTAATGTCTTCTTTAGAATTATCAATCAAACATAAAGGAGGAAATAATACACACCAAAAATTTGCCCCAACCCCATCACCTAAAGTAATAACTAAAGACTCATAATTACCAGCCGGATACATTACCCCTTTATAAGTCTTACTAGGAAAATAGTTATTTCCATAATTAATATTATAAGGAACATTATATTCTTCTACAATATCCTTTATAGTATCCATATTATCCTCAATAATATTTCTAACTTCTATAGCATTATTCTCTCCATTAATAAGGGCATACACTTTATTTTCTACAGCACTCTTAATTTCCATCTTTTTCATTTGATCTTCCACACTATCACTATTAGCAATTACCCGAAATCTTATCGCATTATTAGGAATAATAATTTCTTCATCATGATTACTAAAAATAAAAGCTAAACTAACTAAAAATAAAACTACAATTACCTTTTTCAAGCCTATCACCTACTATAATAAAGGGGAGTTTTACAATTTTTATTCAAATTAGACACTAAAAAAATAAAAATGTTTGACAAAATAAAAATATAAAGATATAGTAATTGTGAGGGAAATATTAAATATCTTTAATATGCACCAAAATAAATATTAATCATAAAAAATAGTATAAGAGCCTACTTATACTAATATTTTTCTAAAAGTAAGGGTGTGTTAAAATGAAACAAATGGTAATTGAGGGAAATAATATCTTAACAGGGGAAATTCCTATAGGTGGAGCCAAAAATAGTGCTGTAGCCTTAATACCAGCATCAATTCTTGCAAGTGGGATATCAAAATTAGATAATGTACCAAACATATCAGACCGTGATGCTTTAATAGATATATTAAAAATACTAAATTGTGATGTAACTTTGGATAATGATAAATTACAAATAGATACAACAAATTTAAAAAATACAATTATAGATGAAGAACATTCCAAGAAACTTCGTGCTTCCTATTATTTTATGGGAGCATTACTTGGCAAAGAAAAATATGTCGAAATATACATTCCTGGTGGTTGTAATATTGGCGCTAGACCAATAGATATTCATATTGATGGTTTTAAAGCTTTAGGAGCCGATGTAACAATTGATGGTAATAAATATATTTTAAAGGCCGATAAATTAATTGGAACAGATATATATTTAAGATTCCAAAGTGTTGGTGCCACCGTAAACTTAATGTTTGCCAGTGTCCTAGCCGAAGGAACAACTGTAATTCATAATGCTGCTAAAGAAGCTGAAATTGAAAATATAGCGGATTTCCTAATTAGTATGGGTGCCAAAATAGAAGGTGCTGGAACAGATGAAATAACGATTACTGGAGTAGAAAAATTACATGGTGGTAATATAACAGTTTTACCTGACCGAATTGAAGCCGGAACATACATAATTCTCGGTGCTTTAGTAGGCAAAAATCTGAAGATTACGAATATCATTCCAAAACACTTAGAAGCTTTAACTAGCAAATTAAAAGACATGGCTTCAGATATTACGATTAATAGTGATAATATCATAATAAGTAAAGTAGATAATTTAAAACCCACAAATATTAAAACTTTAGTTTATCCTGGTTTTCCAACAGATATAGGACAACCAATGAGCGTCTTATTAACCCAAGCAAACGGTACCAGTTTATTTGAAGAAACAATTTGGGAAAACCGCATGGGTCATGTTCCATCATTAAATAAAATGGGAGCTAATATAACTGTCAAAGGTATGAGTTCTATGACTATTGGTCCAAGTAAACTTCATGGATGTGAAGTTGTAGCAACCGATCTTAGAGGAGGAGCAGCCTTAGTCCTAGCTGGACTTACGGCTACTGGAACAACCATTGTAAATGATGTAGAGCATATATTAAGAGGATATGAAAGCATTGAAAGTAAGCTAACAAATGTTGGTGCTAAAATAGAAATAAGAGAAATATAGTATAGTGTACTATATTTTTTTTGAGGTGACATTTATGAAGAAAAAGATAATAGCGATTGCTTTATTAGGAGGTATTTTATCCGTTATTATCTATTTTTTCACTCAAAGTAATGAACTAACTCTAACTTCATTAGGAGATGGCACATCTATTGGAATGACCCCTTATGGTATAGAAGGTAAAAGTTTTAATGATTATTTAAAAGATGATTTAGATGCCACTCACAAATTAAAAGAATATACTCATGAATTTTCAAACGCTGGAAAAACTGTAAAAGAATTAATATATGAAATAAAAGAAAATAAATCTCTAACTATTAAAGAAAGAACCATTGAAATAAAACAAGCCATAAATAATGCCGATATCTTAACTATAGCCATAGGCATGGATGAATTAGCTAGTACTAAAATAACAAGAGAAATTAAAGAAGAATATCTCCATGACATGGAAGAACTATTAAGTATGATTAAAATGTTAAACAATAACAAAGTGATTGTCGTAAGTCTTTATACATGGGGAAAAAACGATTTATTAACGATAGAAAAAATAAATGCCAGCTTAAGAGATATTGCCCTAACTAACAACTTTCTATTTATTGATATTAATAAAATATTAATGAACAAAAACTATTATTTAAATAAAGAAAGCTATTACATAAACTATTTAGGCCATAAAGCAATTTACGAGGAAATCAAAAAAAGACTGAATTACATCCGAAGTTCCCGCTAGTTAATGAAAAAGATAATTTCGTGATTTAATTCCCATAAAATAAGCCAAAAAAGTAAAAAATATATATCATTTTTTACCAAAATATGATAATATATAATGGCATGAAGAAATTATTCCATGCGAAAAAGTGTATCGGATTAGTTATTTTTTAAACTAAGTTCCCATACATTAAATATTTTTATGGTATTTAATTGGCTTATTTGTCAACGAAAAAGTGGAAGTGGCTACTTCTGCTTTTTCATTGAAATTTTAAATTTGATTATTCAACATGTCAATTATAAATTTAAGATTGCTAGTATTATCAGCAATAGATAGTAATTGATTTATTTTCTTATTAGAGATACCTTTTGCTTTTAAATAACTAGATAGTTCTTGGTCTAGTTTTTTACTTCTGATATATTGATTTTCTAAAAAGTAAATTAAGTCTTGAATTGTAAAATTACCTAAAAATGGTTCTTTGTAAAAAACTATATTTTTTATATTTTCCATTACTTATCTCCTAAGATATCATTCTTGTTAAGAGAAACTTTATCAGGTTCAATATATTTGCATTTTAAAGCTTTTATAAAATGGGGATATTTTTGATTTGTTAAGTCAAAAGGTGTCTTACCATTTAAAGATTCTCTAGGAATAGCATTTATGTTATCTTGAATCCTTTTTACTTGTTCCTTTGTTAAACTTGAAAAATTACTTCCTTTTGGTAAAACTCTTCTAATATATTCATGATTCACTTCAATTTCATGTTTTTGCCAAGAAGAATAAGGTTTACAATAAAAGACATTACAAACTTTTTTGCAAGTATTATAATCTATTTCCATTTCATAAGGATTATAAAATTCAGGACCATTATCTGTTAGAATAATTCGAAAAATTTTTCGATATAAATCAACGGAGATATCTCTTTTTAAAGTTTTAAAAACTTCAGTTACATTTTTGGAAGTCTTTGTATCAAGTAAAAATATAAGCATAAAATGAGTATCTACTAAATACATAGTAAGTAACACTTTTTTATTTGAAGCTTTCCCAATAACTGTATCAAGTTGAACCTTGGACATCTTAGGGTGTTTACTAACAAAATTTAAATAATCCTCATATC
>DVJF01000009.1 GCA_018716965.1 Candidatus Caccenecus avistercoris | reverse complement strand
TTTGTTGTCAAAGATCAATTTTTCTATCATTTGTTGATAGATTTATATCAAGATTTTCATCTTAATATCTTTTTCATCTAGTGTTACTAATTTTCCATAAAACTTTTCACACTATCGTCTAGTCCTAATTTAAATATTTTTTCTAATTTATTAGATAAATCTCTCTCTTTTGCTAATTATCTTCCTCTTCCTTTTCTGAAGTTTATCTCTTTATTCTCTCTTTCTTTACTTCAATCTGAATCTATCATCATCTCTGACATCGCTTCTACTATCGTTCCTTTAAAAAATACTTCTCTTGATTCTGCAGAACGTTATATTACTCGTTCTCTTCGTAATCCGAATTATGATTTTCATCATTTCTATTTTAAATTCATTCAAAATATCATGTCTACTTATAAAGTAAAGCATGATGATAATAAAGTAATCATTTCCTTAGATCACATGTATGTAGAAGATAGATATACTATTCTTATGTTCACGTTAAGAGTTGGTAAAACTGGTATTCCATTATGGTTCAAGGAGTTTAAATACCATGATAGTGAAGCTTATACTTACCCTATCTTTAAAGAGGCCATCCAAACTTGCCATGATTTAGTTAAATTAAATAACCCTGATGCTAAAATAAAATTTCTAGCCGATAGATGGTTTGGCAATCACGTTAAAATTTTAGATTATATTAATATCATTGGGGATACTTATACTGTTAGAGCTAAAGGCTCTTTACTTACTTTAACTATGGATAAAAAGGAAGGTCATACGATTTGGAAGAATATCAATAAATTAGATGCTTATATTTATAAATCTAAGTTTTATCCCCATGCTTTTATTACTAGAGAACATCGATTTGAAACCAATATTGTTATTTCTCCTTCTTACAATCACAAAGAGCCATTATATCTTTTAACAGATGAAATCGATAAGATAGATACCAAAATTAGTGGTGAAAGATTAAAAGAACTTCGTAAAGAATTTAATCTAACCCAATCAAGACTTGCCAAAAAACTAAATATTGCTAATACAATTATTAGTGAATATGAAAGTGGACACTTCCCCGTTAGTACTGCAACTCTTTATTCTTTAAGTGATAAATTTAATATATCTAGTGATTATTTATTAGGTAAAACAAATAAAATAAAATATTTAGACAAACCAAAAGAGAAAGAATTAATCGGTTAAATTCTTTCTCTTTTATTTATCTAATAACCAATCAATAATATTTTTATGAATAATACCATCTCTACTATAATCAAGCTTATCCATAGTTAATACATACTTAGGATAATTATCTTCTAATTCTTTATAAGCGCCAAATTCTCTTTCTATAACACTATCACTTGATAAATAATCAGCCACTTGAATATAAAATCTATCTTTAAAATCATTAACCACAAAATCTATTTCTCCATTTTTAGTTTTCCCTATATAAACCTCATAACCTCTTGCAATTAATTCATTATATACAATATTCTCTAATCTTCCTCCTACTTTCTTTTCTACTGTAGAATTCTTTAACTGTAATATACCTAAATCAGCTAAAAAATATTTTTCTAACAATGTCATAACCGATTTCCCTCTTATATCATATCTATTAACTTTATTAACTATCATTGAAGTATTAACATAATCAATATAATTTAAAACTGTGTCTACACTTGTTTTAATTTTTTCATGATTTAAGAAATCTGTAATAGACTTAGCCGAAACAATACCTCCAATATTCTCCATAATAAACTGAATAATTCGATTTAACAAATTAACATTCTTGATACTATGTCTTTCTACTATATCTTTTAATATAGCGGTATTATAAAGATCTGTTAAATACATCTTTCGTTCTTCTAAATTAGTAGTATTATATATTTGAGGCATTCCACCCCATTCTACATATTCTAAAAAAGCTTCATCTAAATTACTTTTTATACCTTTTTGTTCTTGTAATAAAAGATATTCTTTAAAAGTAAAAGGCATCATCTTAATACTAACATATCTTCCTGCTAAGTAAGTAGATAAGTCACTAGAAAGAACCTTACTATTAGAACCCGTTACAAAAATACTTACATTTAAGGTAGCTCTAAAGGAATTAATCACTTTCTCGAAATCACGAACATTTTGAATTTCATCAAATAATAAATAATATTTATCTTTATCTTTAATTTGTTCTTTTATAAACTGATTAAACTTTTTAGGATCAGTATAATCTATATAATCATAATCTTCAAAATTAATATAAACAATATGATCTTCTTGTATACCTTTTTCCAATAATTCATCAATAATTTGCTTTAATAAAACTGATTTACCAGACCGTCTAACACCCACGATAATCTTAATAAGTTCACTATCATATAATCCTCTTATTTTTTTTAAATACATTTCTCTTTTTATCATAGTGCACCTGCTTTCAAATTCATTTTATCATAAATAAAGTCAATTGTCAAAAGTTTCGACTGTACTCGAATCTTTTTTAAAAATAGAAAAAATTTCGACTACTCATGAACAAGCAAATCTTGTTCTTCATTCTTAAGTTTTTCTACTTCTACTCTGTTAATCGAATCAAATCTTTTCGTAATCTTATCACTAGTTGTATTAAGTTCTTCCACACTCTTAGATACAGTATTAATATTTCTTGCTAACCTTTCCCAACGTTCCCTATATCTTGCAAATTCTACCGATAATTTATTTAATTCTTCATGAATAATCTTCGCATATTTATCTCTTTCCATATTCTTTAAAATCATTTCAATGACCGTTAGAGTACTCATTAACGTCGTAGGACTAGTAATCCACACTTTCCTAGAATAAGCATAATTTAGTATATCAGTGTGATAGGCATTTACTTCGGCAAATATTGCTTCTGCTGGTAAAAAAAGTATTGCCTCATTACTTGTTTCACCAGGAATAATATATTTACTTGCTATCGCATCAATATGTTTCTTAAAATCAATTTTAAACTGTTTTTCTGCTACTAATCTTTCTTCTTTACTAAGACTTTTATTCGTCATCCTCTCATAATTTTCTAAAGGAAACTTAGAATCAATTGCAATCGTTCCAAGAGGAGCTGGTGCATACAAAATGGCATCCGCTATATATCCATTACTCATCTTATGTTGTAAATCATATATACCCGTATTTAACCCACCAAAAGCATTTTCTAAAATAAACTGTAAATTTACTTCACCAAATATTCCCCGTGTTTTCTTATCTGTTAAAATACTTTGTAAAGAAATAATATCTTCTCCTAAACCATCTATTTTCTTTTGTGCTTCATCAATTTTAGATAAACGTTCTAGGACATTTGCAAATGTTTTATTCGTTTTTTCTAAACTCTGATCCAATCTTTCGGTAACTCGGTTATTAATCTCGGTAAGTTTTCGATCTACTTTCTCATCAAGCGTATCAAAATCTTTCCTTATATCACTCGCAAAATTTACTTTAAACTCTCCTATTTCTTTTACCATCGATAACTCTAAACTACTAAGTCTATCTACTACATCCGTATTATTATTCTTCCGCAACAAATTAATAAGTAGCAAAATAATTGCTAAAACAAGTAATCCAACTATAACATATTCCATAATAAAACCTCTATTCTATTCTAAATTTCTTACTAATAAACTTACTTAATACATAAGCAAGAATTAGCAATATTCCAACTCTTACTAAATAAATTGGATTTTTAATACTTTCTATTAAACTAACACCCACAAATCCCCAGAAATAAACTAAAAACACTTTCCCAATTAAGAGAGCTCCCAAAAACTTTTTAAAACTCATATGAGATAACCCTGCTGCGATATTAACTAAAAAAGCTGGTGTAAAAGGCATAGCAATAATCGTTGTTAATTGTTCAAACTTTAAATTGGTAATTACATCTATGGTATTCTGACTAATAATCCCTTGCTTCTTAATTCTTTTAAAAAGCCAAGTTTGGACTTTCTTCCGAAAAAGCAAGAAAGAAAGTAAACACCCAAGACAAGTAAATATCCATGAAATAATAAAACCAAATATATTACCAAAAGCTAAAAAATTAAGAGTAATAAAAACAAACAAAGGTAATATTGGTATCATCGATTCTATTAAAATAAATAAACAACCAACAAACGGTCCCCATACACCCAAACTCTGTAATGTTGTATCGATAAATGTATCTATTGCCTCAAACATAATAATCACAACATTATTATAATACATTTTAACTAAAAATACACTCTAAAATCTTTTAGAGTGTAAATATCATGAATTACTATTTTTTAAAAATGCAAAAATTGACTGAATTACATCCGAAGTTCCCGCTAGTTAATGAAAAAGATAATTTCGTGATTTAATTCCCATAAAATAAGCCAAAAAAGCAAAAAATATATATCATTTTTTACCAAAATATGATAATATATAATGGC
>DVJF01000008.1 GCA_018716965.1 Candidatus Caccenecus avistercoris | reverse complement strand
AAATAGAAGTACCTAAGTTGTTTATGTTACTGGCTAATAAAACTACGAAAATTTACAATAAAAAATAGTAATTTTCCTTTTATTTACTTAAGAAAATTACTATTCTAATTTATTTTCATGCTTTTATCCTGGGGGTTAAGTGTATATTTTAAAGTTTTGATAGGAGTGTAAAAAAATTTAAAAAATTAGCAGTTATATATTGACAAGTGCTAAGCATAATATTATAATGGTATTAGCACTTAAAGGTAATAGGTGCTAAAGTAGGTGATTAAAGTGGATGAAAGACAAAAAAGCTTACTTAAAGAGATTGTAGAATGTTACATTAAAGAGGTTAAGCCAATTGGTTCTAAACATTTATGTGATAAGTTCCATTGTTCTAGTGCTACTATACGTAATGAGATGGGTGTCTTAGAGCGATTGGGGTATATTGAAAAAAATCATATATCTAGTGGTCGTGTTCCAAGTGAAGCAGGATATAGATATTATGTAGAACATTTAATGGAACCAAAAGAACTAAACGGTGAAGATATGCTTAAACTTCAAACGCTATTTTCTAACAAGAATTTAACAGTTAGTGATGCCATTGAAAAATGCTTAGAGATTATTAGTGATATCACAAATTATACGAGTATTTCTCTTGGAGAATATAGTGATGAGAATGTTTTAAGACAAGTTAATATTATACCTCTAGATGATACAAGTTTAGTTGCTTTAGTTTGTACAGATAAGGGTATTGTTAAAAATAAACAATTTAGTATCCCTGATAATATTAATATGATGGAAGTAGTTAAAATTAGCGAAATTATTAATAAGATGTTAGTGGGTACGCCAATATCGATGGTCGGAGAAAGATTGGAATATGATGTTAAGCCAATTATTTCCAAACAAGTAGAGCAATATGAAGCTGTATATGGCATATTTTATGATGCTTTCCATGATTTTATAAGTAATAATGAAAACATCCACGTTGTCGGTAAATCTAAAATGTTAAATCAACCCGAATATAGTGATACTAATGAGATTAAAAGACTTATTTCTAAATTAGAAGATGAAGAACAAGTTCGGAAAATTGAGAAGAATGATAATCGAGATATTAGTATTTATATTGGCACTGAGAGTAATTTTGATGACAATGTAACAGTTGTTAAAACAAATTATTCTTTAGGGGGCGAAGAAGGAACAATTGCAATAATTGGCCCTAAGAGAATGGAATATGACCGGGTTGTTGCAGTACTTAACATTTTAAACAAATGGTTAGAAGAAAAAGGTGAGGCAAATGGAAGAAGAGATTAAGAAAACAGAAGAAGAAAATGCTCCTAATAAAGAGCAAGATGTAAAAGAAGAAATGAAGAATCCAGAACCAGAGTTACCGAAGAAAAAGGTGAAAGAAAAACGAAAAAAAATTGATAAAGAAAAAGATGAACTTATTAAAGCGAATCTGGATTTGAAAGAAAAAGTATTACGGATTACGGCAGAAATGCAAAACATTAAAAGACGTAGTGAAATTGATCTTGCTAATGCTTATAAGTATGATGGCTTTGATCTAATGGAAAAGATATTGCCTATTCTTGATAATTTTGAGAGGGCCTTGAGTATTAAGCAAGAGGGAACAGAAAAGTTTTTAGAAGGATTTAAAATGATTTATGATAACTTAAGAAATATCTTATTAAGTAAGGGTGTTACAGAAATTGAGTGTCTTCATAAAGAATTTGATCCAAATATGATGAATGCTGTTATGACGGATACAAATAATGATTTTGGTAATAACATCGTTTTGGATGTTTTACAAAAGGGATATATGTATCAGGATAAAATACTTAGACCGGCAATGGTTAAAGTAAATGAAAGAAATGTTACTCAAGAAAATGATGAAAGGAATGATGAATAATGAGTAAAATTATAGGTATAGATTTAGGTACAACCAATAGTTGTGTTGCTGTTTTAGAGGGTGGTGAACCAAAGGTTATCCCTAATGCTGAGGGAGCTCGTACTACACCATCTGTTGTAGCCTTTAAAGGCGATGAAGAAATGGTAGGCCAAATAGCTAGAAACCAAGCTGTTACAAATGCAAAAAATACAATTTCTTCAATTAAAAGAAAAATGGGTACTAGTGAGAAAGTAGAAGCGAATGGTAAGAAATATACACCAGAGGAGATTAGTGCAAAAATTCTCTCTAAACTTAAAAAAGATGCAGAAGCTTATTTAGGTGAGAAAGTAACAAAAGCAGTTATTACTGTTCCTGCATACTTCAACGATGCGCAAAGACAAGCTACTAAAAATGCTGGTAAAATTGCTGGACTTGAAGTTGAGCGAATTATCAATGAACCAACTGCTGCCGCTTTAGCTTATGGTCTTGATAAACAGGATCAAATGCAAACTATTTTAGTTTATGACTTAGGTGGTGGTACATTCGATGTATCAATCCTTGAGTTAGGTGACGGTGTATTTGAGGTTAAATCTACGGCTGGTAATAATAAACTTGGTGGTGATGACTTCGATGAGAGAATCATGGATTATTTAGTCGATGAATTTAAGAAAGAGAATGGTATTGATTTATCAAAAGACAAAATGGCTATGCAACGTATTAAAGATGCTGCTGAAAAAGCTAAAAAAGATTTGTCTGGTATGACTACTGCCCAAATCAGCTTACCATTCATTGCTCAAAATAGTGAGGGTCCACTTCATTTTGAAACAACTTTATCAAAAGCTAAATTCGAAGATTTGTGTCGTGATTTATTTGATTCAACACTTGAACCAGTACATAAAGCTTTGAAAGATGCTAAGTTAACTTCAAAAGACATTGATAAAGTAATATTAGTTGGTGGTTCTACACGTATTCCATATATTCAAGAATTGGTTAAGAAAGAACTTGGTCAAGAACCTAATAAGAGTGTTAACCCTGATGAAGTAGTTGCTATGGGTGCTGCTATTCAAGGTGGTGTCTTAACTGGTGAAGTTGAAGATATCGTCTTACTTGATGTTACACCACTTTCACTCGGACTTGAAACTTTAGGTGGAGTTATGACGGTATTAATTCCAAGAAATACAACTATTCCAACAAGTAAGAGCCAAGTATTCTCAACTGCTGCAGATAATCAACCTGCTGTAGATATTCATGTACTACAAGGTGAACGTCCTATGGCTGCTGATAATAAAACTTTAGGTAACTTCCAGTTAACAAATATTCCACCAGCTCCAAGAGGAATTCCACAAATTGAAGTTAAATTCGATATTGATGCCAATGGTATTGTTAATGTGACGGCAAAAGATCTTGGTACAAATAAAGAACAATCTATTACTATTACTTCTTCAACAAATTTATCAGATGACGAAATCGATAAGATGGTAAAAGAAGCTGAAGCTAATAAAGAAGCAGATGAAAAGAGAAAAGAAGAAGCTGACGTTAAGAACGAAGCTGAATCTATGATCTTTGCTACGGAAAAAGCTATTAAAGATTTAGGCGATAAAGTAGACGAAAAAGATAAAAAAGATGCTGAAGAAAAAATGGAAGATTTAAAGAAAGCTATGGAATCTAATGATACAGATGATATCAAGAAGAAGACAGAAGCTTTAAACGAAGTAGCTATGAAGCTTGCAACAAAAGTTTATGAAGAAGCTGCTAAGAAAAATCAAGCTGAGGCTAAGTCCGATGAAAAAGAGGATACTTCAAAGAGCGATTCCAAAGACGATGTAGAAGAAGCTAATTACGAAGAAAAATAAGTTCTAGGAAACTAGAACTTTCTTTAGAGAAAGGGTTAACTATGGCAAAAAAAAGAACAGAGTATTCGGAAAATTTAAAATGGAATGTAAAAGATTTATATGAAACAGAAGAGGCTTATCAAAAAGACTTTGATGATTTGGAGCAACACTTACCTCTTTTTGCAAAATATGAAGGGCATATTTTAGATAATGCAGATACTTTATATGAATTATTAGAATTTGATACCGAGTTTAGTAAAAGATTAGAACAAGTCTATATTTATGCGCATATCAATAATGATAGTGATACAACAAATGTTAAATATCAAACTATGTATGGAAAAGCTTATCAATTGTATGAGAAATATAGTGTTGCTACCTCTTATATAGTTCCTGAAATATTAAAAAGTGATTATCAATTAATTGATTCTTATATAGAGAAAAATAGTAAGCTTAAAGTATATGAAAGAACTTTGAAAGAAATATTTAGAAAGAAAAAATATATTTTAAGTGATAAAGAAGAAAAAGTTCTTTCTACTTTAGCTACTACTTTTAGTACACCAGATCAAGTATATTCGATGCTTAGTGATGCGGATATGAAGTTTGGGACGATTAAAAATCATTTGGGTGAAAAAGAAGTATTAGACGAGAAAAGCTATCATAAGTTTATTGAATCTTCTTATCGAAAAGAAAGAAAAATGGCTTTTACCAAATTATTTAGTACTTATGGGGAATTTAAAAATGCTTATGCAAGTTTGCTTGCTAGTGAGGTTAACAATAATAATAAAATAGCTAATTTAAGAGGTTATTCTAGTGCTTTAGAAGCATCTTTGTATAGCAATGATATTCCAGTAAGTATTTATGATAATTTAATTAACACGGTGAAGAAAAATACGGCACCTTTATCTAAGTTTTGGAAATTAAAGAAAGGTGCTTTGGGTGTTCCATCTCTTCATTTATATGATACCTATGCTCCTATAAGTAAGGAAGTTACGAAGAAGTATACAGAGAGTGAAGCCGAAGGACTTTTATATGAAGCTTTAGGTGCTTTAGGTAGTGAGTACATTACGGATTTAAGGAAAGCATTTCAAGAGCGTTGGATTGATTTTTGTCCAAATGATGGGAAAAGAAATGGAGCTTATTGTACAGCTTGTTATAATGTTCATCCTTATGTATTATTGAGTTTTGATGGAACGTTAGAGAGTGTTTCGACACTTGCTCATGAACTTGGACATGCGATGCATTATTATTATGCGATTAAAAATCAATCTTATCAAGATTATGGTTATTCGATATTTGTGGCGGAAGTAGCTAGTCAAGTAAATCAAATTTTATTAAATAAATATTTGATTAGTAAAACTACTAATCTTGATGAAAAGAAATACTTGATTGATGATTTGATTAAAGATTTTAAAGCGACGATATATCGACAAACGATGTTTGCAGATTTTGAACGTACTATTCATGAAGCAGCGGATAAAGGTGAAGTTTTAACCCATGAATATTTATGTAATACGTATTATGAGTTAAATAAAGAATATATGGGTAAGAATGTGATAATTGATGATTTAGTAAAATATGAATGGGAAAGAATTCCTCATTTCTATATGAATTTCTATGTTTATCAATATGCGACAGCTTATGCTGCAGCGATTAAAATTGCTATGGATATATTAAATCATAAAGAAGGAGCTCGGGAACAATATTTAGAGTTTTTAGGCTTAGGTTGTACTAAAACACCGGTTGAATCATTAAAAGTGGCTGGTGTAGATATGACTAGGGAAGAAACATTGAAGGATGCTTTTGTTTATTTTGAGACTCTAGTTAACGAACTTAAAGAATTATACAAGATGGAGGTGAAGAGGGATGAATAAAAAAGATTATTATGAAGTATTAGGAGTTAGTAAGACTGCTACAGATGAAGAAATTAAGAGAGCTTTTCGTAAACTTGCAAAACAATATCACCCTGATAATAAACAAACGGGTGATGAAGCTAAGTTTAAAGAAGTGGGAGAAGCTTATGCGATTCTTTCTGATCCACAGAAAAGACGTCAATATGATCAATTTGGTCATCAAGCATTTACAAATAATGGAAATGCGGGATATAGTGGCTTTAGTGCGGATGATATAGATTTAGGTGATATTTTCAGTGAGATATTTGGTGGCGGTTTTAGTGGATTCTCTGGCTTTAGTTCTTTTGGGGGGAGAAGTGGAGCTAGAACTAACTCGAAACGACCTAGAAAAGGAGCTGATAGTCTAGTTAGTGTTACTCTTGATTTTGAAGAAGCGATAAATGGTTGTAAAAAGACTATTAGCCTTGATTTAAATGAAAAATGCGGGTCTTGTCATGGAGCTGGCGGTTTTAACGAAAAGACTTGTCCAACTTGTGGTGGTAGTGGAAGAATTATTAGTGAACAAAGAAGTTTATTTGGTGTTTTCCAAACTCAAACTACTTGTAGTGAATGTGATGGTACTGGTCGAGTATTTAAAACTGTCTGTAGCGAATGTAATGGGACTGGTAATGTTAGGAAACGTAAAGAAATTGAAGTTACTATTCCAGAAGGTGTTGATACTGGATATCAGTTACGGATAAGTGGTAAAGGCTCTGCGGGAATTAATGGAGGAGCTAATGGAGATATTTATATTGAATTTAAAGTTCGTCCTCATCCTTTGTTTTTAAGAGAAGATGAAGATATTTATTTAACGGTTCCTCTTACAATTACCGAAGCAGTTTTAGGATGTAAAAAAGAAATTCCAACTTTAACAGGTAATGTTATATTAGAGGTAAAACCTGGAACAGCTAGTGGAGATAAAGTGAAACTTAAGGGCAAAGGAGTTAAGAAAGTAAATGCCTTTGGTAAAGGAAATATGTATGTGGTATATAAAGTTGTTGTACCAACAAAACTTTCTATGGCTCAAAAAAGATTATTTAAGGAACTTGCAGATACTAATTTAGATGATGCTTTAGAGTTCAAAGAATTTCGTAAGTATTTGTAGACACAAAAGTGTCTTTCTTCTTATGACAATTAGTTAGGTGACTGAATTACATCCGAAGTTCCCGCTAGTTAATGAAAAAGATAATTTCGTGATTTAATTCCCATAAAATAAGCCAAAAAAGCAAAAAATATATATCATTTTTTACCAAAATATGATAATATATAATGGC
>DVJF01000007.1 GCA_018716965.1 Candidatus Caccenecus avistercoris | reverse complement strand
GCCATTATATATTATCATATTTTGGTAAAAAATGATATATATTTTTTGCTTTTTTGGCTTATTTTATGGGAATTAAATCACGAAATTATCTTTTTCATTAACTAGCGGGAACTTCGGATGTAATTCAGTCATTTTTATTTTTAACTTTAATGCAACAATTTACACTTTACCAATTAAAGATGTCGCTATAATTGTCTAAACTACTTGTTTTGGTATCAATCATACTTCCAATTAAAGTAGCTCCAACAATTATGAAAGCCACCACAATCATAGCAATCCATAAAGCCATTAAGCCAGTAATAGCATAACTTCTACTATCATCTTTGATTTTTGTTTCTTTATTAAATCCTAAAATGAAATTGAAGAAACAAGCTAGACTAATTATTAAAGAAGCAATAAGTCCTAGAACATTTAATAATGGTACGTTTATTAAGAAAATGATAGCCATTCCTAAATAAACTAATGTTAATGGAGCATTGCTAGTAATGTAAAGCTTAAATGCTTTTTTGAAAGTAAAGCTACTATTTTTGGTAATTTTAGCTACAATTAGAGCTGCTACCATTGGTAAAATTGCCATAATAGCATAAATTAATATTCCATAAATAAACACTTGGAAATAGTTTACTTTTACAACAGAAGATGTTAATCCCCATGTTGCTTCAGCGGCACTTTTAGCAGACATAGATACTATTGCCATTAAGTATAGTGCAAAAGTTATAGCTAATATTACTGTTAAAATAATACTTTTATTAGTTTCTTTGCTTTCTATTTCTTCAGCAATTGTAGATGCTGGACGTTTGAAAACATTAATAATTGTGTTCCAAACATTTTTACAGGTATTTACAATTACATCACCATTTACTGTAGCATTGCTACTAGCTGGCTCATTTGCACTACAAGTACATACCTCTCCTTCTTTTAATTCTTTACCACATTTGGTACAGAATCTTTTTTCTACTTTAATTTCTTCTACTGCTTCTTTTTTCTTTGGTGTACTTTTCTTTGTTGTATCTTTTTTTTCTTCAGCCATTTTTACTCACACTCCTTTTTCCTATTTATATAAATATGGCTCAACTAAGTAAATATAGAAATTTGCCCAACCATCTGGTTCACTTTCGGTTACAAATTCTATTCTTAAATCATCAACGTCTGTTACATCAATGCTTATTTCACTATTTAACTCTCCGGTTTTGGTAATTTCACCAGAACGATATAATTCTTTATCATCTCCATAAATTACTATTTCACCTTTGAAATCAGAATCCCAGTCAGGACCTCTTACAATTGTTGCTTTAAAAGTTTTATATTCGTTATTTAAGCGATATACGCGACTTACCGTTTCACCATTAAAACTAAAACTTACGTAACTGTCATATTCTTGTTCATTAATAGTAATGCGATAAGATGAATCGTTTGTTCCACTTGTAGAAGATACAAGATATTTAGATACAAGATTATCCGGTAATTTGTCTTCATAAGAAGATTTTAATTCTTCTAGTTCTTTGTATTCATCACTGTCATAGTCTAAAACATCTAAGGAATTATCAATCATATCCATGATATTATTTGCTTCTAAATTAGTATCTAATTCTTCTGCATAAGCTTTTGTATATTCTACTATTTTACTAGCAGCCTCTTGATATAAATCTTGATAATCTTGTGTTGTACTTAAATCAATGTTATCTTTATATTGGTTTTCTTCTAAATAATTCATAACTTCAATATAAGCATTTAACTTTTCTTCATTTGGAGCATCACTATTAAAGTTTGTTAATTCTTCTACTCCACTTTTTAAATCTTCTATTTCATCTTTTAAATAGTTTGTTACAAATTCTTTAGCTTCTTCATAATAGTTGTCCTGTTCAATAACTTGGTTATAATAACTGTATTTATCATAGTCATCACTAGCATCTATAGCTTTAAAATAATTACTTTTTGAATTATATAAATCATGTATCTCTTTATAATAATTATAATAATCTTCATAAGTTAAGACATATTCTAAACCATTAAAATAATTTTCTATTTCATCTAAGATTCCAGATACTTTTTCATATTCTGCATCTAATTCTTCTTTATCTTGGTATGATTTATTAAAATTTTTAACCCAATTATTTATGGTTTTGCTAATTTGATTAGAAATATTTTCTAAGGTATCTTTTTTATCTTTATTGGCTTTTAAGATATCCCCTATTTTTACTAATTCTTCATTACCATAATCTTCTGTATAGTTATTATAATAGCTTGCTAAATAATTTTCTACTTTTTTTACAGGGTTGTTTAGAAGGATTGCTAAAGCAATAATAGCAGCGATAACTACCACTATAGCGGTTATAATACCAATCTTAGCTTTTTTTGGTAGTTCTTTAGCTTTCACTTTCATATTATTTATTTTTTTATTTTCTTTTTTAGGATAATTTGGTTTTATAATATCTTCAAGTTTACTACCACACTTCTCACAAAATTTTGCTCCACTTTCGTTTTTGGTACCACACTTACTACAAAACATAAATTCACTCCTTACTTTTTTTCCTTTAACTAAAACTATTTTACAATATTTCACTCATAAAATAAATACTTTTTTGTTACTTTTTTATTTTTTGTCATTAATCTTACTATCAATAATCTCACAATTATTTTTTATGCGTTCATTTTCAGGAGCTATTTCTAAGGCTTTTTGCATATATAATAAACTTTTAGGATATAATTTTAAGTTATAACAAATAAGTCCCATAAGTTCATAAATATATTCGTTCCAGGCAAAAGCTTCATTAATATAAATTGGTGCTTTTTCTTTGATTAAAAAGGCACATTCCATCAATTCATATGCTTCTTCAAATCTTCCTTGGTCTAAATAAATTCCTGCTAATTCTACATAAGATTCTCTTAAATAAGAAGCTTCTTTAATAGCATTTTTGTACCACATTTCGGCTTCTTTTGGTCTATTTAAGCCCATGTAACATCTTGCTATAAAACGCATGGATGCACATCTTTCAGCATCCCATTTAGAATTAGGCAAGTTTAAATGTTTGATTAGTGTATCTATTCCTTCATTCCATTTGCCATAATACATGTACTCTCTTCCTAAATAATGCATATTTCTGTCATCAGTTGGATCTTCTTCAACACTCATTTCTAGTAATGGTAGGTAGCTTCCTCTAGATTTTGTATTATCAGGATAGTGATTTAAAACAATTTCTTCACAAACAACTTCTATTTCATTGGGCTTTGATCTTAATATTTCATGAACTGGATGATACCAAGAGTATCCAGCACGAGCATGAATTTTGTTTTGGAGAAATGTTGTGGCAGGATTGCCGTATTCATCAAAACTCCAGTTATAAGTGTATCTTACACGATCAGTTTTTTCATTCCAAACACTTTCTAGTTTGGCACGCCACCCTTCTATAAATTCTTCATCTAAATCTGTACATACACAAATATCTGTATCAAGTGGTACCATTTCTAATGATTTGTTTCTAGCTACATCAAATCGCCAAGGATTAATAATTTCTGTTTTAACATGTACTCCTAAATCCTGTAAAAGTTGGACCGTGTTATCAGTAGAACCTGTATCTAAGACGTAAATTTCATCAGCTTCACTCATGGATTTTACCCATTTGTTTACAAATTTTTCTTCGTTTTTGCATATTGCATAAACACATACTTTATATTTATTCATTTTTTCACCCACTAAATTATATGCTTCTATCTCTTATTATTATCATTTTAAATACCCATGCATATGATATAACGTAACATTTAGAATGCTTTTGTAAAATCTATATTTTGCCATCCTCATTTTATTTGGTGTTACATATAATATAGAAGAAAGGAGAATAACCAGTGAATAATAATTTAGAGCGAGCACGAGCTTATATTGATTGTTATAATAAAAACCATCCTAACAATGGATGCTGCTGTTGCTTTGGTCCGACTGGTCCAACGGGGCCTACTGGACCGGCATCTGCAACTATAACAGTTAGTACTACAACCACTTCTGATCCTGGAAGTGCTGCTAGTGTTGTTAATGTTGGAACATCTTCTAATGCTATATTAGAATTCACTATTCCAAGAGGTGCTACTGGACCTACGGGTGCTACAGGGGCTACTGGAGCAACTGGGGCAACCGGACCAACGGGACCTACAGGAGCTACTGGAGCTACCGGACCTACTGGGCCTACTGGAGCTACAGGTCCTGCTGGTACAGGTTCAACAGGACCAACGGGACCGACTGGTACTACCGGACCGACTGGACCTACCGGACCTGCTGGGGCAACCGGTCCAACAGGTGCTGCTGCTACTCCGATTTTAAATATAGGAACTGTAACAACTGGGGCGCCTGGTTCTACAGCTGCTGCTTCTATAACAGGAGCTTCCCCTAATTTCTTCCTTAATTTAACAATTCCTCAAGGAGTAACCGGTCCTACCGGGGCAACTGGAACTGGAGCTACCGGGGCTACGGGTGCTACTGGACCTGCTGGGGCTACCGGGGCTACGGGTGCTACTGGACCTACTGGACCTGCTGGAGCTACAGGGGCTACTGGACCTACTGGACCTGCTGGAGCTACAGGGGCTACTGGACCGACTGGACCTGCTGGAGCTACAGGGGCTACTGGACCGACTGGACCTGCTGGGGCTACAGGAGCTACTGGACCAACTGGACCTGCTGGGGCTACAGGAGCTACTGGACCGACTGGACCTGCTGGAGCTACAGGGGCTACTGGACCTACCGGACCGACTGGGCCGACGGGACCTACTGGACCTACCGGACCATAATGATGAAAAGCCAAGAGTATTTGCTCTTGACTTTTTGTTTAAGTTTCTGATTTATTTAAATAAGTTTCATATTCATTTAAAACTTGAAGAAATTCTGCTTCTGTTTTAGTTTTGCAAATTAAATCTTTATAGATTTTAGATTCTGGCATTCCTTTTAAATAAGCTAAAGCATGAGTTCTGATTTCTAATAAGGCTAATTTGGGATTTTTGTCTTCTTTTAAAAGATTGTAATGATATCTAATCATGTCTAGTTTTTCTTTATTCGTTGGCTTAGGAATTACTTTACCATTTTCTATGTATTCCTGGCATTCTTTAAATATCCATGGATTGCCAATTGCTGCTCGACCAATCATAACAGCATCACATCCCGTAAATTCTAGCATTTCTAAAGCTTTTTCTTTTGAAGTAACATCACCATTACCAATAACAGGAATTGACACACTTTCTTTTACTTGCTTAATAATATTCCAATCTGCTAAACCACTATAGCCTTGATGTCTTGTTCTAGCATGAATAGCAATAGCACTTGCTCCAGCTTGTTCACAAATTTTGGCTACTTCACAAGCATTTATGTGTTCTTCATCCCAGCCACTTCTTATTTTTACGGTTACTGGAACACTTACAGCCGCTACTACAGAGGCTACTATTTCACCAATTTTTTTAGGATTTTTTAATAGTGCACTTCCAGCTTGGGCTTTTAAGGCTACTTTAGGTACAGGACAACCCATGTTAATATCAATGATATCAGGGTGCATATGCTCTTCCACAATTTTAGCCGAAGCTACAAAAGTACTTACATCACTGCCAAAAATTTGCTCGGCAATAGGTCGCTCTTCATCACTCATTTTCAGTAATTCTAATGTTTTTTGATTTCCATATACTAAAGCATTGGAACTAACCATTTCGGCATAAATTAATCCTGCTCCCATAAGTTTCACTATTTTACGAAAAGATGTATTAGAAATTCCAGCCATTGGTGCTAAGACTAAACGGTTGGGTATTAATACATCTTTTATTTTAAAACTATTTTTCAATTTCTACTTCATCGCCAGTTTTTAATAAAAAGCAATTGGCGTCATCTTTATCAATGTGGATTTCAAAGAAACCATTAGAACTAACTTTTACAAAAGCTTCCATCATACCACCTTTGTCATTATCTATAATTAATTTAACGAGATCTTCATTTTTCAAACCTAATTCTTTGGCTTTTTGTTCATTCATGTGAACATGTCTTTCGGCTTGTATACAAGCATCTTTTAGTGTTACTTCTCCAATTGGCCCTATAATAGTAATCGGCTCACTATCTTCTAGATCTCCACTTTGTCTTACTGGTGGGTTAAGTCCTAAAGTATAAGCATCTGTTCTAGATATTTCTACTTGATTGTATTTTCTAAATGGTCCAATTATTCTTACATTAGGAATTTCAGCTTTTTCGGTTTTTAGGGTTACGGTTTGAAATGCTGCAAATTCTCCTACTTGATTTAATGGCCTTTTGATTTGTAAGGGTTCATCAAATAGTTCATTATAAATTTCTTCTGTTAAATGAACATGTCTGTTACTAACTGCTATTTTTCCAATTATTTTTTCTTTCATATAATCACTCTTTCTACATGTATTATTTTATCATTTTTTACAAGAAAAAAGAAGAATTATTTTAAGTTCTTCTTAATTTCTTCAATAACTTCTAGTTCACTAAACGGATATTTGACACCTTTTATGTCTTGATATTCTTCGTGTCCTTTACCAACTAGTAAAATTAAGTCGCCATCCTCTGCATTCTCACAAGCATATTTTATAGCATCTGCACGATCTGGTATTTCAATATATTTAGCTCCTACTTTATCTAGTCCTACTTTAATATCTTTGTTAATAGAGCTAATTTCTTCAAACCTTGGGTTATCCATGGTAATAATACATAGATCACTAGAGCCTCCAATAATTTCACCTAAATTATATCTTCGTTCTTTTGGACGGTTTCCACCACCACCAAAGACACTGACTAATCTTTTTGGTTTATAAGCCCGCAAAGTTTTAACTAAGCCTTTCATACCATCTTCGGTATGAGCATAATCAATTAACACTTTAAATTTAGGGGTTACTAAAGAGGTCTCCATACGTCCTCTTACATGAACTGTTAATAATGCTTCTTTGGCTTTTTCTTCATTTACTCCTAATTTATAGCAAACAAGTAAAGCACACAAAGAATTATAAACATTAAATTCACCAGGAATACACGTTCTAAAAGTATCTTTAATTAGGCCTTCTGTGGTAAATTCTGAACCAAAAAAGTCTTTGTCATTAATTAATTTAATATCCGTTACTTTTAAATCGGCAGGTTTATTTATCCCGTAAGTTGTTATTGGTACTTCCACACCTTTTAAAACACTTTCTAAATATAAAGAATCATTATTGCTAATCACTTCTTTACTATTTAAGAATAATTTATTTTTACAAGCAACATATTCTTCATGAGATTCATGTTCTCCTGGACCAATATGGTCAGTTGTAACATTGGTTAATACTCCTAAATCAAAAGTAATACCAGCAAGACGATTTAGTTTAAAGGCTTGACTAGATGTTTCCATAACTACATGAGTCATGCCATTATCTAACATTTCTTTGAAATATTTATGAATTTCATAAGATTCGGGAGTAGTATTGTCAGTATGAATTATCGTATCATTATATTTAATACCAATACTTCCAATTAGTCCACATTTCATACCAGATTTTTTAAGCATTTCCCTAATCATATGCGTAGTTGTGGTTTTACCAGTTGTTCCGGTTACACCTATTACTTTTAATTTACTTGCCGGATGATCAAAGTAATTCGCAGACATGTAGGCAAGAGCAATTCTTGAGTCATCTACTTTAATAACCGTTACATCACCGATAATATTAACCATTTTGGATACAATAATTACCGTTGCACCTCTCGCTATAGCTTCTGGTATATATTCGTGTCCATCTGTAGAATAACCGGTTAAAGCGATAAAAATATCGTTTTTTTCGACTTTTCTACTATCATATTTAATATCATTAATTTCTATATCAAGAGATCCTGATAACACGCTGTAACTAATTCCATTTAAAATATCTTTTAATTTTTTCATTATTTTCCTCCTATTATATGAGATACATCTATCTCACTTTCAAAAACAAAGTTACTTGGGCCAATCATATATAATTCACCACTTTCAGTATATTCAATTTCTAGAATACCACCAATTTGTTCTACTTTACAATTTCCTTCGGTTAAGCCTAATTCTTTGGCAATTACTACGGCTGTAGAACAGCCTGTTCCACAACCAATGGTTTCGCCGGTACCTCGCTCCCATTCTCTAATTTTAATATAATTTTTGTTTACAACTTCGGCAAATGTTACATTGGTCCGATTAGGAAATACATCTAATTTGTTTTCAATCGCTGGACCATATTTTGCTACATCAAAATTCATAACATCATCAACAAATAAAACAGTATGAGGATTTCCCCATGAAAGACTACTTAATTTAAATGTTTTATCTAAAATTTCTACATCTTCCATGATAAATTTATCTTTCATAGTATTTACTGGTATTTTATCCGCATCAAATATAGGTTTAGAAATATTGGCCCTGATATTTGTTACTACTCCATTTTCAACTGTTAAATCTAGAGTTTTAATTCCTCCTAAAGTTTCAATCTTTAAATGAGTTTTATCTGTTAATTTATGATCATAAACATATTTACCAACACTACGTATCGCATTACCACACATTTCGGCTTCAGTTCCATCAGGATTAAAGATACGCATTCTAAAGTCAGCAACAGTACTAGGACAAATTAGAACCATACCATCACTTCCTATACCAAAATGATGATCTGATACAAATTTGGCTAATTCCGACAAATTATCTAATTTTTGATTGATGGCATCGATATATACATAATCGTTACCATAAGCTTGCATTTTTGTAAATCTCAATTTTATCACCTACTCTAAAGCTTGTTTAATATCTGCGATTAAATCATCAACATTTTCAATACCAACCGATAATCTTAAAAGGGTATCTGTGATACCAAGTTTTTCTCTGGCTTCTTTAGATACTTCATGATGAGTACGTGTAGCTGGGTGAGTAACAAGGCTTTCTACTCCCCCTAGACTTTCGGCAAATAATATTAAATTTATTTTTTCTAGGAATTTATTAACTGTTTTTATATCTCCTAAATCAAAGGATATCATGCCACCAAAGCCTTTACTCTGTTTTAGAGTTATATCATATTGAGGGTGATCAGGAAATCCGACATAATATACTTTTTTTACCTTTGGGTGATTACGTAAGAATTCAGCCACTTTTTTAGCATTTTCATTATGTCTATCCATACGAACAGCTAGAGTTTTTAAGCCTCTTAAAGCTAACCATGAGTCCATTGGAGATAAACAAGAGCCATAAATAGCCATTTGACCATTTAGATAATCTGCTTGTTCTTTGGTTTTTACTACTACTACTCCGGCTAGAACATCATTATGACCTGCTATATATTTGGTAGCACTATACACTACTATATCAGCACCTAAATCTAAAGGCTTTTGGAAATAACTAGTTAGAAATGTATTATCTACTACTACAGTAATTCCTTTCGAATGAGCATACTTACAAATTTCAGCAATATCTGCTACTTTCATCATCGGATTGGTTGGAGTTTCAATAAACATCATTTTCGTATTGGGCTTGATATTTTTCTTAACTTCTTCTAAATCTGTAAAATCTACTTGATTATATTCTACTTCATTATATTTTAATACTTCATCACAAGCTCTTACAGTTCCACCATATACATCATCTGATATTAATATGTGTTCTTTAGGTTTTAACATGGTTAGAACAAGACTTATGCCAGCCATACCACTAGAAACAGCAAAAGCACGATATCCATGGTCTAACATAGCCATAGTTCGTTCAAATTCTTCCCTGGTAGGGTTTATTATACGACTATAATTATAGTTGGTATTTTCTTTAATACCTATGTGGCGATAGGTTGTTGCTTGAAATATTGGAAAACTTATCGCTCCTGTTACGGGATCGTGTCCTAAAGCCCCTCTTGCTACTTTTGTCTCATCATGTAATCCTTCTTTTTTGTCATAAACTGTATAGTTTGTAAAATTTTTCATATAACCTCCTAAATGTAGAAACATTTATCTAGTTTTAGTATAACATCTCTTAATAAATTGTCAATAAATGTCGATATGACTTTACACTAAAAGTGTATGATCTTTTATTTAGGGATATGAAAAACTTATCCCTCTATAATAGTTATAAAATTTCTATTGATTATATATGTAAATTATTCTTTTGTTTTTATTTAAAAACAGATAAAAACTATTATTTTTTATCTGCTTCTATAAATATTTTGAATATTGTTCCAATGTACTGCTCCTAATTCATTCTTAAATCCTAATTTTATTAATGCTTTCGTACTAATATTATGAGCATCTATTTTGAAATAATAAATTCCGTTTTGTAAATAAGTGTTCATTATTTTTTTTAAAGCTTCTATTAATAAATCTTCTGTTAATGGTGGTAAAGTTATATCAATCATTGCTGTTTTTCCCGTAGGATTTAATGGGTGGGCAATATAATGATCTATTCCTACTACTGCTTCCATTATATCCTCATTATTAGAAATGACATATTTATTTTTATCTTTATTTATCAAGTTTACTCTATCATTTTGTTCTTCAAAACGATAATCTGGATTTAATAAAAGGTTATATCTATGAGTATTGGTTTCTGCTTTCATTTTTTCTTTAGTTAAATGGTTCATTGCTTCAGGTGTAGAACTATCAATACTTGCTTCAGCCATATTTATTCCATGTTCTAAAGCAAAGGTAAAAAGTTTTTCGTTTAATTCTGTTAATAATCCTTGGCCACGATACTCTGGCAAAGTATATGCACTTCCTAAATAAATAACTGTGGCATTAGGGCGAGGCAATATTACTCCGCCATACATCGAGATTAATTTGTTCTTTTCTAGAGCACCAAACATAATAAAATCTTTATTTAAATGTTCATTTAACCATGATTGAAATAAGTCAAGATATTCGTCTATTAATTTAGGATCATAATTTTTTTCAAGTTCTTGAGCTCTTCTTAAATCCAAAATATTATTGATTTGAGAACTTTCTAATTTTACAATTTCCATATTTTTCCCTTCTTTCGTATATAAAAGATAACATAGTGATTATAATTTGTCAAATGCTACAAAGTAGATTTTCTTCAGCAGCTTCTATTTAAGCAGTCTTTTTCTTCTTTAATCATTACATCTACTAAATAACGAATAGTATTAATATCTTGAATTGATTTAATTGTATCCATTAATTCTTCTTTAGTTTTCTTTCTAATAGTATCATTATCACGAATATATAATAATTTAAGTGGCGGATATAAATCGAAGTATTCAGGCTTTTTATTTAAGCATATTAAAAATAATTCTTCAAAATCTAGTTCTTCTTGTTTTAAAAAATCATAATCGGCAACATTTATTTTGTAATTAGCCTTTTTTTCTAATTCCACTATTATTTCTTCAATAGAAACTTTTTCCTTTTTTTCTATTACGCCTAAATATTCTAAATATCTTCGTAAATAGATCCACCCTTCTAAATTAGCATCTATTTCCATAGATAATTTTTGATATTCTAAATGATAAAAATCAATATTTTGTTCTTGACAAACGGCATCTATTATAGTTTCTTTTATATA
Organism: Candidatus Caccenecus avistercoris; assembly: GCA_018716965.1. Taxonomy (GTDB): domain Bacteria; phylum Bacillota_I; class Bacilli_A; order RF39; family UBA660; genus Caccenecus; species Caccenecus avistercoris. The sequence goes on along the minus strand of DVJF01000007.1, from coordinate 10,256 downwards.
TCTTATTGTTCTACTACTAGCTACATCTAGAGCAATATTTATATTTTGCTTAATATGGGTTAATTCATGGAAGATAGTTTGGAAATTATGAAGATTTCCTTGATAAATTTTTTTAACTGTATCACTACTTATATAAATATAACTGGTATTTCTGGCTCCTCCTAAATTGGTCATTTCTTTAATTTCACAAGTTGGTTGGTATTTAGGAAGGCGATTATCGGCAATAGATAACATGGCATTTTCGACAAATAGTTTTATTACTTCATGGAAGAAATCCAGACTTACTAGCTTTTTTCCTAATAAAATGTTTTTGATAGTTAAATTAACAGGAAAATCAGACATTAAATGACTTTCTATTAAAGAAGTGCTTATTTGTTCTTCTTCCAAGCTTAATTTTTCTTGTTTCTCTATTTTGGTAATTATATTGGCTTTTTGACTCTCTATTTCTTCTTTAATATCATGTTTAGTTAAAAAGGTTGTTAATTCTTTAATATTTACCAAGTCTTTTAGAGCATATAAAGATATTATAGTTGGTGTTAATTTAAAATAAGTGTAATTTTTTAGTAAAGATACAAGTTTTAGAATTTTGGCTTCTAATTTCTCATTTTTATTACCACAATATGCACATGTTGCATTATTAAATTCTTTACTGCCACATGATTCACAAACATATAAATTCATTAATTCATCTACATGGAAATTTTCTAGTTCATTCATGAGGCATACTCCTCTAATAGTTTTTTTAGTTTATTTAAAATAATGCTTTTTACTTCTTCGTTTGTTTCTTCTTTATAAAGGATGTGATAATAAATTATTTTTTCTTCTAAAGTTATTTCATTATTAAATATTTCTTCAAAATTCATTATACTTCCCTACTTACTAATTTATAGACATCTTCATTTATTTCTTCAATACTTCTGATTTTATTATCACTAATACAGTTAATAATATCATAATGATAAAGATCGGCTAACTCTAAATAAGCTTGCTCTCCCCTTTTTAAGTAAACTTCGTCTTTTTCTACTTCATCTGGTAATTCATTTCTTTCTTTTTTTAAAAGACAGGCATATTCATAGGGCATGTAAAGAAGTATTACTTGATCTGGTCTAGGTAGTTCTAGTAAATCGTATTCTAAAGTTTCTATTTTTTGATACATTTTTAAGCGTTCTTCTTTTGTTTCTAGTAATCCTCCGCGGTGAGCCATATTACTTGTTACATATCTGTCAATAATTAGAGTATATCCTTCTTGTAAGTACTTTTCAATAATTGGTAAGTTATATCGTCTATCAGCAGCATAATAACATAAGGCAGTTAGAGAATCAATCTTTCCTCCTCCTTCTTTAAAAAAACCATGATTTTCTTTTAAGTATTCTTCACATAAATATGGTTTACCAAGTAAGCAGGCGCCAATGATACGGCCTGATGGGGTATCATACATAGGAAATGATATACGAGCTACTTTTTTGCCTTCCTTTTTTAGTTTTTCTTCTAATAATTTGCTTTGCGTTTCTTTTCCGGAGCAATCTGTTCCTTCAATAATAATTAATTTACCTTTCATAAATCCTCCTAAAACTTTCTTCTAATTCTAGCATGACCACATGGAGTTGGGCAATTATAATCGGGATACATGCATCTTAGACGACCAACATATGGTTTTAGGGTATCAGCTAACTGTGTTTTACCACTACTTATTAATCCGGCATAAATATCTGGTAACATGATATTGGTAAACATGTCTTCCGTTTCTAGAAATGCTCTATCACAGGCACGCTCTTTTCCGACATAATTTACTAAGTGTTTTAATGGGCCATTAGCATTAACTCTAACAATGGTTCCTTGAGGATAAATACTTCTTACCTTTAAAATATCTTCTAACCACTCTTTGGATAAAACTGGTTCATCTTCTAATAATAAAGGAATATAAAATTTCATATCGTCTTTATCTGGAGTAAGCATTTCATAATTAATGGTTCGATGACGATGGAATTGAGCTAGACTGGCGAGAGAAATTTCCATATTGTAACTAAAAGTTGTGCCATATTCATTTGGTAGATTAATACCTGAGAATTTGTTTCGTTCGGCAAATAAAGATAAATCAATCGATTTATTATTGTGATATAACAGTTTATCGCTATCTATTTTGGCTAAATCTGGGCAAAGTTCTGTTACATCATGTTCCGTTACTAAAACATCTAAGCCTTTTAATTTTTCAATAAATTCTTTTAAATACGGAATTAATAATTCTTCAAATTCATTATGAGGATCATCTATAATACGCTTCATATACAAACATAATTTATTTATTTGAGCTAGTGGCACCGTATAAGTTAAAGTAGTAGGCATAAAAACACTTACCATATAACGGGCATTTTCCTGAGCAATTTTTTTAATAGCACTAGAGGCTTTTTTAGTTGTTTGTTCCTCTGTGGCACCTTTATTATATTTTAAGAAGAAATCTAAATAATTGGCCTTTAATAGTGATGTAAAAATAGCTAACCATTTATTATATAGCTTGACTTCTTGTCCACTTATATAAGCACTTTCTTTAACCTCAGTATATCTAAGAGATCTTTCATCAGCGGCATATAAGTGTTCATTATTTAGAATCATACATAATATTTTAGGAATACCTGTAATTTCTAAAGATACAGTTGGTTGCTCACTTGGTGAGGTATGATCTGATAAAATGGTGTTTATACCTCTTTTAATAATTCTTTCTTCTGTTTCTGTAGCCCTGATATCTTCTGGAGTAATATCTCCATCTTTAAAACATACAGCAGCTTTTACGCCTGTTGCATATAACGCTAGTCTTTTATCAAACTTCTTTTTATCCTTTGTTAGAAATCCTGAATTAGGATCTAATTTTATTTCCATTTCAAACACACTCCCTACTATTTAAGAATAGCAAAAAAATTAGTTCCTGGCAAGAAAAAAACGAGTTCTTTACTCGTAATTTCTATAATTAATTTTTTATTTTCATTTTGTATTTATCTATTAGTTTATTTAAATAACGAAAACCATATTTTTCATAGGAAGTATCTTTTAGTAATTCTTCATAATTTATGGTATCATCTTTTAAATTAGCTTTTAAAAACGCTATAGCTTGATCTTTCGTTATTTTATTAAAACTAATTATGTCATCAAATCTTCCTAAGAATTCTTCACTAAAATATTCTTGTAAATCTTCTGTTCCTTGATTTATAAAACCAACATTTTCTTTCGTACAAGCATTGGATGTCATAATAATTAATGTGTGAGAAAAATCGATCGTTTCTCCATGAGCATCATGAATAAAACCTTCATCCATAATTTGTAAGAATAAATTTATAATACTTGGATGAGCTTTTTCTAATTCATCTACTAATACTATGGAATAAGGATTGTATTTAATTTCTTTAAATATATATGGGTCATTATAGCCTACATAACCACCATGGGTGCCAATAAGCTTACTTAGAGAAGTTTGATCTTTGTATTCACTCATATCTAGACGTACTAAGTTATTGTTGGATATTTTACTTAAAATTTTGACTGAACTAGTTTTTCCAACGCCACTTGGACCTGTTAATAAAAGTTTTAGGCTTCTTTCACTCTCATAAAAGATTTTTAAATTATCTATTAGCTTATTTAATGCTGTATCTTCATATAAAATACTAGCAAATAATTCTTCTTTTATTTTCTCTAGTAATTCCTCTTTATTAATAAAGAGAGGAATGTTACTTTTTTGTTCAATTACTTTTAAGATATCTATTTTTGTTATTTCATCATCTTTGCTTTGTTTTAAATCATTTATTTCTTGTTCAATCTCATTTAATTTTAGACAAGTATCTAGGGCTTTATCAAACAAATTATCTAAAACATACTTTTCTTTTTGTTTAGTTAATTCTTGGGCTTTTTGTTCTAATGTTATTAATTCTTCTTTTAAGATATTTTTTCTTTTTACATAAGCACAAACACTATCTAGTAGGTCTATAGTTTTATCAGGATTTTTCTTTTTAAATAAATATTTACTGGCTAAAAAGACAATATCTTCGATATTTTGGTTGGTTATTTTGATATTATGATGATTTTCATAACTAGATTTTAATCCGAGTAATATTTCTTTGGTTTCGTCTAGACTTGGTTCCGTCACTAATATAGTTTCAAATCTTCGCTCTAAAGCTTTATCTTTGGCAATAAATTTCTCATATTCTTCGGTAGTAGTCGCTCCAATAACTTTTAATTCTCCTCGTGCTAAATAAGGTTTTAATATGTCGCCTGCATTGATAGCTCCTTCGGCTCCTCCAGCATTTACCATCGTATGAACTTCATCAATAAATAAAATTATATCTTTATTTTTGATTACTTCTTTAATAATTTTTGTGAGTCTTTCTTCAAATTCACCACGATATTTGGTACCACTTACTAAATCGCCCATAGGTAGATCAATAATTTTTTTATTTAATAAAGGAAATGGGACATCTTTAGCATTTATTCTTTTAGCTAGTTCTTCTACTATAGCCGTTTTTCCTACACCAGCAGGACCAATAAGTAGAGGATTGCTTTTTTTCTTGCGAAGTAATACTTCTATTACTTCATTAATTTCTTTGTCTCTTCCTATTACTTCATCAAATTCTTCTACTTTATCATTTAATACGCGACCAATATTAAATATTTCTAACTTTTCCTTTTTAATATCTTGAGGCTTAACGCGTAGCTCATCATATAAATCATCTATATTTATATTCATGCCAATCATAATACGAATAGCAATTCCTTCTCCTTCATCTAGTAGAGCTACAATTAAATGACTTTCTGTTACTACTCCTTTATTATTTTCTTTCGCATCACTTAAGGCACTAGATAAAATTCTTTTTAATAAGGGAGTATATAAATTTACCTCAATATTCTTTTTTGGGATACCTACAATATCAATTAGTTCTTGGCGAAACTTTTTATAGGTTAAGCCATAATCTTCTAATATTTCTTTTGTTTTACTTTTATTTTTTAGTATAGCTAATAATAAATGTTCACTTCCAACATAGGGATGAGATAAATTTTTGCGTTCTTCTTCAGCATCTTTTAAAATTTTACTACCTATAAAACCAAAATTATTAAACATAATGGGCCTCCAATTCATTCTATTCTAATCATGTAAAAAAAAGACCAAGTTTATTCAAAGTTATTCATGGTTATTCACTTATTTACACTTGATCTTTTATTTTTTCATCTTTGACAATTAAATGAAAGAAAGCTTCATCATTTAAATGTTCAAATACAATTTTGGGTTTACATTTATCTAATGAAGATATCTCACGCCAATAAAATTTGGCATTACCTTCTTCTTCTAAATTTATTATTTCGTCTTTTTGATATATTTCTTTGTTTATAAATTCTAATTCATGAATGATTAAAATTTCATGATATGGACTATTGGTATAGCGAGATATAAAGAAGTTTTCTAACATTCCAACACTTCTTATAAAACTCACGTCTTCTCCCGTTTCTTCTTTAATTTCTCTTATTAAAGCTTCGATACTGTCTTCACCAAGTTTACATCTGCCTCCAACTAAACCATAATAATCTACCGCATTATTTTTTTCTACCAGTATTTTATTACCATTTTTAATTAGGGCAGCAACACGGAAATTAAATGTGTAATTATCCCCTTTAAAACATATGTCCATATCATCACCATTATTATTTATTTATTTCTTCGATTTTTAAGAAGTTTGTTAATCTTACATCATTAATGGCTGGAAGTCCACCAGTGATAATAATTTTATCATCATTTTTCAAATCAAAATATTCAATAGCTTTATCTCTTACTAAATCTACTAGTTCATCTGTATCATCCATAAGTGGTACTAATGTCGTATAAACACCATAATTTAGGGCTAGACTTCTTGCTACTTCAGGAGTTGTACAAGTTGCTAGAATTGGGCATTTTGGTCTAAAGTTACTAATCATACGCGTACTATAACCACTGATAGCTTCCGCAACAATAGCTTTTACATCAACATAATTTGTTAGGTCAACAGCACTTTTAGCAATACATTCGGTACGGCCAATTTTTCCTAAATAGCCAAAATGATTTTCACTGTGAACCTCTGCATCACTAGCAATACTTGCCATATAAGTAACAGTTTCTACGGGGTATGCTCCAACAGTTGTTTCTCCACTTAACATAACAGCATCTGTACCATCTAATACAGCGTTAGCAACATCGGTAACTTCAGCACGAGTCGGACGAGAATTTTTCTTCATACTTTCTAACATTTCAGTGGCAACAATACAGAATTTACCATGTTCTCTTGCTTTTCTTACAATTCTTTTTTGATATACTGGTAATAATGATATAGGAACTTCTTCACCAAGATCACCACGAGCTACCATAACACCATCTGATACTTCTAAAATTTCATCTAAATTATCAATTCCTGTTTTACTTTCTATTTTAGCAATAATTTTCATATTACTATTTTGTTCTTTTAAGATTTCTCTTGCTTCTAGAACATCTTCTTTCGTTGATACAAATGATAAAGCTAGAAAATCACCATTGTTCTTACAAGCATAAATGATATCTTCACGGTCTACATCACTAATAAATGGAATATCTAGTTTTACACCAGGAACAAAAAGACTTTTTTTGCTTCCTAAATTACCACCATTAATAACTTTACAAGTAACACCATCCGTCTCTTTACTTATAACTTCAATTTTCATTAAGCCATTTTCTAGTTGGATAACACTACCGACATTTAGGCTGTCTAAAGCTTCGGGATGATTTACGCTGAAACGTTCATCATTACCAATTACACTTTCTTTTACTACTCTAATAGTATTCCCAGGAACTAGATTAATTCCACCTTCTACTACTTCACCATTTCTAAATTCTGGACCTTTTGTATCATAAAGTAAACCAATATTAGCATTTTCTTCTTCATTAATCCATGCGACTAAATCACGAACTGTTTCTCTTTCTTCTATTGTTGCATGTGAAAAGTTAACACGAGCAACATTCATTCCAGCATGAACTAACTCTTTAAATACTTCTTTAGTATTTGTAGCAGGTCCAATACTACATATAATTTTTGTTTTTTTCATAAACACTTTCCTCCCTACAAACGTACAGTTATCCATTTTACTACAAAATGCGACAAAAATAAAGAGTAAATTATGGCATATCCTCTTTACTTATTTGATTTAAATCTGGTTTTTTCGTTTTTATGGTTTTAAATGCCCTACTTAAAAGAGTTTGAATAATACTGGTAGCAATCAATATAATGATAGCCCAGAAGAAAATTTGAGAATCTAATAATACTGTTAGAATAGTACCTAGTATAGGAATTATGGATACTACCGTTCCTAATATATTTTCTTTATCAATATGTGTTTCCTCATCTATTAAAACATCTTCAGTTCCAATGGCAGTGATATTACCTAATTTTAGTTCATCATCTTCTTGATAAAGTATCATATCATCATTCATACCGGCTCTATTTAAATCAATTAAAACAAAATCTCCCTTTTCTAAATCTAGAGCTTTATTATCTTCTTCTACATTTACATAAGTATATCCTAAGAAAGAAACATATCCATTATCTTGTACTTTGGATGCAATAATATTTACAAGATTTAAAACGATAATTAAAATTAAGAAAATATTTACAAAACCAATAATCTTTTGAATAAACGATACTAAAAATTTTAAAAACTTCATACATCTCACCTATCTTAAAATTATTATAAGATATTTTAGAGGGCTTTTCAATTTATTTTTAGATAAAAATTAAAATAACACACGAATATTTAAAGAATATTATTACAAAAAATTAAAAGAAGGTAAAACAAAACATCAAGCACTTATTTGTATAATGAGAAGAACCTGTAATATCGTTTATCGAATTTTAAAAGACAACAAAGAATATGAACCACCTATCCAACTAATAGAAGAATGTACTAAGTCATTTAGGGAAATAACTAAAACTGAAAAATTAAAAAAAGAAAGAAAACAACAAGAGAAATTAAAACATCAAAAAATCAAACAGTAAAATTCTAAATAGTTTTTACTGTTTGATTAAGCAAACCTCTTTTATGGATAAGCAAATTATAGGGCGAGATTAATCATTGGATAATTCCTAAATACGTAATATTGATGTTTTAAATCTTGTATTTAAAACTAGGACAATATTAAATAAGCTGTTAGGATAAAATTTCTAACAGCTTGTTTTTTTAATTATCTATTATCTGTTCGATTGCAGAATAATTTTGGCTTTGTAATGCCTCTTTTATTTGGGTATTTTTCTTTAAAATATGAAGTTTATGCTCATAATCTTCTAGTTTTTGTTCTGCTCTTTTAATAGTCATTCCAACACTGCTTTTTGATACATTTTGATTATCCGCTATTTCTTGCATAGATAAATCTTCTACATAGTGTTCTTTAAAAGCATCTTGTTCCTTTTTGGTTAATAATTCCTTATAAATATCAAATAAAGAATTAAAGTATTCTCTACTCTCCATCATCAATCATATCCTTGAATAAACCATAAATATAATTTTCAATATCAAATGGTTTTAAATCTTCCATTTTTTCACCTAAACCAATAAACTTAACTGGTATGTTTACACTTTCTTTAATAGCTAGGACAATTCCTCCTTTAGCAGTACCATCTAGTTTAGTTAAAACAATTCCAGTAATATTTGTAATTTCTTTGAAGCTTTCCGCTTGCAGGATACCATTTTGTCCAGTTGAAGCATCAATTACTAATAATGTTTCATGAGGTGCTCCTTCAATATGGGTAGCAATTACTTTGTTTATTTTTTCTAATTCTTTCATTAAGTTTACTTTATTTTGAAGACGACCAGCCGTATCTACTAAAACAATATCTACATTCTCTTCTTTAGCTTTAACAAGACCATCATAAATTACACCAGCTGGATCCGTATTTTCTTTACCATAAAACAAAGAGCCAGTTTTTTCAGCCCATTCTTTTAATTGAGGTACGGCACCTGCTCTAAAGGTATCACCGGCTATCATCATAATACTTTTGCCTTCTTTTTTATACTTGTAAGCAAGTTTCGCAATTGTAGTAGTTTTCCCTACGCCATTTACACCCACCATTAAAATAACAGTTGGGCCAAATGAATTCATGTTAATTTTATCACTTAGAGATTCTCCACTAACATAAATAATAAATAATTCGTCGACAATTACTTCTTGTAAATACTTAGTATCCGTGATGTGTTCTTTTTTTACTCTCGTCTTTAGTCTATCTAGAAAATCCATTACTGTATTTACACCAATATCAGCCATGATTAAAATACTTTCTAGTTCATCAAAATATTCATCACTAACTTTAGTATATTTATGTCCTAATACGTTTAGTTCATTTACAAATTCTTTTCTTGTTTTTTCTAAACCTTTTTCATATATTTCTACATCTTCTTTGTTTTCTTCTTTTTTAGAAAATACTTTTTTAAATTTATCAAATAGTCCCATGATATGTCCTCCTATCAATATTATCATTATAACATTATAACTGCTAAAAGTAAATTTTCAATTAATTGGGCATTTTAACATATTCTAAGCTTTTGCTTTCTAATAATGGATAGTTACAGCATCTATCGGCAATATTTTTTGATAACTTGTTTGCTTTATATTTTTGGTAAATTTATAAGAACGATTTCTAATTTGATTTTTATTAGCATTTAACCAAGCTAATTGTTCTTTTAGCATTTTTTGATACTTTTGCTCTTCTTTATTCAAGGCATCAGCATACAAATCAATTTCGATATAATTATTTTTAGTGACCGGAATCATATTGTTAAAATTAATTGCTCCTAATTCGCCATTTTTAATTTTAAAGAAGTCCAAAGTATTTCTCATTGATTTATGTTTAGGCTTAGGACTTGAAAGTGGAGCAAAATATTCCCACTTATTTATTTTAAATAAAATTCCTATAAATGGTCTTAATTTCTTTGGCCCTTTATTATATATTACTTTAGTATCAAACTTTCTTAAATAATCACAATAATCTGTATCAATTCGTACAATTTTAAAATTTTCCATATTTAACCCACTAATATAATTATACTATAAATAAAACAAAAAGAAAAGATTAGAGTTGAGTCTCTAACCTACTTTTGTGACTTTTACGCAAAAATGTCCACTTTTTTAGTAGTTAATTTTATACGAAAATGTCTCTACAGAAAAATGCTATATTTTTTAAGTCTTAGTCATTTTTATGCGAAAATGTCTCTGATTTTATGTTGCT
>DVJF01000077.1 GCA_018716965.1 Candidatus Caccenecus avistercoris | reverse complement strand
CTAAATAAATATAAAAAAGAATATTTTAGATTCTAAATTTACTTTTAAATTAGCAAAATTTCAAAAAATCGCCATACGACGATTATTTAACTTTGCTATTTTTAGTCACTATGTCTTGACAAAAATCATTTCGTGAAAGTTTGGTAATTTAGGGATTGTAAAACTTAGGATTTTATGTTATATTATTATTGCTTTTAAAAGAAATGGCGATGTAGCTCAGCTGGCTAGAGCGACCGGTTCATACCCGGTAGGTCGGGGGTTCGATCCCCTCCGTCGCTACCATAAATGCTAATAAAACCTAGAGAAATCTGGGTTTTTATTTTGTAGAAACGTGACACTTTTTCTCTACAACTTTTTAGCTAATAATATTGAAGAATTAGGTTTAAGCAAGGAAAAAGCGGAAATTGAGAGATAAATTAAACAATAATCAACGCAAAGACAAATAATTATGATATAATATCTACTAATGGAGGGTTAGAATATGTTTTATTTTAGAAAAAATGGCGAAGTAATTGAAAAATATCGAGTTCATTTTGATAAAGATGAAATTGCAAAATTAAAAAAGGAAATTATAAATAATTGTAGTTTTATAGAGCACAAAGTGTATGTAAGTGATTATGAACCGAGATTTACTAATGAAATTATTAGAAATTTTACATGTACTCCAACTGGAAGAAAAAAAGAATATTTTGAAGAAACGAGAGAGCTTTATCAATATAGTTATGATGAATATAAGCCACCATATTTAGTTGAATTAATAAATCAATTTTTAAATGGTGATTCAAAAGCTATAGATAATATATTAAATTATAATATTTCTCCTAAATCAACTCTAGATGATAGAATTAATTTAGCAAATAAAGAATTTAATAGAATAGCTCCTGAAGATATTAACAAAAAGAAAGAAAAACTAAAAGAACTTGAAGATTTACTAAAAACAAGAGAGCTAAATAAGAATCAACAAAGTATAGATTTATATTATGCTCAATTAATAGGGTTAATTAAATTCGATTTAATTGATTCATTATCAATAAGTGAATTAGTTAAAATAGAATCTTTCTTAGAAATTAATTTATCTAGTAAAGTAGAAATTAGTAATTCTAAAGAAAGACCATTTGTAAAATCATTGAAAAAAATAGATTAATCTAGTAAAGTAGCAAGAAATTATCGCTACTTTTTCTATAATTTGTTGAAACGTATTTAGCCTTTGGTTTCGAATATAGTATTTATTCGTACATAAATGCTAATAAAACCTAGAGAAATCTAGGTTTTTATTTTGGAAAAACGTCACGCTTTTTTCTCTACAGCTAACACATAACTAACACTTTTATTCTGTTAATTCACTTTGATAAATATTACTGCTCTTTTCAATAGTGCCTCCATAAAGATTTGGCACTTCCCCTTCAATCATCATAGAAGCAATCACAGCATCATAATTTAAAGTTATTTCTTGGGTATCAAAGGGACTCATAATTTGCGTTTTAAATTCAATATAGACAAATAATTCCACTAAAGCATTATTAAGGCCGTAATCCGTTACTTTAGTCTTTAAATTCGTTAAAACAGAACCAATAAAATTTATACGTACTGGTATTCTAGGGCCAAAATTATAAAAATATAAATTATTAAAACTATTACCAATAGGAATAGATAAAACCATACTTCCTAGTTCATGGGATAATTCTTCATCTAAATAAGCAACACTAACATTCCCACTATCTAAATTGTCTAAAGAATTGGTTAAAACATTTGATACTTCATCTAAAACTTGATAAGCTTTTTCTAAGTTAAAATCAACATATATAATTTCTTCCTGGCTATTTTTTTCTAATATTAAAATATCTTCTAATTTGGTATTATTAAATATACTGCTGTTTAACCGTTCAGTTATAAAACGTTCAGTTACTCTTGTAATTTCACTAGTACTAATATCTATTAAAGTTTTATTTAAATTTTTGGTAAATTTAGATAATAAAAAAACGGTAAATAAGAGCACCAAAATAATAGTCATAATAATTATTTTGGATAAAAATTTACCATGATATTTACGTGTACTTTTAAAATTCGTTCTCATATTAGAGTATATGCTCTAGAATAAAGAAAGATTTAAAAATTTATTTAAAAAGATAATAACACCAGCAACTAAAATAAGACATACAACAACAATAATAATATATATTAAAGCACGACTGGATTTTACTTCTTTTTTTAAATCATTAAAATCGTCAAAATCACTTTGGGTAAATTGTAAAGTGCTGGTTAAATCTTGCGTTTTATTTTCCATAATGGTTGGTTTTATTTTGTCAGCTTCTTCTAATGACATAATTGGTGATGTTTCATTTACACTTTCACTCTCTTCATGAATACCATCTACAACAACTGTATTATCACTACCCTTTAAATCAGTAAGAATGTCTAGCGGATCTAAATCTTCTTTTTTATTTTTTACTTCTAATTCTTTAGCCGTTATTGTATTAATTAGATCCATAAGTTCATTATTTTCTTCCTGTTTTTCTTCTTTTTCTTCTCCTTCAATATCTAAGCTATTTAAGATATCGTATTGGGTATCACGAATTTTTTTGAGACGCTCTTTTTCATAATCTACTTCTTTTTCACTACGAGCTTTCTCTAGAATAGCATTAATATCATATTCTCTTGTTTCATCTAAACTAATGTCTGGTTCTTGATAATCTGCATCATCAACAACAATACTTCTTCTTTTGGGTTGTTTATTATATTTTGTATCTAAAATCTTTTTAATTTTTTCAACATCAATGTTTTTAGCATTATTATCAAGAACTGTTGCATTGGTCTTTATTTCATAATCTTCTACTTCATAATCATTAATGTTTTCGTAAAGATTTTTGTTTTTACGCTCTCTTAAGGCAATGTTATTATTTTCTTCATCATAATATTTTTCCATTCTTGTTTTCATAACGCCACGATCCTTCTATATAATGATAACATATTTTTTTTAGTTTTAAAAGTATTCTATTTTCATTTTGTCAAAGTTTTGATATAATTAAATTGATAAGGAGAAGATTTATGAAAAAAATTGTTGTAAATGATGAAGCTTGTATTGGATGTGGAGCATGTGTATCTATTGATCCTGAACATTTTGAATTTAATGATGAGGGATTAAGTCATGCGACTAACAATGAAAACTTGGAGAGTGCTGATTTAGCAAGTGCTATTTCATCTTGTCCAACAAGTGCAATCAGTTTGGAAGAAGAAGAGTAATTCTTCTTTTTTTGTGTGAAAAAACTGCTTAAAAGCAGCTTATTTTAAACTATATAATTTTTTAACTTCTTTGATGGAAAGTTTGCGATACTGTCCACTCTTTAAGTTTTCACTACTTAAGAAAGCAATCTTAATACGTGATAAGCGAATTACAGGATGATGCAAGCTTTCAAAAAGTTTTTTAACAATATGATTGCGTCCTTCAAATATAGTTAGCTCTATTAAAGATGTCTTTTTTTCAAAGTCTTTATCCCGTATTTTAAAGTTTTCTACTACTACTTTCCTACCTTCAATCAATATGCCATTTCTTAGGCGATCAATATCATCTTTGTTTAATAATCCTTCTATTTTGGCAATATACGTCTTAGGTATTTTATTTCTGGGATGAGCAAGGATATTGGTTAACTCTCCATCATTGGTTAAAATTATTAAACCTGTTGTATCATAATCGAGTCTACCTACAGGGTAAATACGAGCATCTGTATCAATATAATCTACAACTGTAGGTCTATTTAAATCGTCACTCACACTTGATATAACACCTCTAGGTTTATTTAATAAATAATATTCTTTAACACTATCCCTTTTTAATATTGTACCATCTACTTCAATAGTATCATTTCCACTTACTTTTGTACCTAACTCTGTAACAATATTTCCATTTACTTTTACTTTTCCTTTATTAATTAATTCTTCGGCTTTCCTTCTAGATGCTATACCAGAAGAGGCAATAACTTTTTGTAATCTTTCCATATTTACCTCAAATACCCGAATAGCATATAACATAAGAAGGATATTAAAAGAGTTAGGACAATAATACCATTTATACGATCATTCTTCTTTGATTTACCTGGAATACCAACAGCCATGGTAATTAAATAACCCCCAACAAGTCCTCCTATATGAGCAAAATTATCAATTCCTGGTACCATAAAACCAATTAATAAATTTATAATAATAATAGGAATGACTTGAGTTTTTAAAACTGTTCCTAAATACAAACGATAATGATAACCAAAATATAATAAGGAACCTAGTAAACCGAATATTGCTCCACTAGCTCCTGCCGAAATACTAGAGTGAATAACTACCGATAATAAAGATCCTAAAATTCCACTTCCTAGGTAAACAATTAAAAATTTCCATTTTCCTAAAAAGCTTTCTAATTGTCTTCCAATTATTAGTAGAGAATACATATTTACTAATAAATGAATGATACCAATATGAAGAAACATAGATGTTGCTAGTCTCCATACTTCTCCTGCTTGAACGAGAGGCCTAAAATTAGCTCCAAACATTAAAAGAGTTATGGTATCTTCACTACCCCTACCCCAAATATACATAGCAATAAAAACTAAAACGCATATAGCAATAATTATTGGTGTAATAATCATTTTTTTGGGTTCAAATATTTTGGTAAATACCTTATTTTCTTCTACTGTTTTAGCATTGATATCGTTGGTTACATTGACAATTAAATCAATTCCTTCTTTATCTTTAATTAATTTATCTTTAATGTTAGGAAATACGGTAATAATATTTTTATCTTTTAATACTTCATCTATATCGGTAAATTTTATCGATGAGATATTTTTTTCGTCTTCTGGTAAATGAACATTATCTCCCAGATTAAGAAATATATTTAACGTATTCATGCTGATAGATAAAGTTTTTTTCTTAATTTGTTCCATTACTTTTTTAGTTTTAAACTGATCAAATTTATATTGTTCATCATTATGAATATAATTTGAGTTAATTCTAATAATACGATATGGCCCATCTAAGTTTTCTAACCATATTTCATCTTTTACTCCTTTTACTACTATAGGAGTATAATTTTCTTCTGTAATAAAATAATGAACTAAAGACATTACTATTTCATCATTTTTATTTAATATATTAAAATGCATAATATTCACCTCACCTGTACTTTTATTTTATAACAAAACATATATTTAGTAAAGAGGGTGTTCTTATGAGTTTGATATTTTACTTAACATTTATATTGTTAATTTTTATCGTTGTTTATTATTTTATTTATTTAGAAAATATTAATCATGATAATTTATTTTATATTATTCTAAATTTTATTTTTCTCATTATATTACCACTTTACTATATTTATTTTAATGATTATATTTATAGTTTTGTTGTTAGTTTTATGCTTTTTATTAGTTCTTTCATTTTAAATCTCAAAATAAAAGAAATATTTCATCAAGTTAAAATATTTCCACTTATTTATTTTTTAATCACTAGTTTTATTTTAGGAATTATTTTGCATTATTTATGCTTCTAATTCTTTTAAAAAATCTTCGAAATGATTAGGAAGTGGACAAATAAATTCCATTTCCTTTTTGGTAATTGGATGGATAAAATTCATTTTATAAGAGTGCAAGAATTGGCCAAAACTATCCGCCTCTTTTTTGGAATATATGGGATCATTATGAATGGGATAGCCAATATAAGCCATATGAACACGTATTTGGTGAGTACGTCCAGTTTCTAGAACACAACTAACTAAAGTATATCCATCATATCTTTTTAATACTTTCATATGAGTTATAGCATGTTTACCGTCTTCGACAACAGCCATTCTCTCACGATTTTGCTTATCCCTTCCAATTGGAGCATCAATGGTTGCACTACCATTTTTAAATACACCATCAAGTAAGGCAATATATTCTCTTTTAATTCTTTTATTTTTAAAATCATCAGCCAGAATTTCATGAATTTGATTCGTTTTAGCAATTAAAAGTAAGCCACTGGTATCTTTATCAATTCTATGAACTATTCCTGGTCTAGTACTCCCACCAACATCACTTAAATGTTTGGTATAATACATAAGTCCATTTACTAAAGTATTATTGTAGTTTCCAGCCCCGGGATGAACTACTAACCCACTAGGTTTATTAATTACCATTAAATATTCATCTTCATAAACAATATCTAAATCCATTTTAACTGGTTCAATATGATCTTCTACTTTCATTTGTTCATCATGAATAACTATTTCATCTTGTAAAGCAACTTTGTAACTAGCTTTAACTATTTTATCATTTACTAAAACTAATTTAGAATCAATCAAACGACCAATATATTCTCTAGAATAATCTAGAATACTAGCCAAATATTTATCAATTCTAATATTTTCTTTATCACTTACTACTTTTATCACGTTTATCTTCTCCTTTAATTACCGCGATGATTAATAATATCACCCCTACTACAATGGCAATATCGGCTATATTAAATATAGGATAATCATAACCAAAAATTTTAAAATCTAAAAAGTCTCTTACATAACCTAAAAATAGACGATCTGCTAAATTCGAGAATATTCCTCCAAAAAGTGAGGCAAATGCTATGCTGTTCCGTAAATTGTTTTTAAAGCCAAACATAAATTTAATAAGAAGGACAATAGCTACAATACTTGCAATAATAAAAAGATAGCTATGGTTACTAAAAATACTCCAAGCTCCGCCAGTATTATGAACAACTGTAATATAGAAAAAATCTTTAATTACCATTACACTTTCATTTAATTTAAAAAATATTTCTATTAAACTTTTACTTACTTGATCTATTATTAAAATTAAAACTGCAATTATGTATGTTTTTTTGTTCAAAAGAATCACCTCTTCAAGTATACCACAAAATTATAATTCTACCAAGATAACATCGGTACCAATTTTAACAATTTGATTAATTGTAATATTTACTTCAGGTTCACTTTTAAAAAATCTCTTAAATAAATGGCGAACCATAACTGTAAAATAAAGTATTTGGCCCGCATCATTTACTTCGGCATCTATAATTGTTCCTAAATGTTTTCCGTCTTTTATATTAACAACCATTTTAGCTTGTAAATCACTTAAACGCATATACATCCCCTATTTAAATATAGACAAAATACCCAGGAAAAAGAACATTTTTTTTAATTTATCATATAATAGAGACATTCGTTTATACAAACTTTTTAAAACTTCATATCATACTATTGAAAGGAGGAAAAAAATGGCAGAAAATAACACTGAAACCATTTATACAAATCCTGACGCTAATTGTTGTTGTGAAATTGTAAAATGTTGTTTCAAATGTGTTGGTCCTACTGGTCCTACTGGACCTAGAGGTGCTACCGGCCCTACTGGTCCAACTGGTCCTAGAGGTGCCACTGGTCCAACTGGTCCAACTGGTCCTTGTTGTACTGGACCTACCGGTCCTACTGGGGCTACCGGCCCTACTGGAGCTACCGGTCCTACTGGAGCTACCGGTCCTACTGGTGCAACTGGCCCTACTGGTGCAACTGGTCCTACCGGAGCTACTGGTCCTACCGGAGCTACCGGACCCACTGGAGCTGTTGGTCCTATGGGTGCAACCGGGCCTACGGGTGCTACTGGGCCAACTGGGGCTACGGGTCCTACGGGACCAAGCGGGCCATCATTTAATGCAGCAGCTATGGTACACGATGAGTCCAATTTATATGTAGCAAGTGGAGATCCTATTAGACTGGGGATCACTAATTTAAGTAACGGTATTACTTATGACCCCACTACTGGTGAATTTACAATCCCTCAAGATGGACAATATTTAGTTCACTGGTGGGTTAATGTAAGAAACAGAAAAAATATTGAATATGCTTGCGAACCTAATGCTTTAGGAATTGAATTACATCAATTATATCCTAATGATGTTTTAGTTGCTCACTCATCTACTCATAATAGACTAAACTTCTGTGATACAGGAACTATTAGTGGTAATGCAATATTTAATGGTACTGCTGGAGCTACTTATCGTTTTATCAACACTTCAAACGTAGATTTTGAATTAGTACCAAATGATAACTATTCAGGATCATTCACTGTTACCAAAATAAATAACTAATACAAAAAGATTGCCTATGTTAATTTTTTAGGCAATCTTTTTTAATTTCCTTTTATTATTATCCTTTTAAATTGTTTCTTCCCCTTTTGAATAACTAAGAAGCCATCTTTAAAATCAGATATTTCAAATTTCTTATTAATATCATTTTCTTTTTTGCCATTGATACTAATTCCATTTTGTTCAATCATTCTTCTAGCTTCTGATTTTGAAGGAACAATTCCTGATTTAGTTAATAAATCTGGATATGGCATACCATCTAAAAATTCTTTTTCTTCTATACATACTTCTTCTATATTCTCAGGAATACCACCTGTTGCTACTGTTTTATACCTTTCTTCAGCTTCTTTAATAAATTCTTCACCATGGTACATCTTAATTATTTCTTCTGCATATTTTTTATGTGCCAAAATAATATCCTCTTTTATCCATTTTTCAACTTCTGATAAATCTAAATCTGTAGTTAATTTAAAATATTCAAATAATATAGAATCAGGAATTTTCATAGCCTTTTCATACATAACATTAGCGGGTTCATCAATTCCAATATAATTCCCTAATGATTTACTCATTTTTTCTTTTCCGTCTAAACCGACCAATAAAGGTAAAACCATAACATCTTGAGATTCCTGACCATAATCTTTTTGTAATTCTCTTCCAACTAACAAATTAAAAGTCTGATCGGTTCCACCAATTTCAACATCAGCATTTAAAGCTACAGAATCATATCCTTGCATTAATGGATACAAAAATTCATGAATACCAATTGGTACATTGTTTTTAAATCGATTAGCAAAATCATCTCTTTCTAAAATTCTTGCAACTGTATATTTACCAGTTAATTTAACCACATCTTCAAATGTCATTTTTGCTAACCATTCTGAATTATAGGTTATTCTTATTTTTTTAGGATCCAGTATTTTGGCAACTTGTTTAAAATAAGTTTCACCATTTTTTCTTGTTTCATCAAACGTAAGAGCAGGTCTTGTTTTACTTCGACCTGATGGATCTCCTATCATTGCAGTAAAATCTCCTATTACAAATACAATTTCATGTCCAAGATCTTGTAAATCTTTTAAGAGTCTTAATGCTACAGTATGGCCTAAATGTAAATCAGGTCTTGATGGATCAGCTCCAAATTTTATTATTAATTTCTTTCCACTATTAAGTTTTTCTCTTAATGAATCCTCATTAAAAATTTGAACACCCCTTCTTATTATTAATTCAATTTTCTCTTCTTTTGTCATTTTTATTTGTTCCTTTCTTTATTTAAATTAAAAACACGAATAAATTATTTCTAAAGGACGAAATAATTTATCCGCGGTACCACCTTTTTTCTTGATTAAATATCAAGCGCTCTCTTGTGATAACGGTACATTTACCGATTAAGTTCATAACATTGTAATTCATTAACTACATTTTACTTATTTTCACCTACCATAAGTTCTCTATCAATTAATCGTAGCAACTACTCTATATTAATCATCACTTAATAAAAATATTATACCATAATTATATGCTTTTGCGGCTTTAAAACATCTTTTTTGTGTTTTTAAGAAAATTATAATGTTATAAAAAGTAGTAGCTAAACTTATCTTGTACACCATTTTACAAAATTTTATAAGCTAATAACTATACATGGTTTTTAATGTGTATTTAATTGATCAAAAAATTTATAATTCTTTGTGCAGTTGGCATACAAGAATGGTGCAAACAGACCTTTTTATTTTAAATAATTATCACAAATTCCAATATGTAATATTTTCTGGCATATTTTTTTGCGTATAGATAGATTTAATATCTATAAAAATTTTATATTTGGATTTTAAATTAAATTTGTTTATTATGTCCTCAGTTGTCCAATTACAATATTTTTCATGAGCAACTGCTAAAATAATAATATCAGCATCGCCTATATCGTCTTTACTTACTATCCCTTTTCGTTATAAATTGTTTATTGAAAAAAAGCATAAGTTCTTCAAGCGAAAGAGAAATACTAAATACTTCATTTATTTTCTTTATTAACATGTTACTGCGATCATTAGTGTTATCTCTATATTTCTTTATGAGATAACTAATGCTGTTATCATAATTAGGAAAATAACATAAAAGATGGAATGATCTTTTTAATATTGAATCAAATTCAATTCCATTAATAATATGAATTTTATCATGTGATAAAACTGGTTCAAAAGAATTATGTTCGGTAAAAGAAATGCATTCTAGTCCTTTTTCAATTGCTGTTTTTATTATTTCATCTCTTGATACTTTTCCATCAGATACAGTTGAATGAATGTGTAAATCATATTTCATATACCCACCACCTGTTATTGCAGTATATTATAAAGGCATCGTAAAAAAAAATCAATTTAATAATAAAATAAAAAAATCATCCTTGATAAAGATGATTTCAGACTGTTGACAAAGTGAAATTTTTAAAAAAAATTATTACTTTGTCTTTTTTTGATTTTAATATTTTTATCATTTTTAGAACTTTTAAAGCATTAGGGAAAATATTTTTGGCTTTTTCCTTATTTTT
>DVJF01000076.1 GCA_018716965.1 Candidatus Caccenecus avistercoris | reverse complement strand
GTTCCTAATGAATTCAATTTCTTTGCTAGATGGTGAATTATTAGAAGGCTTATTAGTGAGCCCATGAACTAAAATAGAATCAATATCTTTTTCTTTTAATTGATTTGAAAATCTTATAATTTGAAGTTTTTTATATCCGGTTAAAGTGGCAATTTGAGAATAAGAATAATTATTTAAACCATTAATTTTGTCTTGAACAAGTTTTAATGCATATGATTTATTATGCAATATAAAAATACATCTCCTTTCAGAGATATATTATATAATATATATTGGTATCATTTCTATTAATGATTATGTATCATTTTAAAAAAGGATTAACAAAAAAGTAAAAAGTTCTTGTTAATCTATTTAAAATATGTTATATTAAATATGTAAGTGTTATCCAGCTTGGATAGCACCTGCAAACTATTGTTTTTGGGCGCTACTTAGCGTCTTTTTTCGTTACTATCTTTAGAGATGAGTAAGATTATTATAATAAGCAATAAAGTCATATCACTCAAATACACTCCTCCGTACTTTCATAAAACCCCCTGAATAAAATCCAAGTAGTTTATACTACTCGTAAAGATGCGCAGGCGTTTACCAATAACTGAATAACAGCATCTATTATGAAGTATAGTGCTATAAAAAGCAAGGAAAAGCGTCCCTTCAATTCCGACATTTTCCGCAATATAAAAATCCTAAATATTAATTTTGTTTTAAATATTTAGGATTATCTATTTTACCCAAAAGGTAGTCAGCAGAAATGTTATATTTTTTACAGATTGTGTAGAGGAAAGTAGCAACAATACTTTATTTACATTTTAATTTCAAAAAGCGTAATAAATAGCTGTTATTTGTAATTAAAATGTTAATTTTTGTTGATTTTTTTCTTATTTTAACATATACTAATATTGGTAAGGGAGAAATTGATTATGATTTTAGAGTTTAGTATAACAAATTTTTTGTCTTTTAAAGATAAAACAACAATGAGTATGATTGGTAATGCTAAAAATAATTTAAATGATAATTATGTTGTGATAAATGATAAAAAAGTTTTAAAATCAGCAGTAGTATATGGTGCCAATGCTTCTGGTAAGTCAAATTTATTTAAGGCGTTATTAGAAATCAGTTTAATGATTAGAAATTCTAATTTTACGGATATTAATGCTAAATTGCCTATTGTACCTTTTAAGTTTGATTCAAAATCTAATGAAAATCCGAGTGAATTTGAGATTAAATTTTTATATCATGATTTGCGTTATGTTTATGGTTTTAAAGCGGACGCTAAAAAAATTTATGAAGAATATTTGTACTATTATCCAAATGGCAGAGAAACAAGGATATTTGATCGTGTTGATAATCGATATACTTATGATCGTAAAGATACTAAAATTTTGAAAAAAATTGCAGAAATGACGGCATCTAATAAATTTTTTTTAGCAACAGCAACAAATTGGAACTATAGTAAAACGAAGCCAGCTTATGATTTTTTAACAGCGGGTATGTGTATATGTTTTAATTTAAATGATTTGAAACCTATTTCTTTTAATGCTTATAAGCAAAATGATAATAATTTAAAAGAGTTTACTTTAGATTTTTTAAAACAGACAGATTTTAATATTGAAGATTTTGATGTTACTGAAGTTAAAAAGGTACAAAGCTTAATCGATACTAATTTAAATTTTAAGGATTATCAAATTCTTTTTAAGCATAAAGGCCAAAATAATATGCTTAGTTTTGAAGAAGAATCATTAGGTACACAAATGATATTTGTTTTGATTCCTTTTCTTTCTATTACTTTAAAGGGATGTGGTGTATTAATTATTGATGAATTAGATAAAAGTTTACATCCTTATTTAGTAGAGTATATTGTAAAGATGTTTAATTCTTTGGAATATAATCCTAGAGGTGCACAATTAATTTTTAATACCCATGATACTAATTTACTTGATTTAAATTTTTTTAGAAGAGATCAAGTATGGTTTACAGAGAAAAATGATGAGAATGGAGAAAGTGTTTTATACTCATTAAATGATTTTTCTATACGTAAGAGTGAGAATATAGAGAAAGGTTATATGCTTGGTAGATATGGTGCAGTGCCATTTATCAAAAATGATTGGAATTTATGGGACAACGAAGAAGAATAATTAGTCAAGATAGAGTAGGAATAAGTAAAGAGGCTAAAATTAAGATTGTTATAGCAGTTGAAGGGAAAAATAATAAAACGGAAAGTTTATATTTTAAAAATTTTGAAAATAGATATTCGCCTTTTTCTATAGCTATTGCTAGTGGGAATGATACTGATCCTGTTAAATTAGTTAAATCTTTAGAAAAAGCTATAAAAATAAAAGGAGTAGATTTAACACAAGGAGATATAGCTTATGTTATATTTGATACAGATACTAATCCTAATAAAAATAAATCTATAGCAGAAGCTAGAAAATATGCTAGTAAAATAGGTATAAAAGTTATTACATCTGCTCCTTGCTTTGAATTGTGGTTACTTCTTCACTATGTTTTTACATCTTCTTTTATGGATAATAAAGAAGTATATAATGCTTTAAAGCAGTACTGTAGCAAATATACTAAAAATTACAATATATTTTCAGATATTTTTCCAAATGTTAATGAAGCAATAAAAAATGCTAAAAGATTAGAGCAAGAGCATATTCGTAATGGTTGTAAAATTGGAAATGTAGAAGCTAATCCTAATACAGAAGTGTATAAAATTGTAGAAAGTCTTATGAATTATAATAATAATAAATAATCCTAAGTGTTATTTTGAATACTTAGGATTTTCTATTTTACCTAAAAGATAGTCAGCAGATATGTTATATTTTTTACAAATAGTGTAGAGGAATGGGGTGGCAATGCACTTATCTCTTGTTTCGTAATCGCTTATAGTAGAGGCAGCAGCATTTATTATGTTTGCTAGCTTTTTTTGAGTTAAATTATATTTTTTACGTAATTCTTTTAATCTTAAATGCTGTAGTTGATAATTTATATTATTTTGAGTTAGATTATAATTATGTTTGTTAGTAAAGCCAAAAATATAATCCAAAGAGCATTTAAAATAATTGCAAAGTTTGTTAAGATGTTTAATAGGAATAATTTTATATTCGGTTTCGTATTCACTATATGTATTTTCTTTAATATTCAGGATATTTGCTAGTACTTTTTGCGATAATTCTTTTTCTTCACGTATAAATTTTAATTGTTTTGTATACATAAATACCACCAAATTTATTTTCTCATTTCTTATGGGCAAATAAATTTTATATCGAAAATAGCGTGTTTTTTCTTGACTGTTTACATTTTAGATAGTATAATTAAAATGTAAATTAAAGATTCTTAACATCATTTTAGCTAATTAATTTTTCCAAGTAAGTAATCGGCACTAATATGATACTTTTTGCATATATCATAGAGAAAAGGAGTAGCAATAACATTTTCTTCTCGTTCATAGTCGCTTATGGTTGAAGGAGCTACATTGATAGTGTTAGCTAATTTTACTTGTGTAAGTTGGTGCTTTTTTCTTAATTCTTTTAATCGTATTTTCATTAGATTTTTGTTAATTTTATTATTACAATTTGGATAACTTCGAAAATTAGTTAAATCAAAAATGTAATCAATTGATACATTAAAATAATTGCATAGTGTATTTAAATGTTTGATAGGGATAATTTTATATTCTATCTCATATTCGCTATATGTGTTTTCTTTAATACCTAGTAAATTAGCTAATTCTTTTTGCTTTACTTCTTTTTCCTCTCTTAATTCTTTTAATCTTTTTTTATACATAAACATCACCAAATTCATTTTCTCATTTCTTATGACCTAATAAATTTTATATCGAAAATAACGTGTTTTTCTTGACTGGCATGTATATTAATTGTATAATTAGAATAGTTAAGAATCTTTAATTTTATGAAAGTAGGTTATAAAATTGAAGATAAATAAAGAAATAGAATTTGAGACATTACATTCTAATAAGAGTAGAATATATCTTTTATGTGGTATTGTCTGTGTAGTAGTACTTATGGTTACTTTAATTGTTACGACATCAAAAGCTAAATACCGAGTTACAGAGAGTATGCCTTTAATACAAGGTACTATTAATTTTTCACCATCTGATTTAAATATAGTTGCTATGTATTTAAATCAAGATGGAGCAATGCCATCTGGACAAACAGACATAGCACCTAAATTTGGATATTCATTAAATGAGGAACAATCTTTTTGTGAAGTAAATGATGGAAAAATAGAAGATGCAGCTTTTACATATGAAAATGGATTATTAGGTTTTTATAATTTAAATCGAAAAGGAACAAAATGTAGTGTTTATTTTGATTTAATACCGGATAGTGAGAAACCAACACTTTCCATATTAACAAATGGTACAGATAATAGTATTACAGTAGTAGCTAATGCAACCGATAATATAGGAATATATTACTATTACTATAAGTTAGATAATGAAGAAGAAATAAGACTAGAAGAAAATAGTTATACTTTTGATAATTTAGAAAAAGATAGTGTACATAATATAACAGTCCGAGTAGAAGATGCGGCAGGGAATGAAGCGAGTGATAGTAATGAAATAACAGTAGGGTATAGAGCTGGTGATGTAATCTTAGCGAGTGCTAATCCTCCAACAGGTCAAACGACTGATTGGACAAATGATGGAAGAGGAATCACTTATTATTATATAGGCGATTCAGATGCAGTAAATAACTGGGTATACTTTTCTGAGTTTTATTGGAGAATTATCCGGATTAATGGAGATGGCAGTATAAGGATGATATATTCAGGCTCTAATTATAGCTCAACAAGTGATGACACCATAGGGAAGAGTGCTTTTAATAATTCGTATAATAATAATGCTTATCTTGGATATATGTATGGTGATATAAATGCTAGTGATTATGTAGGAATTCATGCTAATATTAATTCTAGTACAATAAAAGGAGTTTTAGATACATGGTATAGTAGTACTTTACAAGATGAAGTAAAGTATATTGATGGAAATGCAGGATTTTGTGGAGATAGAAGGTTAAGTAGTGGAACTGGAATAGGAATAGTAACTACTTATTATCAGCCTAGGACAAGAATAAATAATAGTAGTCCAAGTTTAAGTTGTGAAGATACAGATATCTATACGACACTAGATAGTAGCACTGGAAATAAAGCCTTAACATATCCAATTGGCTTAATCAGTGCAGATGAAGCCATGTTTGCTGGAATACCAAACTGGAATAGTAGTAGTAGTGGTAACCAGAGCAATTATCTTTGTACCGAGAATGGGTATTGGACTATGTCACCATATGGTTTTTATGCAGCATGGGCTGACATGTTCATTGTGAGTTGGGCTGGAGATATTGAATATAATAACGGTGTGAATAACAAAAATGTGAGTGTTCGACCAGTCATTAATTTACGTAGTGATGTTCAAATAACTGGTTCAGGAACAACTGATGACCCTTTTCGACTTGTTTCATAAAATAAAAATGATAAACGGATGATGGTTTATCATTTTTAGATGAATGAAGAATAGCGAGCACTATATTCTAGGAATAATTTTTTTACTTTTTCAAAGTTTTCGGGACTAAAACGATCTTTGAAACGATCTAAGTTTAGTAGTTTAGGATTTCTTACGATTTGTTCCCAGTTTTTAGAGATAAAATCATAAACAAAGTTTAGTTCTTCGGGACTTAAATGAATATTTTTACTTATAGCAAAATTATTTACATCATTTATTGTCATTCTTCCCATATAAGCTTTTATTAAATTATACATACTATCACCTAATATATTGTATGAAAAAAACTAATTTTTAAATACTAATAATGGTGATATTAATGCCTAAAAGAATAATTGTTATCCTTATGTTTATTGCTAGTATTTTTGGTATATTTCTATATCGGGTTTATAGTTTAGCTTATCAAAATAGAGATTTTTATTTAAATGAAGCTAGAGCTATTAATGAAGTTTATGTAAGTGGCTCTTCAGCTCCTAGGGGAAGAATATTAGATGTTAATGGTAATATTTTGGTAGATAATATAGGTGTTAATACCATTTATTATCATAAACCATCAGGAGTTACTTTAAAAGATGAATTGTTTGTAGCCGAAGAACTAGTTAAAATAACGAATTATGAGTATATGTATGATATAGATAGGTTAAAAAAGTTTTATAGCATTATTAATAGTAGTAAAGTCGATAGTTTAATAACAGAAGAAGAGTATCAACTTTATAGTGAAAGGAAACTTACTAGTCAAGATTTATCCGAAATGAAAATGAATAGGATTACGGATGATATGATTAATAGTATGAGTGATTTAGAAAAATATAGTTCTTATTTTTATTTTTTGATGAATGAAGGGTATAGTTATGATAATAAATGTTTGATAGAAAATGCTAGTGAAGAAATATATGCTAGTGTTTTAGAAAGAAACTTTTTAGGAATATTTGGCGAAATGGAATGGAAGAGAGTTTATAATTATGGGGATACTTTAAAAACAATATTTGGAGAAATTAGTAATTCACTTCCAGCTGAGAAAGATTACTTATTAGATCGTGGGTATAGTTTAACGGATAAAGTGGGAATTAGTGGTTTAGAAGAATATTATGAGGAATATTTAAAAGGAAAGAAAGCTATATATAAAGTAGGAAGTAATAATAGTTTAGAGTTAGTTAAAGAAGCTAAAAGAGGAGCTGATTTAGTACTAGAAATTGATATTAATATTCAGATGCAAGTAGAAGAAATTATTAAAGAAGAAATATTAAAAGCTAAAAAAACAGCCAATACAGAATTTTATAAAGAATCTTATGCTTTAATAAGTGATCCACTTACTGGTTCTATTAAAGCTATAGCAGGCATTCGTTTAATTACTAATGGGAAAGATAGCTCTTTTCAAGATGTAAGTATTAATGTAATTAAGAATGCTTATACGGTTGGTAGTGCTGTTAAAGGGGCCTCAATGGCTGTAGGTTATAAAAATGGTATTATTGATATTGGAACAAGTATTACCGATGGGTGTGTAAAACTTAAAAGCATGCCTGCTAAATGTTCTTATAAAAGATTAGGTAGATTAAATGATGTTGAAGCTTTAGCTTTAAGTTCTAATTATTATCAGTTTATTATTGCTTTAGGAATTATGGGATATAACTATACATATAATATGGAAGCAGAAGCAAGCATGGAACATTTTAATCTTTATCGAAATACTTTTGCAGAGTTTGGCTTAGGGGCTAAAACGGGTATTGATTTACCTAATGAAAGTTCGGGACTTAAGGGCGAAACAGTAGCACCGGATTTA
This sequence comes from Candidatus Caccenecus avistercoris, assembly GCA_018716965.1. GTDB lineage: Bacteria > Bacillota_I > Bacilli_A > RF39 > UBA660 > Caccenecus > Caccenecus avistercoris. The sequence continues at coordinate 19,620 of DVJF01000076.1, read as the reverse complement.
CTTATGAATTTAGCTATTGGGCAATATGATTTATATACACCGGTAGAGTTATTACAATATATTAATACGATAGCTAGTAGTGGAACAAGAAGAACGCTTAGTTTAATGCATAGTGTAATAAATGGTGATGAAATACTTTTAGAGCATACAAATGAAGTATTAAATCAAGTAGAATTAGAAGATAAATATATAAAAAGAATTCAGGATGGTTTTCGTAGTGTTATGAAAAGTGGTACGGGTTATTGGTATATTAATACTAGTATTCCAGCAGCTGGTAAAACAGGTACTAGTGAATCTTATATTGATAATGATTTAGATGGTAATTTAGAATCTTTTGTTCTTAGTAATACGTTTTTAATGTATGCTCCTTATGATAATCCTAAGTATTCTATAGTCGTTATTAGTCCTAATACTAGTAATTTAAATAGTAATAGTAAGTATCGAAGCCCTGTAAACCGGTTAATTGCTAGAAGTATCAACGATTTTCTCTTTTCAAGTTGAGGTTTTAATGGTATAATACTACTAGCGTTTATAAAAGGAGGTGCTTTTTATGGCTAAAAATGAAAATAGAAATTATGTTACTTTAAGATGTACAGTATGTGGTGAGGAACTAAGATGTACTAGTAAAAATAAGAGAAATACTCCTGATCGTTTAGAAATGAAGAAGTATTGTAAAAATTGTCGTAAACATCAAGTAGTAAGAGAAAAGAAGTAAGACAATTAAGTAGTTTGGGGATATATTTATGAGACATAAAAAATATGTATTAAAAAAACCAGTGGTAAGAAATTATCCAATGGTTCGAGCACTTTATGGAAGATGTGAAAATAAAGTAGCCGTGAATCAAACTTCTAGTCATTCGATGGCCAGAAGAAAGAAAAAGAGATTTGGAATATTTACAAAAAGTGAGGAGTGATGAGGGATGAACATTAATATTAATGATATAAAAAATGGTATGACTATTATCATGGATAATAATTTATATCAAATTGTTGAGTTTCAACATGTAAAACCAGGAAAAGGTTCAGCTTTTGTTAGAATGAAACTTCGTAATTTAAGAACTGGTTCTATTACAGAAGATACTTATAATACTAATATTAAAATCCAAAAAGCTCATATAGATAGAATGCCTATGCAATATTTATATGCAGCTGGAGATAATTATGTATTTATGAATAATGATACTTATGAACAAGTAGAAATTTCTACGAAAGTACTAGGGGATCAAGTTAAATTCATTAAAGAAAATATGGAAATAACAGTTGATTACTATGAAGGAGAAATATTAGGTATTAGTTTACCAGAAAAAGTGGAATATGAAGTTATTGAAACAGAACCTGCTGTTAAGGGTAATACGACTAATAATGCCCAAAAAGATGCTACTATTGAGACAGGTTATGTTGTTAAAGTTCCTTTATTTATTAATACAGGAGAAAAGATTATTGTTTCTACTAAAGATGGTAAATATTCATCTAGAGCTTAAATTATTATAATTTAAGTTTTTTAATAAGGAGGGATAAGTTATGGCAAAATTTCAGTATATGAATTATCAAGATGTAAATGATAGAATAGAGAAACTAATGCATGATAATGAAAGTATTAATGAGATTAAAAAAGAACGTCCTTTGGGATATACGGAATATGGATTACCAATTCAGCATTATACAATGGGAAATGGACCAAAACACATTGTAATAAGTGGTTCTTATCATGCAGCAGAGATTATTACAACTATTTTTGTTGTTCGTTTAATGGAAGACATGGCTAAAGATGCTGAGTTTAAAAAAGATGAATATACACTTGATTTCATTCCAATTGTAAATCCTGAGGGCTATTTAATTACCACTTCGATGCAAGACTTATATTTAGGGGATAATACAACCGAAGAAGAAAAAATATTAGAAGCGAAAACTTATTGGGCAAGTTACCGGGCTGATGCTACGATACCGGCGAAAGTAAGAAATGGCGAATTACCAGAAACAGCTATGCTAGAAAAGAAGAGCTATCAAGCATTATTTGATAATGTAAATTTAGAGGAATATTTAAAAGATTATCCAAAAATAAAGGAGAGTGTTTTAAATATTGTACAGAAAAATAACTATCCAGTAGGGGTAATGGCTGCTTGGAGTGCGAATGCTAGTGGCATTGATTTAAGTCAAAATGTTCCTTATAATCCAGCGATCAAAACTTTACTTGAAGCAGATGGCCCTGTATATAATCATCTAGCTTATGCTAATACAAGAAAAGATATTCCGGGTCCAGTAAATACACCATGTCGTAATTTAGAACATTTTACTTTTGAAGCTGAGAATTTAGCTATGCTTAATTTTATGGAAGAGTTAAATGCTAAGAAGGAAGAAGAAATTATTGCTTATTTTAATTATCATAGTGTTATGGGTAAAATGTATCAACGTCCGGTAAAAGAGGATTGGTTATTAAAGTTATATAATATTGATTATGAAAAGAAAGTAATTGAAAATTATGTTTCATCAAGAATTTTTCGATCTGGTAATGCTTATGATATTATTGAGTCAGAAGATCCTTATAGTTATATTAACGAATTTTTAAGGCTTAGATATGGTATTGATATTCAAGTAGAATTATCTAGAATGGGTTCTAATCCAATTGGACCACTAGCAGATCCCGAAGTATTTGAAAATGTTACGGTAAAGCCAAATATTAAAGCTTTCGAGTATTTTGTTCGAAATTATGATTTTATTTTAAATTATTCTTCTTTTATTCGTTCTTTAGTAAGTAAATTAAAGGAAGAACATATTGAATTTAGTGTTTATCAAATTTATGATTTAATTGATAAAATAGTTCGGGAAAATCCAACTTTATATACTAAATTACAAGAAGAATTAAGAAATAAAGAAAGTAATAATGCTCATGTAATTAGTTATTTTTATCAGGAATTAAAAGAATCTTTAAATAGTAATACGAAAGAAAATGAAGAAGTAAAAAAATTCGATGTTGAAGATAAATTTAATATTGGTTTTCATGAATTTTTAGATTCTTTCGTTACCGAGTTAAATAGTAATAGAAAAGATGCCTTAACCAAAGATGATATATATTTATTAATTGATAATATTTTCCGAGATTATCCCGAATTAATTAGTAAAATCAAATATAATTCACTACATAATTTAGCAACGGATGAATTATATCAGGAGTTATATTCTTTAATTCATAATCAAATAAAAATGGGGAATTTATTTAATAAGCCAAAGGGGCGATAATCTTATTTAAATAGAGGAATAGAAAGCATATTCTTCTATTTTTTTGTTATAATAATTTGTTAAAAAGTAGTATTTAAAGAGAATAAACTCTTTTTCTAAAACGCATTATTTGATATAATATTTATAGTGGGGTGATATTATGTTTGTACCATTAAAAATAGTTACGGAATATAGCTTACTTAAAAGTACAATTAAAATAGATGCCTTAATTTCTTTCTTAAAAAAACATAATATACCTAGTTGTGCGATATGTGATGATAATTTATATGGGGTTATGGAATTTTTTAATAAGATGAGTGCTAATAATTTAAAACCAATTATTGGGCTTAAATTATATATAGATAATTATGAAATACTTTTATATCCCAAGAGTGATTTAGGATATAAAAATCTACTTAAAATTCATACTTTAAAAGAGACTAAAGAACTTTCCTGGGATACAATAGGTGCGTATTTGCAAGATATTAAAATAGTTTTACCATATGCTAGTTATTCATTATATGAAAAGTATCCGGATGCTTATTTAGCTTATCAAAATGATACCGAAAAAATTGAGGCTATGCTTATGAGTGATAAGTGTGTTTATGTGAGGGAAGCTAGAGTTTTAGAAAAAGAAGATACTTATGATTTGGTTTGCTTAGAAGCGATAGATAAAGGGTGTTTGGTAAGTGAAGTTACGAGTATTTATGATAATTATTATTTGAATTTGAATGTTAAGGAAGAGGATAGAGAATCGACCCTACGTTTTATTCAAGATATTGATTTACATATTAATAAAAAAGGCTATTATATTCCTGTTTATAAAAAAGATGTAGATTCAACCAATTATCTAACTACTTTAGCTATTAAGGGACTTCAGAAGAGATTAAATGGAGTGATTCCTTTAGAATACCAAAAAAGACTCGATTATGAATTGTCTGTAATTCGGAAAATGGGGTTTGTAGATTATTTTTTAATTGTTTATGATTATGTTTTGTATGCGAAAAAAAATAATATTTTAGTAGGTCCAGGTAGAGGTAGTGCAGCGGGAAGTTTAGTTAGTTATGCGATTGGTATTACCAATGTAGATCCCATGAAGTATAATCTGCTTTTTGAACGTTTCTTAAATCCGGAGCGTATTAGTATGCCCGATATTGATATTGATTTTGAGTATACCAAAAGAGGAGAAGTAATTGATTATGTGAGAAATAGATATGGTATTAAAAATGTAGCACCCATTATGACATTTGGGTCTTTAGCAAGCAAACAAGTTTTAAGAGATGTTGGAAGAATATTTAATGTGGATACATCATTACTCGATAAGTTTGTGGGTATGATTGATGCTAAAGTTTCGTTAAAAGAAAATGCTTTAAAAAAGGAAGTAGAAAATTTTTTGCAACAATTTCAGGAACTTGCTAAAATTTATAAGGAAGCTTTGAAATTAGAGGGGCTTAAAAGACATGTTTCTACGCATGCTGCCGGAGTAGTTATTGCAAGTACCTCTTTAGATGATGTTATTCCTCTAACGGTAAATGGGGATGCTTTTATGACGGGTGTTACCATGGAATATTTAGAGCCTTTAGGACTCTTAAAGATGGATTTTTTAGCTTTACGAAATTTAACGATTATTGCCAATGTGTTAGATTTGATTTATGAAAATACAGGGAATAGATTAGACTTAAATAAAATTCCCTTGGATGAATTAGGGGTATATGAACTTTTTGCTAAGGCGGATACCGAGGGAATATTCCAATACGAAAGTAGTGGAATGAAAAACTTAATGAAGAAATTAAAACCAACTAGTTTTTCTGATTTAGTAGCTAGTGTAGCTTTATTTCGTCCAGGGCCTATGAATAATATTGATATGTTTGTTAGAAGAAAACATGGACAAGAGAAAGTTACTTATTTGACTCCTGATTTGGAACCAATTTTAAAAGAAACTTATGGTGTAATTGTCTATCAAGAACAAGTTATGCAAATACTTGTGTTAGTGGGTGGTTATTCTTATGCTGAGGCCGATAATATTAGACGAGCTATGTCTAAGAAAAAAGAAAGTGTTATTTTAGAGGATAAAGAACATTTTATTAGTAATGCGAAAAAAAGAGGATATCAAGAAGAAGTAGCTAGGGAAATATATGATTTGATACTTAGGTTTGCTAATTATGGATTTAATAAAGCTCATTCGGTTAGTTATGCTTTAATTGGATATCAGATGGCTTATTTAAAAGTAAAATATCCTTTGTATTTTATTACGAATTTACTTAATATGAGTTTGGGTAGTGAAATTAAAACGAAAGAATATATTGATGAAGCAAGAAAAAAAGGTATTAAAATATTAAAACCAGATATTAATGAAGCGATGGATAGTTATAAAGCTATGGGAAATGCTTTAATGTTGCCACTTGGTAGTATTAAGAGTTTAGGTACAACTGCTTCTAAGGCAATATTAGATGAAAGAGCTAATAAGGGAGTTTTTAAGGATTATCTTGATTTTGTAGCACGTATTTATGGACATGCCAATAACAAAAAAACGATTATGGCTTTAATTCTAGCCGGTGCCTTAGATAGTTTTGGCCTTACGAAACAGACTATGATTATGAATTTGGATGCCGCGATAAATTATGCTACTTTAGTTAGTGAGATTGATGCTTCTTTAGTTATGGCACCATCATTAGAAGAATACAAAGAATATCCTGAGGATGTGTTAAGAGAAAAAGAATTAAGTTCTTATGGCTTTTATGTAACCAATCATCCAGCTAGTAAATATCAAGATAAAAATATTATGAAACTAGAGCAGATCAAAGCTTATTTTGATAAACGAGTACAAGTAGTAGTTTTAGTAGAAAAAATTAAGACTATAAAAACTAAAAAAGGAGATAATATGGCTTTTATTACCGCTAGCGATGAGACAGGTAATGCGGAGTTTGTTATGTTTCCGAGTGGTTATTCAATGCTTAAAAATATTCGAAATGGTGATATAATATCTATACAAGGATTAGTTACCAAAAGATTTGATAGTTATCAAATTACGATAAATGGATTACAGAAAGTAGGTAGTAGTACAAATGCATGATATAAAAGCGTTTTTTAAAAGTATTAATTTTACGTCTATAAATAAAGATTTAGAAGAAATGACGATTGATAAAGTTATTTTAAACAAAAAAGAAGAGGTTTTTAACGTTTATCTTCATAGTAAAAAAGTTTTACCTATTACGGATATAGATGCTTTAAAAGATGCTAGTCTTAATAATATAAACGGGGAATATAAGTGTAATGTTTATATTACTTATGATGAAATTAAAGATCAAGATTGCCTAGATTATGTAAGTGAAATTGTCAAAAGACTTACAGTTAAAAAACCATCTTTAATTAGTTTAGTGGAATGTGTACCAGTAATAGATGATGATATAATTATCTTTGAGGTTATGAGTCCAGCTGAAGAAGAACAAGTTAAAAAAGAAGAAGCAAATATTCGGAAGGTGCTCACTGATTATGGATTTAGGGATTATTTTATTACGACTAAATTGAATGAAGAATTACGTAAGAATGTAGCTTTAGAGTTAGAAAGTGTGCAAGCGCCTATCGCTTATCATGAAGTTGTAAGAGAGTTTGTACCAGGAAATATTATTATTGGTAAATCGATTACGAAAGAACCAGTGATGATTAGTTCTATTAATAATGTGGGTAGAAATATGACAGTAGAAGGTTATATTGAATCTGTTTCGTTACTAGAAAGAGAAAATATTAATATCATTACGCTTAATATTAATGATAACTCCAAAAGCATGATTGCTAAAATATTTCAAAAAGATAAAGAGGAATATTTAAAAATACGGGATGTTTTTAAAGAAGATGAATGGTTTCGGTTAAATGGTAATGTTGATTTTGATTCCTATTCTAAGTGTTTAGCTTTAAGTGTTCGAAATGTTGAGAAAATAGAAAATAGAGAAATTATTATTGCTCAAAATGAGGATCCTAATATTATTCTGGGTAGTCATGTCGATGGAGAAGTAACGAAATTAGAAAATATTTTAGGAGCCGAGGAAAATGTAATTATAGAAGGCTATGTATTTGGGGAAGATTTATTAGAGAAAGATACAATTAATATTATGACTTTAAAAATTAGTGATGATACGAGTAGTATTTTAGCTAAAGTATTTAAGAAAAATAAGAAAGAATTTGCTTTGATTAAAAATGGTATTAGAGGGGCTGTTAAGAAAGGTAAATGGTTTCGTTTTTCGGGAAATGTCGAGTTTGATAATTATTCGCATGAAATGGTTTTGCAATTATGGAATGTAGAGATTATTGATGCTAAGGGAGAAGAAATTAAAGATACAGCCGAAGTAAAAAGAGTGGAATTACATGCTCATACCATGATGAGTACAATGGATGGGGTAATTGAGGCGAAAGCTTTAGTAAAACATGCTTTAAAGTTAGGACATAAAGCTGTTGCCGTAACGGATCATAATGCAGTGCAGTCTTACCCAGATTTATTTCATGCTGTATGTGATGCCAATAAAGGAAAAACAGGTAGTGATAGATTTAAAGTTTTATATGGGGCTGAATTAAATGTCGTAAATGATGATATTGATTTTATTTATAATTTAAAAGAATATGATTTATTACATCAAGAATATGTGGTATTTGATACAGAGACTACAGGTTTTTATGTTGGATCGGATCAAATGATTGAAATAGGGGCTGTTAAAATTAAGGATGGAGAGATTACGGATCGGTTTGATGAGTTTATTGATCCTAAAAGACCATTACCTCAAAAAATTATTGATTTAACTTGTATTACGGATGATATGGTTGCAGGGCATGAAAGTGAAGAAGTAGTTACGAAAAAGTTCTTAGATTGGGTAGGGGATCTGCCAATGGTAGCGCATAATGCCAAATTTGATATTGGTTTTATTAGTGCAGCTTGTAATAAATATGGTTTAGGAGAGTTTACTAATACGGTCTTAGATACCATGAGTATGGCTCGTATGCTTCACCCTGAATGGCCCAATCATAAATTAACTACTTTAGTTCGAAGATATAAAATTGAATGGGATGAAGATGCTCATCATAGAGCCGATTATGATGCTGAGGGGACGGCTTTAGCTTTTCATAAAATGTGTGAAGAGTTAGATTCGAGAAATATTGAGACGACTACGAAATTATTTAATTCCGTAGATGTAGGTGAGCTTATTAAGTTCTCTTATCCCTTTCATTTATGTTGTTTAGTTCAAAATAAAGTGGGATTAAAGAATTTATTTAAAATTATTAGTTATGCCAATACAACTTATTTATTCCGAAATAGTGAACCTAAGTTACCAAGAGGAGAATTAAAGAAACTTAGAGAGGGTCTTTTAATTGGAAGTGGTTGTATTAATGGGGAAATATTTGAGGAAGCTAAGACGAAAGATGATGAAGAGTTATCTAATTTGATGCAGTTTTATGATTATATTGAGGTTCAACCAATTAGTGCTTTTAAGCATTTGTTACAAATGGAATCTAGTGGTTTTCATACGATGCATGATTTAGAAGAGCATTTAAAGAAAATTATTCGGGTAGCACGGGATGCTGGAAAAATGGTGGTAGCGACTAGTGATGCTCATTATTTAACACCAAAAGATAAGATTTATCGTGATATTATTATTGCCCAAAAATCGAATGGTAAACTTCATCCTTTAAATAAAAGAGGAATAGAACAACCGGATATGCATGTTAGAACGACTAATGAAATGTTAGAAGAGTTTGCTTTCTTAGGTTCAGATTTAGCTTATGAAATTGTAGTTACAAATCCTAATAAAATAGCCGATATGATTGAAGAAGTAGAAGTTATTATTCAAACAGGGGGAGTTCCTTTTTCTCCAAGAATTGAAAATTCAGTAGAAACAGTTACCGATATGGTTTATAAGAAAGCGGCCGATTGGTATGGGGACCCATTACCTTTAAATATTGAAGAACGTATTTCTAAAGAATTGTATGGAGATGCGGTATTAGATAGTATTAAAAGTAGGCTGGAAAGAGAAGAACATTTAGAAGGAGATGAGCTTACTAATAAGGCTTTTCAAGAATTACATGAAACGATTTTAAAAGGTTTTGATGAAGTGAGTAGAGTAGTTAAGGAAGAGCTAGTGTTAAAACTTCAAAAAGAACATGATGAAACTATAAAAGAATTAGAAGAAAAGTTAAAGAATGCGAGTACAGAAGAAAAGGGAGCAATAGATGCTGAATTGAAAGCTTTAAAAGAGACAGATCCTCTAGGTGATATCGATAAGAAAGTTAAGAAGTCTTTAGGTGGTATTATTGGTGGAGGATTTGACGTTATTTATTTGATTGCTCAAAAACTGGTTAAAAAAAGTAATGATGATGGATTCTTAGTAGGGTCTCGTGGTTCGGTTGGCTCTAGTTTTGTTGCTACTATGATGGGTATTACTGAGGTTAATGCTCTACCTCCACATTATCGTTGTAAAAATTGTAAGTATAGTAGTTTTCTGAGTGATGATGGGGTGCCTTTAGGAAGTATTTATAAAAGTGGATTTGATTTACCGGATAAAGCTTGTCCAAAGTGTGGTACTTTAATGACTAAAGATGGTCAAGACATGCCATTTGCTACATTCCTCGGATTTAACGCCGATAAAGTACCAGATATCGACCTCAATTTCTCGGATTTAAACCAAGCAGCAGCTCATGATTATACGAAAGTATTGTTTGGTGTCGATAATGTTTACCGAGCTGGAACAATTGGTACTGTTGCTGAGAAAACAGCTTTTGGTTTTGTAAGAGGTTATGCTGAACAAAAAGGAATTGTTCTTAATAATGCGGAAATTGAGCGGCTTGCTAAGGGATGTACTGGAGTCAAAAGAACAACTGGACAACATCCGGGAGGAATTGTTGTTATTCCAGGATATATGGATGTCTTTGATTTTACACCATTTCAGTATCCAGCCGAAGACATTGATGCTGCCTGGAGAACAACACACTTTGATTACCATGCGATTGATGAAGATGTATTAAAGTTGGATATTTTGGGTCATACTGATCCAACCCAACTTCGAATGATTCAAGATTTAACGGGTATTGATGTTACAACTGTGCCAATGGATGATAAAGAAACAATGGGCATTTTCTTGTCTCCTGAGCCTTTAGGAGTTACGGCCGATGCTATTATGAATGAAACAGGAACGCTTGGTGTACCAGAGTTTGGAACACCATTTACCATTGGAATGCTTCGGGATACTAAACCAAAAACATTTGCAGAATTAATTAAAATATCAGGGCTTTCTCATGGAACCGATGTATGGCTTGGTAATGCTCAAGAATTAATTCGTAATAATATTGTTCCTTTTAGTGATGTTATTGGTTGTCGTGATGATATCATGGTTTATTTAATGTATAATGGTATGGCTCCAATCAAAGCTTTTAAAATAATGGAATTTGTTCGTAAAGGAAAAGCTAGTAAAGATCCAGAAGGATGGGCAAAATTTAAGAGTGAAATGCAAGAGGCCGGTATTGCTGATTGGTATATTAATTCTTGTGAAAAAATTAAATACATGTTTCCAAAAGCCCATGCTGCTGCTTATGTTATGAGTGCCTTTCGAATAGCTTACTTTAAAGTTCATATGCCGGGTGTTTATTATGCAACATACTTCTCAACTAGATTTGATGATTTTGAGCTTGAAACAATGGTTAAAGGGTATGATGCTATAAGGGCAAGGATGAATGAAATTATTAATAAAGGATATAATGCTACAAATAAAGAGACAAGTGTTTTAGAAACATTAAAGCTTAGTTTGGAAGCTACCGCTCGTGGCTTTAAATTTGGAAATATTGATATTGAGGCAAGTGATGGTAAAAACTTTATTTTAGATGATGATGGGGTAACTTTAATTTGTCCATTTAGAACTCTTGATGGGTTAGGAGATAGTGTGGCAAGCAAAATTATTGAAGAGAGAAATATAAAACCTTTTTATAGTATTGAAGATTTTGGCTTGCGTGGCCATGTAAATGGAACGACTATTGATAAACTTAGAAGTTTAGGAGTATTTGGTAATTTACCAGAAACTAGTCAGTTAAGTTTATTTGATATGTAAAAAACAGCTTAATTCATTTGAGCTGTTTTTTCATTTACAATGCTTTTGGGATAAGCTTTTCTAACATCGGTTCTATAAAGAATATAGTCTATCGATGTATTATAAAAGTCTGCTAAGAGATGTAATGTTTCAATAGGAATATTAATTTTTTCTAATTCATATTTACTATAATTGGATTGATCAATATGAATTAGTTTGGCAATATCTTTTTGAAATAAATCTCTGTCTTCACGTAATTCTTTTAATCTATTCATTTTCCAAACCTTCTTAATTGAAAGTATATCATAGCTTAACCTCTATTTTATATTTGTTAGTTATATTTTACCTTTTACAAAGTGATAATTAAAGGAAGTAGCACTTAATGTTTAAAAATATGAAAGGTGTATCTTTGGTTTGACATTTTTTTTAAAGTTTTTAATGTATAATTTTGATGGTGAATAGAATGACAGTATATATCGATGTTTTAGTAGTAGTAAATTTCTTGTTTGATTTTTTCTTACTTTTAACTATTAATGTAGCTTTAAAAAGATTTTCACTTATAAGACGTTTAGTATTAGCTAGTTTGTTTGGTGAGGTTACTTTGCTTAGTTTATTTATTCCGATACCAAGTTTGGGGTTAACTATTTTAAAAGTATTTTTAGGTGTTATTATGGTTATTATTGCTTTTGGTTATAAAAATATGAAGTATACATTTTATAATGTAGTGTATTTATATATGTTAAGTGTTATTTTAGGGGGGTTTATTTATTATTTGAATGTAGAGTTTCAAATTAGTTATGCAATAGTATTAGCTATAGCGCCTTTTATTCTGTATGTATTTGTTTTTAGTATAAAAGCGTTACGAGAGATTAAAAATTATTATTATAAAGTAGAAATATATTTTGATAGAGAAAACTATGTAATGACAGGTTTTTTGGATACAGGCAATAAACTTTGTGATCCTGTTACGAATAAGCCAATTATTTTGGTAAATAAGAAGAAATTAAAGGGTTGTATAAATATTCGTAGTCCTATGTATGTACCATATTCGGCTTTAAATTATCATGGATTACTTCCTTGTATTAAACCGAAATATATTGTTGTAAATGATAAGTTGCTTACTAATTATTTAATTGGATTAAGTGAGAAAAATTTCAAATTAAATGGTGTAGACTGTTTATTAAATTATAAAATAAGGGAGGATATATGATTAATAAAATACTTATATGGTTAAAAGAAAAATATAATGAATGTTTTTTTGTAGGAAAGACAGATAAGTTACCACCACCTTTAGATGAAGCTTTAGAACGAGACTATATTATTAAAGCTAGTAAAGGGGATCAGGATGCTAAAAATAAGCTTATTGAACATAATTTACGATTAGTTGTTTTCTTAGCTAAAAAGTATGAAAATACTGGATATGATGTGGAAGATTTGGTTAGTATTGGATCTATTGGCCTTATTAAGGGTATTAATACTTATAAGTTAGATAAAAATATTAAGCTTGCTACTTATGCATCTCGTTGTATTTCTAATGAGATACTTATGTTTTTAAGAAAGAATAAGAAAAGAAGAGGGGAAATAAGTTTTGAGGATGCTCTTAATTATGATGCAGAGGGTAATGAGTTACATTTAGAAGATATTTTAGGCACCGAAATAGATTATGTTCCTAATGAATATGAAAAGGCTTTGGATAAGGAAATACTAAAAAAAGAAATTAATTCTTTAAATGACCGAGAAAAAGAGATTATGACACTTCGTTATGGACTTAATAATACTTTAGAATATACTCAAAAAGAAGTAGCAGAGAAATTAGGTATTTCACAAAGTTATATTTCAAGAATAGAGAAAAAAGTTATTAAAAAATTAAAACAAACTATGAAAATGTAGTTTGTTTTTAAATGAAAAAGATGCTTGATTAAGCATCTATTCTAGGCCAGTATCAGTAGTTGGCTCTTCGGTTTTATCATCATCTGGAGTAGGAGTATTATCACTTCCTGTATTTGGAGGTTTTACCATATCTCCAACATTACTATCTATATTGGTTTGGACATTAATAGTTAAACCAGAACTCATATTATCTTTGAAAATACTATAAGCAGATTTAATAATAAAAGTGTAACTTGTTCCTGGTGAAGCTGAATACGTAAAATTCGTATTCGTTGTATATCCTAAACTGATTAAGCTACCACTAGAATCTTGTAAATATACTTGGTAGCCAATTGTACCAATATAAGAGTTGTTATATGATATTCTGTTATTGTAGAACTGTTGGGCATATTCACTGTAATAATCACTGAAGTAACCATTATAATAATCAGATAAGTAATTTGGATCAATAGCATCAGGAGTTTTAATAGCGTCCCAAGAAAGGTGAATTGTTGAACCATCGTAAGTGGATTTACCATTTATTGGGTTTTCTAACTTGCTAAATCTTGTAGATACTTCTGTTGGTTCATATCCAGCTTTGAATAATTCCGTAGATTTTAAATTACTTGGAGTATATTCACTAGCAAGTTGTAATGGATAAGTGCCTAATTCAATGGTTGCGGATACAACACCACTTGGTTGTTCAAAACGAGAACCAGTTTTATAAATTCTTTTGGCTACAGCAGCCATAATTTGACGTCTTGGGTTATAACCAGTTCCACTTGTTAGGTAACCATCTGTTAATTTATCATATCCAAACCATAAGGCGATAGAGTAATCTGGAGAATAAGTAATATTCCAATGATTTGGTGTTGCACTTCTTGGAATACCTAAGGCAGCAGCTGACTCACTATCAATGGTAGAAGTTCCACCTTTGGCTGCAACATCAGTACCATTTATATGAATAGAACCACCTATACCTCCAGCTCCGGCATCAACTAAAATATCAGTAATCATATAAGCTGTTTCTTCACTCATGACTCTTTCTTGTTCAACAGGGTGAGTATATTCTTCTTCTGATTCGGTATAAATAATTTTGGTAAATGTATATGGTTCAATATAAATACCACCACGTCCGAAAGCAGCATAAGCAGCAGACATTGATAATGGGTTCGTTCCATCAAAACCACCAAGACCAGCTGATTCATACAAGTTTTCTCCATAGTCTATTCCTAAATTATGAGCAAATTCAGATATTTTATCTGCTCCCACTTCAGAGGCTACTTGTTGGAATGCTTGAATTGCAGGTACGTTACGGGAGTTAACTAAAGCTCTACGCATGGTTATTTCGCCCCAGTAGGTTCTATCTGAGTTAACTACTGAACCTCCAGTTGTATAACTCCAAGGGTTATCTAAAAATAGGGTACCAGTTGAGCCATTTAAATATTCGATGTAAGGTCCGTAGTCAAAAATAATTTTGGCAGCACTTCCGGGTTGATTGGCGATACCACGATATTCTTTGCCAACTGCTCTGTTTGTTCCTTGAACTTGATAATTTCGTCCTCCTGATAGAGCTAAAACAGAACCGTCTTTCGTACTCGTAACAGCCATACCAAATTGAACTTTTTCGGTTGCAAAGGTATATAATTCACCAGTTTCTAGAAGATATAATGTTTCTTGAATAGATGGATCAAGTGTAGTATAAATTTCCATTGGGGTAGTATATGGGTTATCACCAGTTTCTTCTTGAACTTTCAATAGAGTGTAATCAATGAATGCTTGATACATATCGTTATCTTCACTGGTTGTATGATCAGCAAGTAAACTTTGAACTGGTACGCTTTCAGCAAATTCTTTTTCACTTTCCGTAATGTAGCCATGTCTAACCATTAGACTTAATACCGTAGAACGTCTTTGACTAGCTAAATCAGGATTGTTGTATGGATTGTAAGCATCTGGGGCATTAAACATTCCAACAAGTAAGCTAGCCTCAGCTAGAGTTAAATCAGAAACCGATTTACCAAAGAAATACTGACTTCCTTGTTCTACACCATTAATAGAGGCATAGTTGGTAGACCCACCACCTAGCCATTGACTATTTAGGTAAAATTCAATGATTTCTTCTTTGGTATAAGATGCTTCTAATTTAAATACAGCCATATATATATCTGTAAATTTACGAATAATACCTTTTATACCACTTGTTAGGGAAGCATCGGTATAGGTATTTTTGATAACTTGCATTGATAAAGTAGAAGCACCACCAGCATCTTGACCAGCTAATTGTCCGAGGCTTGCTTTAATAAATCTAGCGGCATCAAAACCATTATGTTGGAAAAATCTTGAGTCTTCGGTAGCAATTAAGGCATCGACTAACACTTGAGGTAAGTCACTGTAAGTTACTAATTCTACATTTTCATTACCAATACGAGCCATTTCATCGCCATTTATATCATATAAAACAGTAGGCTCTTTGGTGTATAACTCTTCGACAACAAAGTCTGGTGATGTAATAATGATATATAAAGCAAAGGCTAGTATTGCTGAGGCAATAATAATACCAATACTAATCAAAAATATTAAAACACCATTTTTAACACTCTTCTTTTTCTTTTTTGTTACTTTTTCTTTCTTTTCTTTTTTCTTTACTTTAATCTTTGGTATTTTCAAAATAACCAACTCCTTCATATGCTTCTTTTATACCGGTTAAGTAATCTAATCCAATATTATAATTGAATTTTAGAGGATAACCTAAATTTTCGATAACTTTGAAAGGTATGCTTTTACGGGTATTATTATGAATAAAAGTAATTAAATCACTTCCTTTAAAAAGAAAGTAATGTTCATTCATACTAATAATTAAAAAAGCAAGTCCACCATGTTCGATAATTTTTTCGATATGTTTTATTTGGTGAAGATGAATATTGCTTAGAGGAAAAGATGTTGTGCTTTTACATTCTTTCGCATCAAATTCTACATATTTTCCTTGCCATATACCATTATAATCGAGGGTAGATGGTTCTTTGAAATATGCTTTATTAATAACAGCACCATTTTTATAATCAACGTCTACGATACCAATAGGAGTAGGTTTCTTATAAATAACGGCTAAATTATGTTCTAAATAGTATTTGCAAGCTTCATTAATTAAGTTTTCTAAGTCCATTCCTCGGTTTTTGTAATTAATTTCTTTTTTATAATTCTTCTTTATGTTGTTAGGATACTTCATGTGCTTCACCATAATTAATTATACTATAAAAGTAGGAAAATATCTACTTTGGTTTAGGCCTTTACTTTTTATTTACATAGAAAATTGACATCAAAAAAATTGGATTTCTCCAATTTAAACTTTTATACTTTTGGCCCATTTAATAAATTCTGGTTTATACATGCTTTTTTCACTTTTTGGAGAAGCAAAATTGATTACCCAAAAGGAATCATCACTTTTAGCTACAGTTACAAAATAATAAAATAAATTGTCTTCTACGGTACTTTCATATTCGTAATAAAGTAAATTACCATTTTTTTGTAATTCATAATCACTATCATTGGCTTTTAATATTACTTTGGCATAATCTTCTAGACTGGAATTCTTATCAATATCTAATTCTTTTAAGTCTTCTAAAGACTCTTTGCGCGCTACAACAATAGCATTATTGCTTTCAAAATAAGCTGTAGCATTCATTAACTCACTTACCTTAAAATCACTAGTTAAAGTTATTTCTAAACCATTTTCTCTAAAAGTTTCTTTTTTCGATACATTAATGAAGTCTAGGGTAATGGTAAATGCTAGTAGAAATGCAACAATTAGGGCTCCAATAACATATAATATTTTTTTCATAAATTCACTCCTTATACTCATTCTATCATAAAATATTTAAAAATTCATCTATAAAACTTATTTTACGAAAGTTTGACAATTAATGGAAATAGATTGACAAAATACTCTTAAAAATATTATAATTAGAATGTGTTAAGGGATGTGATAAAGTGTATAGTGATAAAATTTATTTGACACCACAGGAAATACTTGATAAAGAATTTAAAATTGATGCTAGAGGGTATCGTCCTCAAGAAGTAGATAAGTACCTAGATATGGTAATAAGAGACTATACAGAGTTTATCAATATTATTAAAAGGAATGAAAAAGAAATTAGAGACTTAACAGAAGATAACGCGAAGCTTAAGGCAGAAATTCGTTCTTTAAGAGAGCAGTTAGTTGCTAGTGAGTCATCTAATAATAATGGGGGAACTAGTAATGTTGATTTACTAAGAAGAATTAGTCAATTAGAAAAAGTTGTTTTTGGAAAATATGAATAATAATATTCGGACAAATGCTGCATATGTATTATGTAGAGGAAAGTCCATGCTCACACAGTCCTGTGATGGCTGTAGTGTTCGTGCTTAGGGAAAAAATAACCTAAGGTAGTTTTATGCTAACGGCGGATGAAAAGTCTAAAAGTTTAGGCTCATGACTCGGTAATCCATAAAGTGCCATAGTAACGTACAAACTGGAAACGGTGGAAATGGAACGCGGTAAACCCCACGAGTGAGAAATCCAAAATTTGGTAGGAGAGCTCTTACGAAAGAATACGAATGGAGTAAGGGGCTAGATTTTTCTAGAAGATAAATATTTGTCGGATCCTTAGGGATTTACAGAACATGGCTTATGAAGATTATTATTTTATAAAGTTAGGAGTGAAGAAGCCTTGGATAGTATTGGGAGTATGTTAAAAAGTACTCGAGAACAATCAGGGGTAAGTATTGAAGAAGCAAGCTCGGACTTAAATATTAATGCGAATTTTTTACTTAATATTGAGGAAGGTAAAATTGGATGTTTTAAAGATATTTTCGAACTTAAAGATTATCTTAGTAATTATGCTAAGTATTTGGGATTAGATAGTGAGAAGATAATTGATGAATTTAATGAGTATATGTTTGAGTATACGTCGAAAATACCAGTTAAAGAAATTGAGAAAATGGCTCAAAAAGAAGCACGTGAGGAAGCTAGTAAAGTTACTAGTCCTTATACAAGAAAACCAAGAAAGCATAATACAACTTATTATATAGGAATATATGTAGTTATATTTTTGCTAGTTATTTTGGCGATTGTATGGAGTGTGAAACAAATTACGATTGATAATCATGTAACAAATGAAATAGGTTATGTAAGGTTTTAGAGGAGGATATTATGAATTTACCAAACAAATTAACTATAGGCAGAATTATTGCTGCTATTATTATTTTAATTATTTTAGTTGTACCTTGGTATAACTTAGGGATTGAATTTCCGGTTTATCAAATAGCTGGGAATATTATGGTTGATTTAAAATATATTATTGTAGGTGTGTTATTTGTTTTAGCTGCCTTAACAGATTTTTTAGATGGACATATTGCTAGAAGTAGAAATATTGTTACCGATTTTGGTAAAGTAATGGATGCAATTGCGGATAAAGTTTTAGTTAATGGTGTTTTAATCATGTTAGCTTATGATGGATTTATTAGTATTGCGATACCAGTAATTATTATTACTAGAGATATATTTGTTGATTCCTTTAAAATGGCTAGTGGTAAAAAAGGGAAAGTTGTGGCAGCATCATTTACTGGTAAAGCAAAAACTATGTGTATGATGGTTGGTATGGCTTTAACATTATTCTATAATTTACCTTTTGAGCTTATCGGAATAAATGTTGGTTATGCTTTAATTATTATTGCAACAATTTTATCTATTATTAGTGCTTGTCAATATTATTACAATACTAAAGATACTTTTAAAGCAAAATAGAAAAAAGAGGAAATTAAATGCAAAAGCTTAAAAACAGATTAGTAGAGGACTTAGTTTTTAAAAGTTATTTAGATGAAGTGATGGATAAGAAAAAGTATCGGAAAATGAACCGGTATATCCAACATGGGAATACCACTTGCTTACTTCATAGTATTGCGGTTGCTTATTTTTCTTATCGTCTAGCTAAATTATTTAGAATTAAAGTTCATGAAAAAGAGCTTATTCGAGGTGCCTTATTACATGATTATTTCTTATATGATTGGCATGCGAAATATAAGCCAACGAAAGATGTTGGATTACATGGTAGAATTCATCCAACAATTGCTTTATTTAATGCCAGAAGGGATTATAATGTGAACCGAATCGAAGCGGATATTATATCGAAGCATATGTTTCCTCTGACCTTTAACCCTCCTAGATATAAAGAAAGCGTTATTGTTTGTATTGTCGATAAAGTTTGTAGTATTTATGAAGTATTTAGTAAAAAAGCTTATTTAGAAATAGCAGAAAAACTTACTGATACGAAGAAGAAAAGAAGAGTTATTGCCAGAAGAATAAACCTATATAATTAGGTTTTTAAATCTTATAGGAAAATACACGCATTTCGTGTATTTTTAAAATAAGTTCTTGACGAACGTATGTATTTGCAATATAATTCTATTATCAGGGGTGATAATGATTATGAAA
>DVJF01000075.1 GCA_018716965.1 Candidatus Caccenecus avistercoris | reverse complement strand
TGTCAAATATTTTTTTGTAACATTTTTACTGAAAATTAGCGATTCTTATATCTTTTTTACTAATCTCAAATGTAACATTTTCTCTGAAAATTAATACACAATTTTTGTAACATTTTTACTGAAAATTCAGATATTTTTTTTCATTTTTTGAAAAAAATTTCAAATAAATTTTAAATTAATTTACAAAGTAGCATTTGTTTGTTAAAATTATAATGGTAGGTGTTAAAAATGATTATCAAAAAACCTTATGCCTTTATGTTAAAACACTTTAGATTAATTCACTTATTATTATTAATACCTATGATTTTCTTAGTAACTCAAACAAGGGGAATCATATCTTTTTTTAGTGAATATGTTGCTAACAATTATACTTTAGCATCTTCTACAGATGTTTTATCAAGTCTAGCTAGTAATTATATTAATATATTTATGTATCTAGCTGTCATTATTATTTTAGCTGTCTTTGTAACACTATCTATTTTATTACAACGAAAAGAAAAGCCTGTTAGATTTTACAATATAAGTATAATTTATTATTTAGCTATATTCATCTTAATAACCGTAAGCTTTAGTATTTTCACAGCGATTGAAAATGATACTTTAGACCCAGTTTTAGTACGAATGATTCGAGACTTAGCTACCGTTATTCATTATAGCCAGTATATTTTTATTGCCTTTACTGCTATAAGAGGAATTGGCTTTAATATCAAAAAATTTGATTTTAAAAGTGATTTAGCGGAACTAGAAATCAGTAGTGAAGATAGTGAAGAAGTTGAATTTTTAGTTGGTATAGATACTGATAAAGCTAAAAGAAATGTACGTCGTTTCTTTAGGGAATTAAAGTATTATTACAAAGAAAACAGATTTATTTTTATTATGATAGCAGTCATTGCTGTAGGTATTATTGGAACTCTCGTTTATATGAATAGAGAAGTATATCAAAGAGTATATCGGGAACAAGAAAGTCTTGCTTCTGGATATTTAAATTTTACAGTTAAAGATAGCTTTATATCTAATTTAAGTCAAGATGGAGAAGTTTTAAATGATGGTAAGTATTATGTTATTTTACAGTTAGAAATTACCAATCGTTATCGTGAAGATCATGAATTTAATTATATTAATTTAGAATTAACTATTAATAATGAATATTTCTTACCCAACTTATCTATAGCCAATTACTTTAAAGATTATGGAACTCCATTTAATGGTACGTATATTAAAGGAAATACAACCAGTGATTATATTCTTGTATATGAAATAGATGAATTTTTAATTAATCAAAGTTTTATGCTTACTGTATATTCCCATTATGATGCTAGTGTAGGAGGAATTGGCTCTGTAAACAACCGAATCCGATTAGATCCAACGCTTATTAGTGATGAACTTACAATTAATAATGCTAATATAGGAACAAATATTAATTTAGCAAATACTAATTTAGGTAATTCGCGTTTTATGATAACAGGTTATGAATTTACCAATCGTCATGAATATACATATGAATATTGCATAACTTCATCAGATTGTAGACAAGCTACTAATCATATTGCTATTGATTATGCCTTAGATGGAACTAATACAACTCTTTTAGTCCTAGATTATTCTCTTTCTTTAGATAAAGAAGTACCATATTTAGATATAGCTAGGACTTATCGTTCTATCTTTGAAGATTATACCAAGTTAGCCTACCAAATAAATGGCAAGACTTATTATTATGATGTGTCTATTGCTAATCCTAGCAACTATGATGAAAAAGCGGTTATAAAAGTTCCAAGAGTAATGGAAACTGCGGATAGTATAGAGTTAATATTAACCATCAGAAATATATCATACCATATAAAATTAAAATAAAATTTGCCAAATTGCTTACTTTTTGGTATTATAGTATAAATTAATTTTGGGGGTGTGAGATAATGTGGGAAGATTTAATTAAAAAAGCTATGAAATTATTACCTAATCATAAAAATTCAACACACATTGAACTTTATGATGAACTAATTAAAAAGGCTAGTACTACTTTTACGCAAAAAGAAGTAAACTTAATTAAAAAAGCTTATTTAATGGCTAAAGACTTACACCGTGGTCAAAAAAGAGCTAGTGGTGAACCTTATATTATTCACCCAACTTATGTAGCCTACATTTTATTAGAAGAAATGAATTTACATGATATAAGTTCTATAGTCGCTGCTCTTTTACATGATACTTTAGAAGATTGTGGTATTCCTTTTGAATTTTTAGAGCATCATTTTGGTTATGATGTAGCTAATCTTGTTTTAGGAGTAACTAAAATGAAAGATTTAGATTTTGCTACGAAAGAAGAAAAAGAAGATTTTAATAATTATCTCTTACTTAAATTTATTTTAGAAGATTATCGGGTTATCTACATTAAATTAGCAGACCGTCTTCATAATATGCGAACACTTGATTATAAAAGTGAAGCTAAAAGAAGAGAAAAAAGTGCGGAAACTTTAAGAATATTTGCCCCATTAGCTACTCATGTTGGAGCAAGCCTAGCTAAAGATGAACTAGTTGATACTTCATTTAAATATTTAAGCAATGCTAATTATCGCCAAATAAAAGCTATGAGTAAAGATTATTTAATAAAACATCAAGAATGGATAGAAACAACGATTGAGTCTTTAAAAAAACTATTAGCAGATTTAAATATCAACGCTGAAATTCGTCCTCATATTATGTCTAACTTTGCCATTTATCAAAATTTAATCGACAACAAAAAAATATCTTTATTACCCAATTTAATTCATTATGACATTATGGTTGATAATGAAGAACAAATTCCAGAAATATCTGAACAAATATTAAAAAACTTCCCATGTTTAAGAGAATACACTAGAAATTTTATAGCTAAACCTTTAAATAATGGTTATAAAGCTCTCCATTTATCAGTAGAAGGTAAAAAAGGAACTCCTTTTCAAATTCGTTTATTTACCAAAGAAATGTTTTTAGTAAACACCTATGGTTTTGCAGCTTTATTAGAATTATACCCTTACAAAAACATTAAAGAAATTCAAACTGATTTAATTAAAGAAAATGAATTTTTTCAAGCTTTAAGTAAAAACTATAAAACTTATAAAAAACCATTTGAATTAATTAATAACACTGTTAGAGAATTATTATCAGATAAAATAATTGTTTATGTTGCTAATGGAGCTACTTACTGTTTACCAGCTGTATCAACTGTTGCTGACCTAGCTTATAAAATTCATTCTGAATTAAAGCAAGTTGCTATTGGCGCATTAGTAAACGATGTAGAAGTAAATTTAGATTTTCCTCTTAAAAATGGTGATCATGTTGTTATTTTAACTAAAAATAATAATTTAGAAAACAATGCTTCTTTAATTTTACAAAAGTAATATTTACTAATTATTATGCTGATGATATAATGAAATCGAGGAGAAAAGAATGAAGAAATTAATACTAATGAGTATAATGCTATTATGCTTAACTGGTTGCAATAACGAAGAACTATATGCTGATTATGAACATTATGATTTAAAAGATAAAGAGCTTCAATACTACAATTGCCTAGATGATGAACATATTAAAAGAACTTATGTTGTCGCAGATATTACACCTGAAGAATATGAATCAAAATTAAGAGGATTATTTTATCAAGTAGATGAAGATGATTATATTTTATTAGATAAAATAGACTTATATTATTATGATGAAGGTCATAGCAGGACTTATAACGCTATGTATGATAATAAATTATATGTTCTTGGCAGACCTGAAAGTGAAGATATTGATGGAAGTGTTATAGTATATACTTTAAATCGAGAAGAATTTAGTATAACAGGTCTTGATTTTGATTTTTCATCACTTCCTGATAACATCGATCGAGCTTCTCAAAGAATTAAAAATGTTGATAATAACTATATATATTTTAATAACTATTCTATGGAAGCTAATGCTTATGTCAAGTGTTCTTTAAAAGATTACACTTGTAAATATATTGAAGACTAAAAATTAATTTAAATTCATAGTTTTTAAATTTAGTGTCATTTAAAAAGGACACTTTTTTTAATTTTTTTTAAATCTCTGTCAGTTATAACTGACATTATTTGTGACTATTACGCAAAAATGTCCCTATTTTCTTTTTGAATTTTACGCAAAAATGTCCTTATGAAAGAGCAGAAATAAATCAATGCTCTTTTTAATTGATTTTATGCAAAAATGTCTCTATTTTGCTAT
>DVJF01000074.1 GCA_018716965.1 Candidatus Caccenecus avistercoris | reverse complement strand
GCCTTTTTTATTAATTTTGTTGTCAAAGATCAATTTTTCTATCATTTGTTGATAGATTTATATCAAGATTTTCATCTTAATATCTTTTTCATCTAGTGTTACTAATTTTCCATAAAACTTTTCACACTATCCCATTTTAATATGAATTATCATTTATAACTATTTTTGCATTACCTCTTCAAAAGAATTATATCATATTTCTTCTAATATAGTATATTTAAATTATTGTTTAATAGTATATTTCTATTGTTTAGTCATATATACTACAGCTTCGGCACCTTCACTAGCAGCATTAACTATTTGATAAATATCTTTTTTGGTTACATCACCACTAGCATATACGCCTTTGATATTTGTTTCATGATGTTCATCTACTAAAATATAACCATTTTCCATTTTAATATTGGTATTTTCTAAAAAGTCTGTATTTGGTATATATCCAATGTATATAAATATTCCTTTAACATTAATCTTTTTACCATCTTTTAGAATAATACCTTCTATTTTGTCTTCTTTAGTCGCTAATGAGGTAACTTCATTATTTAATATTAATTCGATATTGTCTTTTGATTCTACTTCTTTAATTAAGGTGTCTTCCCCACGAAACTCTTCTTTCCTGTGGATAAGATAAACTTTATTCACAATATTTGCTAAATAAAGAGCTTCACTTAAAGCACTAGATCCGCCACCGATAACAGCTACATCACTATTTTTATATAAAGCACCATCACATAGAGCGCAGGTACTAATACCTCTTCCTAAATATTTTTCTTCCTCTTTTAAACCCAACATTTTAGGACGTCTACCACTGGCAATAAGTAAGTATTTAGATATGTATACATTATTTGTTGTTTTAACGGTTTTAGCCTCATCTAATAAAACATCCATTACACGCTCTAATTTGTATTCAATTCCGAGTTTATTTACTTCTTCAAAAAGATTGTATGCTAAATCGGGCCCACTAATACTTATTATGCCTGGATAATTTTCGATTTCACTAATTTTATTAATCGTTCCACCTGGAGCACTACTTTCTAATAACAATACTTTCATACCAGCTCTTTTCGCATAAATACTAGCACTAATACCAGATATGCCCATACCAATAATTATTAAATCATACATGTTTATCCACCTTCTTCACTACTCTTTTTTCATTAATATCATTATATAAATTTTCATATTTTCCTTTGCGACTTAAATAAATTAAATAAACTAAACCAGTTAGGAAAAGTA
The DNA here is from genome assembly GCA_018716965.1 of Candidatus Caccenecus avistercoris. Taxonomy (GTDB): domain Bacteria; phylum Bacillota_I; class Bacilli_A; order RF39; family UBA660; genus Caccenecus; species Caccenecus avistercoris. The sequence continues at coordinate 6,284 of DVJF01000074.1, read as the reverse complement.
TAACAGAGATAATTTGAGCTACTTTAAATCCTCCTAACATTAGAGAATCCGTACGCCATGCTTCAATAAAGAAACGACCTAAACTATACCACATTAAATATATACAAGTAGTAGCCCCTATTTTAATATATTTGTATCTTCTAATAATTAGTAGGACAACAAACCCAAGCAAACACCATAAAGATTCAAAATAGAAAGTTGGTAAATAATAGATGCCCCCTATGTTCATACCTTTAATAATAAATTCTGGGACTAATAATTCTTGCAGACGGCTATAAGTAGTGGCAATACCATGAGCTTCAGCGTTAAAGAAATTTCCCCATCTTCCTATTGCTTGAGCTAATATAAGACTAGGCGCAGCCATATCTAGTAGTTTTAAGAAATTAAGATGATATTTTTTAGCAAAGAAAATAATGGTAATAGCACCCGCGATTAAGCCACCATGAATAGCGAGGCCTCCATTCCATACGGCAAATATTTCAAGTATATTACTTTTATAATACGAAAAGTTAAATAAAACATAATATAATCTTGCGCCAATAATACCTATGATAATAGTCCAAAAACACATATTAAAAATAAGATCTTTGGGATAATTAAATTTCTTGGCTTCCCTTTCTAATAAGAGTACGCCGATAATAATTCCTATTAAAATTAAAAATGAATACCAACGAATGTCTATACCAAAGATGCTAAACATAATACTATCCATGAAATCCCTCATTTCTTAAATTTATTATACACTATTTTTCTTTTTTATAAAAGGAAGAGGTATTTTTTTATTTATGATATCTAATAATAAGGCGATAATTGCTATAAGCATTAATAAAGAAAATACCCACAAAGGTAAATAATCCATACCAAATAAATATACGGAATAACCAGCTAGACTAGTTAAGTTAATAATGATAGGTATATAAATTTTTTTGCGATAAATAAAATACCAAATAATAGATAAAATATCTGCCATAAACATGTATCTTTCATGCATGAATGGTAAGAAATAAACAGCAATTAATATACCAAATAGACCGATACTAATCATTTCTTTTTTGGTTATTTCTTTCTTTCTTCTTATAAAATATATTAGTAAACCTAAAAATATTAAACCTGTTATGATAAAGAAGATATAACCTATTATTTTTTCATTTGGTAAGAATGTAAATATATTGGCTAAATTTCTGGTTAAATAAACCGAATAGTTTGTTGTTTGATCAACATAGGTTGTAAAACAGTTAATCAGGGGCATTCCCATTAATAATACTGGTGCACACATAATAATGTTTCCAAGAGGAATTAAAAGGAAGTTCCATATTGAAAACTTTTTGTTCACAAAATATAAAATAACAAATAATGGGAGAATAAAAATAAATTGTAATTTAAAACTAAAAGCAATTCCTAAGCTTAAAAAAGAAAGAGAGTATTTTTCTTTTAATAATAAATATAGAGACAATAAAACAAAAGTGGTATAAATACTATCACATTGGGCCCATACACTGCCATCTAATATGACGGTTGGTAAAAATAGAATGACTATCCATGAGAGATAAGAATACTTTTTATTACTTAATTCTTTGACAATTAAATAGCCAAAGAAGCCCATTAAAATATCAAACGCTACTGATAATAACTTAATCTTTACTATGGCAGGTCCTGGTAAAAACGTTAGTAAATACAATAGAATTAAATAAGGAGGATTATAGTTTCCTAAGCCATTAACAACACTCATTAGACCTTCTTCATTTAGTATGTTATACCATTTAAATAAAAATCTTTTATAATCGCCACTTTCAAACGAAAAAAAGCAGTATTTGATTAAAATACTAACTAAAATTAATCCTACGATTATTAAAACTTTTTTATTTTTAAATTTACCTTTAATCAATTACTTCAACTCTTTCTCAATGATATATCTTGGACGATGTTTTGTTTCATTATATATTTTACCAACATATTCGCCAATTAAACCTACAGAAACTAATTGAACTCCACCAATGAACCAAATGGATAACATAATAAATGCCCAGCCATCTACGGTATTACCAAGAATTTTTACAATAATGGTATAAATAATCATTACTACACTAATAAATAACATGATAAAGCCAAGAGTTGTAATCATTTTTAGAGGTTTGACACTAAATGATGTAATTCCATCCCAAGCAAAGGCTAACATTTTTTTGAGTGGATATTTAGACTTTCCAGCGGCACGTTCATTTCTTTCATAAGTTGCAATAGAAGTTTTAAATCCTAGTAAAGGAACTAAGCCTCTTAAGAAAAGATTAGCTTCTTCAAAATGCTCTAATTCGTCTAAAGCTCTTTTAGACATTAAACGACAATCGGCATGATTAAATACTACTTCTACACCCATTACGCGCATTAGTTTATAGAAAGCTTCAGCGGTTGTTCTTTTAAACCAAGAGTCTTTTTTACGAGAGCTACGAACACCATAAACTATTTCTGATCCTAAATTATTTTCTTCAATCATTTTATCAATGACATTAATATCATCTTGTAAGTCTGCATCCATACTAATGGTAATATCAGCATATTTCTTAGCAGTCATAAGTCCTGCTAGTAAAGCGTTTTGATGACCTTTATTACGAGATAATTTCACTCCTACAAATAAAGGGTCTTCTTTATGATATTCTTCAATAAGTTCCCAAGTTCTGTCTTTAGAACCATCATTTACAAGCATAACTTTACTGTCTTTACTAATTTTTTTATCTTTTATTAAGTTCTCCATTTTTTCTTTTAAAGCTTTTTTGGTTATTGGTAATACTTCTTCTTCATTATAACAAGGTATTACTAAATATAATATTTTTGCCACTTATTCATCACCTAACTCATTATAACAAGCTAATTTGTTTTTCTCAAGTCTTTTGTTGCTTTTTTATTTATAATATAGTCTTTTAGACAAACATATTCAATAGCAAGTATGCCTAAACTTAAAATACTATAAGATAAAATTGACATATATGTTCTTTGATGCGTTTCATCTACTCGGAAGATAAAAGAACCTGTCATTTCTTCATCATTTGTCAAGATAGAACCATTATTATACGATTTATAATAAACTCCTTCATCGTAAGTACCTATCTTTAATACCGATTCTCCTTCTAATTTTGTTATTTCTATTTCATAAGTAGTTTCTGCTGTAGGGTTAATATCGTCAAATTTAAATTTATAGTTTCCATTTACGTTAGAGCTTGCAAATTCTTTTTGGGCTAATATTTCACCTGTTTTACTATCATATAGTCTAAATAAATAAGTACTTTTTTCTTCTTTGTTCGTATTTTCAAAATTAATGCTAATTTGATTAAAGTTATTATCTGTTGTAAATGTTTGACTAACCGTGTTTTCACCTATTTCTATTTTACTAAATCCTCGATAAGATAAAATACGTACATCTTCATAAGTTTTCTCCTCTAATGTGTATTTATAAAAATTCATTGTTAGTAAAAGTGTAGTTATCAACATAAGAGCAATACTAGATATTTTCATTATGTGATTATATTTTTCTTTTTTAGATAAATCTTCTTCTTTCTTATTTATTCTTTCATATATTAGACCTAAAGGTATAATCATCCATGGTAAGAAAGATAGGCTGTATCTTTGAGCAGATTCCCATAAAATATAGAAGAGAATGGCTCCAAATAAAGCAATGTAGATAATATCTTCATAATGATATGTATCGCTTTTTTTTCTAAATCTTGTTACGAGTCCTAGTAAAATCATAAAGCTAATATAGGTCTTTAAGATTTGTAAACTATATTTTAAAAATATATTTGTATTTCCATAGCCACCTAAATATTCATATATTCCTACTCCATCACTTGTATTATTTAGTTTGGCATAAACACCATAATTGCCACTGGACCAAGTACGAGCTATTTTGGCTCCTTCTAGTTTTATTAAACCAATTGGTCCTAACTCTTTTAATCGTGTTTTTATTTCTTCTATATTCGCTTCTTTTTTTTCTTCATAAGTTTTTTCATTAAAAGTTAGGTCATGATCACTTCCGTTATATCCTCCTGTATGTTCTTCATTTAGACCCATCATTAACCAGTGAGTAATAGGAAATGCTTCATTGGGATTTAAATTAATACCGAAAAAACTATAAGCTACTTTAAATCCTAGTAGGCCTACTACTAAACCAATTAGTAGTGCAAAATATATTTTTAGTTTATGTTTTATCTCTTTATTAATTAAAATAAGAGCTAGAATCGCAATTAGTAAAATAACCACTACTATTCTTACTTTAAGGCCTATAAAGAATATTAAACCTGATAGTATTCCAAATAGTATTTTCTTTTTTATACTATCCGTTTTTATACATTTAATAGCTAAGTAAAGACCAATAACTGCAAAAGGCATACATAAAGTATCGGTATAAAAGTAAGATGAATATAAATAAAAGATAGGATTTATAACGGTAAATATTAATGCTAGTAAACCTGTTTTTTCATCTTTTAGTTCTTTACCTGTTAAATAGATGAAGAATGCCATAATAGACATAAATAAAGCATTGAATATCGTTCCCATTAAAACAACATTGGTACAGCCAAAAATACTACCTATTTTGGTGAAAAAATAAGCAAATATTAATAAAGGAACTTGGTTGGTATATTTAGAAAAATAAGAGCCAGTAATAGTTAGGCTATCTAGACTAAACATACGATTTACATATTCTATAATATGAGATAAATCAGTAACAGAGGAAATAGGTAATAATAGTCCAACTAGTAATAAACCAATAAAGAATAATATGCTTATTATGATAGCAATTATTTTTATTTTCTTCGAGAATAATTTCTGTATTTGCTTATAAATAATTTTAAATAAGAAAAATGTTATAATTGTGCCTAAAATCACTATTATTGGTGATAAGTTTTGATCTAACCCATAAAAGGCACTTACCAGCGTTATATAGGAAAATAATACTATTAATATAGCAATAATTACTTTATAACTAATACTAAAAAATTTATTCATAAGACACTTCCTTTTATTTAGTTATATTATATCGATAAATATATTAGTTTGTAAAGAAAAAAAGATGGATAAACCATCTATTCTGCACCAACTACTTTATATGGGTCTGTAGTTGTTCCTGAACCAGTTATTTGGACATCGGCACGGAGGTTTATAACTGGGCGGACACCAATCGCGCGAGTCACGCTGTCGGTGATGGTGAGGAAGCCATTGCTACTCACAATGAACACGCCAGCCCCACTGCTATAGTTATACGGAGACATGGTCCAATAACTTTGCCTTGTATAAAGGTAACTTCCAGCATTGTTATTCTTATTAGTAATTCCTGTTAATGCTGCTTCATCCGCTGTTACTAATCCTATTGGATATTGTAATGATTTATTTCCACCACTACTATCTGTTGTTGTATATACATCGCTATTATCGCATTGTAAACTTGGATTACTATTACTTGTTCCTTTATTATACAGTCTTATATAAGCTCCGTAGTAAGTTGTGGTTGTTCCTGTTCCTCCACTTCCATTACTACTACTGCTACTGGTACTTGGTGTTCTATCTCCACAGAATCCTGCATTTCCATCTAAATATTCTGCTTCATCCGCTAAATTGCTTGCATACCAACTATTTAATGTATTTAAGATGGTACTATTCGTTCCAGTTCCATGTACTTCTCCACTGGTATACTTAAATCCTACATACATATTATCATTATCCGAACTATTGAATGCACTAGTTCCGATTTGGGCTCCTTTTCCAGTCGTATTCGCACTGGTTCCTTGGTAAATCATTCTTATACTTCCATCTCCATTAATTCGGATAATTCTCCACCAAAATCCTCCAAATTGTACCCAGTTATTGGGATTTCCTGTGTAATAATAACTTGTGCCTCCTGTCCAATCTGTTGTACTATTTGTTGGTGGATTATCCCCTGCTAATATATAATCTCCTCCTGATGCTTTCTCATCAAAATATAAATAACACTTTGTTCCTTTTGTAGTCAATGGTGTTATAGTTAAATTTTGTGTTTCCATATCATAATTTAAAGTTGCATTTATATTCTCTCCATTTACTGTACAATAACTTTCCTCGCTATTAAATTCATATCCACTTGTTGGTATTTCATTTACTTGTATGTAATTATCTCCTTCTTGGATATAAGCTCCAATTAAATTAAAATCACTTAATTCATAATTGATTGTACCATTTACTAAAGGCAATGACTTAGTTATTCTATATTTTGCTCTTGTAAATGTTAGTATTACTGCAATAAGTATTAAAACTATTATTAC
>DVJF01000073.1 GCA_018716965.1 Candidatus Caccenecus avistercoris | reverse complement strand
AGAATTTCACCTGCAACTAAAGATAAATATAAACCATAATTGTAGATGGTAAATTTATCTAGTTCACCAGCATTAATAATACGTCTTATGGAAGTTATATTGTTTTTTTCTTCTTTGGTAAAAGGAATATCATAACTCATTTTAATTTGAGCATACATTCCTTCTAAGTTTTTTACAGGTACAATATCTTGCCATCCACTGATATTTAATAAATTAATAATTCCTAAATCATTTAATAAATTTAATCCTTTTTTAACATTATTTGATAATAAAAGTTTATCTAATTCTTCTTTAATTCTAACGTTTGATAAAACTAACACTAAATCTTTATTTTCTTCAATGGCTTTATATAGTGTTGGTTCTAAATTAAAATTTAGATGACTGGCTATCCGGATAGCTCTAAGTATTCTTAAAGGGTCTTCTTTAAGCTTGGTCGTTACATCGCCAATCATTTTTACTTTTAAATTGCTTAAATCTTCTATTCCTCCTACTAAATCAATAATTTCTCCTTTACTGTTCATACATATAGCATTTATAGTAAAATCTCTTCGTTCTAAATCTTTGACTAAATTATTAATGTAGTTAAATTCTATAGGTTTGCGATTTTTATATTTAATTTCTTCACGGTATGTAGTTATTTCAATATGATATTCTTTTACTTTAAAATCAATACCACCTAAATTTTTCGAAGAAGCATTAGGGAAAATCATCATTAATTCTTTAGGGGTAGCATTGGTGCATATATCTATATCATAAGATGCTATGCCTACTAATAAATCCCTTACATATCCACCAATAACATATGCTTCATAGCCCACATTTTCTATTTTATTTAAAATCTGTTTGATTATCTTGTGCATAAATTCTCCTTATTTCATTCAATATATTTTATTACTTCTTCAACTGTTTTATTAAAATCTTTGAAATCAACGTCAAACCATTTAATATCCATTTGATTATTGAACCAAGTATATTGTCTTTTGGCATAATTCCGACTTCTTTTTTTAATTAATTCTTTCGCTTCTTCAAGTGTTATAACACCATCAAAATATGAATATAGTTCTTTATAGCCAATCGCCGTTTTAAGGGCTTTCGAATCAATACCAGCATCATAAAAACTTTTTACTTCTTCAAGTAAGCCCTGCTCAAACATTTCATCTACCCTTTTATTAATACGTTCATATAATACATCGCGATTGCAAGTAAGGCCAATATAAATGACATTATAAAGAGGTTTACTTGGAGGGATATTTATTTCTTCTTTATTTAAAAAACGGACTAAGCGTTTACGATTATTCACATGAATATCCATGTGAGGATCTTTTTTTAAAGCTAGAGCATATAATTCTTCATTTGATAATTCATCATAATTATTGGTTTCTTTTTCTTCTTTAGAAAATTCATAACTGTATAAGGCTGCCTTTAAATAGAGGCCTGTGCCACCTACAAAAATGATGTTTTTATCTTGGTTTTCTTCTAAAATTTTTCTTGCATCTACTTGATAATCATATACAGTGTAGTTTTCCAAAACATTCTTGATATCAAATAGATAGTGAGGAATATTTTCTTTTTCCTTTTCCGTAATTTTTGCTGTTCCAATATCCATTCCCTTATAAACTTGCATAGCATCACAATTTATAATAATGCCATGATAGTGTTTGGCTAGTTCAACACTTAATTTTGTTTTCCCTACCCCAGTTGGACCAACTACAGCAATAATCATTTTTTATCCATCTCACTTTTTAATAAATCTCTAATTTCTTCTAAAAGCAATACCTCTTCACTTTTCTTAGGTACAACTTTTTCTTCTTCTTTTTTCTTAATATGGATTATTTTGTTAATAATTTTTACAATGGTAAAAATACAAATAGCAATAATTAGAAAATCAATAATGCTTTGAATAAAAGCCCCATATTCAATTTTCGTATCTCTAAATGTTATTGATAAACTAGAAAAATCCACACCACCTAAAACTAAGCCTAGAATAGGGGTTAAAATATTGTCTACAAGACTTGTAACAATCGATGAGAATGCTCCACCAATAATGACACCGACTGCTAAATCAATAACATTTCCTCTAGCAATAAACTTTTTAAATTCTTCTATATTTTTTTTCAAGACAAATACCTCCTTTATGTCTTACTTCTTTATTTTATCATATTTCAGGCATTAAAAAAAGCTAATCTGCAGCATTTACAAATTAACCTATTATAAATAACTATAAACTAAAATACGTCCATTAAAAGTTTGATTCATTACTTCATTACCGGCAGCTTCATCAATCCATAAACGTAAATTGTAGGTAACAGATGCACCAGGAGCAAGAGTCCCTTCTACTAAATTATAACTTGTATCTATCCCTTCCGAACTTTTAATAGCCGCACTTAAATCATAAGTTGCCGCTTCACTCATAAGAGCACTGGTTCCCGTACTTGATGTGGGGTTAGTCATATCAAGACGATATCTTACTTTGGATAGCTCTATAGTTGATGGTGATGAAGTAAGAGTATTTAATGTAACAACATAATTAATAGGATCTGTGGAATTTGTAGTAGTACAAGTATTGGTTATCGTAAAAGAATAAGGTGTTAATCTATTAGCACTATCTTCGCTCATTGGATAAGCATAATTACCATTGGAATTTAGAGAAATAGAATCAGAATCACTATAACTTATATCAAAGCAACTGGTTGTTACAATGTTTTCATCCGTTTGCGTAGCATTATACGATAAATATGCATATGTGACGGATGTTGCTGCTATAACGACAATTGCAATGGTTGAAATTAGTAATATCATGTACTTTTTGTTGTTCAATTTTATCACCACTATCTCACTATATTACATTATATAGTATTTTTTTAAATCCCACAAGTATTAAATTGAAAAAACTTCCAATTTGGAAGCTTACATATAGCTATATATTAGAACACGACCGGTAAAACTATTATTCATAACATCATTACCAGCTGTCTCATCTATCCATAAGCGTAAGTTATATGTTACAGATTCACCGGGAGCAAGAGTTCCTTCCACTAAAGTATAACTTGTGTCTATCCCTTCATCTGTTTTAATTTGATCTCCTAAAGCATAAGTAGCCATATTACTTAGTAAAGCGCTTGTTCCAGTTTGAGCATTTGGACTTGTTCTATCTAAACGAACTCTTAATAAATTTAGAGGTAAAGTTGGCATATTGGCTGTTAATGTATTTAAAGTTACAACATATTTTATAGGATCGGTAGCATTTGGTGTGGTACAAGTATTGGTAATGGTAAATTCATATGGTGTTAAATTTCCGGCACTTGTCTCACTCATTGGGTATGTCGCATTTAGTTTAATTGAACCATTTGAACCTTCACTAAAAGAAGTTTCAAAACATGTTGTTGTAATCTCATTAGGATTTGTTTGTTCACTTGCTACTGAATAGTAAGAATAACTTGTTCCAATGGTAATGGTAACTAAAATCATAATTGTTAATATACCTAACGTTATTTTATAACCACTTCTCATATTATCACCTATTTTACTATTTATAATTATAAGATATTTTTACCATTCTAACAAGACCTTTTTGACTAATTTTTGATAAATATTTCTTTTTTTCCATCTAAACTGAAACTTTTAGCGTCTGTAATATGGACGTTAATTAATTTTCCTATGTCTTCCTTGGCACCACTTACATTTACTAATTTCATGGTTTTGGTATAGCCATATACCTTATCTTCGCCTTTTTCACTAGGCCCTAATACTAATACTTCTTCGTTTTTTCCTATATATTCTTTATTATGAGATAAACTATAGGAATTTATTACATCATTTAGTTTATGTAATCTTTCTTCTTTAACTTCTAGAGGAATGGTATCTTTTATTAATGATGCTGGCGTTCCTTCTCTTGGAGAATATATAAATGTAAAAGCACTGTCAAATTTACAAGTGTTTACTACATCTAGAGTTTCTTCAAAGTCTTCTTCTGTTTCATTTGGGAAGCCAACAATAATATCGGTTGTAATACTAACACCTGGAATACGCTCTTTAATTTTATTATAAAGAGTTATATATTCTTCTTTCGTATAACGTCTGCCCATTAATTTTAAGATTTTAGAACTGCCACTTTGGAGTGGTAAGTGGATATAAGGCATAATATTTGGGAAACTGGCAATGACATCAATCATTTTATCAGTAAAATCCCAAGGGTGGCTTGTTACAAAACGGATGCGCTCTATATTGGTTTTAGCTACATTTTCTAAGAGAGTCGCAAAATCATAGTCTTCTTCTAAATCTTTACCATAAGCATTAACATTTTGACCAAGTAAAGTTACTTCTTTATATCCCCTATTTTTTAAGTCTTGTACTTCATTTAAAATATCTTTCACTTTACGACTTCTTTGTTTACCTCTTGTAAATGGTACAATACAGTAAGTACAAAATTTATCACAACCATACATAATGTTTACCCATGCTGTTATACTAGAGTCCCTTACATAATCCATATGTTCATAAACATTACCTTCGATAGAAAATACCTCTATTTGTTGTTTTTTAGATTCTGCTAGAATTAGAGTGGCTAAATCATCAATGTTATGGGTTCCAAAGACTATATTTACAAAAGGATATTTTTCTTTTAAAAGAGTCGCTACACTGCTCTCTTGAGGCATACAACCACCAATGCAGATGATTAAATTAGGATTTTCCTTTTTTAAGTGTTTTAATCTTCCTAAAAAGCCAAAGACTTTATCATGAGCATTTTCACGAATAGCGCAAGTATTTAATACGACGATATCGGCTTGTTCTAACTCTTCGGTTTCGCTAAATCCTAAATTTTCTAATATACCTTTTATTTCTTCAGAATCATGAACATTCATTTGACAACCATAGGTTCTAATAAAATAATTTTTTCCCTTAAATTTATCACTCTTAATATTTTTAGCTTCTAAAACTTGAGGCAAGTTATCCGTTCTTAAACGGGCTTGTTTTAAATCTGGTAAATTCATAATAATCCGTCCTTTAGGAATTATTATAACACGAAAGTAGCTATAAATAAATGAATTTTTTTATGCAATGATCTTGATTTTAGAAATATCCTATGATAATATAAAATTGAAAGGAGTTTATATGAAGAAGTTAGGTGTTAATACGGCCGGTGGAGTTTTAGATATTATTGGAGCTGTTTTATACTTTATTGCTTTATTTGTTATTTTGGGTTCGGCGGTTACAGAAGCTGTTACTACTGGATCAACAGATACTTCTAATACACTTGCCACTGTATTTTTAGTTTATGCGGCTGTATGTGTGTTAATCCATATCATTGGGTTAGTTCAATCTAGAAAAGTAGGCATTAAACTTGTTGGTAATATCTTAGGTATTATCGGACATGCTGTGTATTTATTCTTTGGTGCTATCTTAGGCTGGGTTGCCATGATATTAGTTATTATTTCCGCAGTATTTACTTTAAAAGATAACAAATATTAAAATTAGTGCTTTAAAGCACTTTTTTTAAACGCTATGATAAGATAACTTAATTATATAATATAACTTTAAAATATCTTCATTAAACTCTTTATTTAAGTCATGCATAATTTCTTCATAAATATAATCTATATCATCAATATTTTCTTTCTTATATTCATAATATAAATATTTTAGTTTGGCTATATCTTTGTTTTGGTATAAATTGTTAATTTCTAAGACAATTAACTTTTTAGCTTCTTTTATTTGTCTTAGCGTTGAATCCATCTTCAAATTTTCTTTTACAACATATTCTAATTGAGTTTCTTTCATGCCATAAATACATTCTAAAACATTTAATTCATCATCTACTAATAATTTGCTTCTACTAATCGAATTTCCTTCTTTATCAAATTCTAGAGCATAAACATTTTTTGTGTCTGTAAAAAGGCAAGCATATTCTATGCGTTTGAAGTTCTTTTTATCACTTACTAAAGTTTTATCAGCGATAAGTTCTAAAAATGTTTGATCAACTTTTATATTGTTTGTTGCAATATCTAAGAAGGCTTTATGTTTGATTTTAAAAAGAGGTATTTTTTTAATTAGTTCTAAAGAATCAAAATCGTTCCATTCATAAAAATCATAGTCCTTATCTTCACTCCAATTTAGAATTATGTCGTAATAATAATTCATATTTTATCCACCTTTCTAATGATAATACAATACATATAATACCTATTAAAAATAACCATACTTCTAATCTTCTACTTATAAATTTAACAAAATCAAAAAAACTATACCCTACTATTAATAAATTTAAGTAAATTATGATAAAAAATAGGCCAATACTAGTTAAAATAATGCCTAAAATGTAAAGTAATATACGAAACATAAGTAACTCCCCTATTATTTTATTTCTTAAATTAAAAAAATATTATATAATTAAATAGGTGATAAAATTGAATTATTTAATTTATATTATTTTGGGTATTATTCAGGGATTTACAGAACCGATACCAGTTTCGTCTAGTGGACATATTTTTCTTTTTAAAAATATTTTTAATTCGAATATGTTCAATGATTTAAATTTTGAAATTGTATCTAATTTTGGTTCTTTTTTAGCTATTTTGTTTATTTTTAGAAAAGATGTAGGAGATTTACTTAAAGCTTTTTTTACTTATATTTTTAATAAAGATAAAAGAGATGAGAATAAACAAAAATTTAAGTATTGTATGTATATAATTGTTTCCACTATTCCGATAGGTATTGCTGGAGTATTACTTAAAGATACTATTGAGACAAAATTACAAAATATTACCCTTTTGGGATTTGCTTTCTTGTTTACAGCTTTTATGTTACTTTTAGTAAGAAAGAAAAATGGGAAGAAAGAAGACTTTGATATAACACTTAAAGACGCTTTGATAGTTGGTTTGTTTCAAATAATTGCTTTATTCCCTGGAATAAGTAGAAGCGGTACAACACTGGTATTATGTTTACTGGTTGGTATGTCTCGGAGTACAGCTTTAAAATATACTTTTATTCTTTATTTTCCAATTAGTTTAGGAACAATGTTACTTGGGGTTAAAGATATAGTGGAAGCTGGAAATTTAGCTAGTGTAGCCCTACCATATTTCTTAGGTTTAGTAGCAGCTTGCATCGTTACATATTTCTCTTATCGTTGGCTAAGTGAAATCGTCAAACGAGGTAATTTATGGAAATTTAGTATTTATTGTGTATGTTTAGCTATATTTATATTTATTTATTTTAGATAGTCTCTAATGAGGCTTTTTTTGTAGTCAAAAAAAAATTCCTTACGGAATTAATTTTTAAATAAAATGATATTAAATACTAGTAATACTGCTACATTAAAGGCATAAGTAAATTGGAAACGTTCACATTCTACTAAAGATATTAGTAAATCTGATAAACAAATGATCCAACCTTCTTTACTTTTAGGCTTAAATTCTTTAATACTAGCTTTTTCTTTTCTATTTATAAAAGGAAAGATCTTTTTGAATACTACTTGATGGAACATATGAGTTTTTATAGCTTCGGCTTCTAAATCTGTGACATTAAAATATTTTTTAGCATTGTTACAAGCTGTAACTGGATGTTTTAAATATGAGTTTTCAGGACTATCTTTGCGGGTGCCAAAGAAAAAATCATGAAGAAGTCCTGCTCTAGATACACTTTTTAAATCAGCTTTAAATAATTTTCCTAAACGATAACTTAATTTGGCAACTCTTAGAGAATGCTCATATTTACTTGTTCCATGATGTAAATCTTTTTTAGTTTCTAAAAATTTATCATTGTTTAATATATCACACACATATTTATCAAACTCGCATTTTAAACGCTTTGTCATTTTTTCAACTCCTATTTTAATTTGCGACTATTAACATTATAGTAAATTATACTCATTTTGTAAAGGATAAATGCTTAATTTTTCTGCTAATAGTCTTTTTTTTAGAAAAAATAAGTCCTAAAAAGGACTCATAAAACTAGTTATTTACAACCCCCTTTATTGCTTCATAACTGACTAAATTATAGCATATTTCAAGCTATTTGTCAAAATTCTGAGATCGGCTATATTATTTACTTTATCATTTAGAAACTATATTTTTCATAAGAAAAACAAGTATCATTTTTGATACTTGTTAATTTAAAACTAATTTATCATCTTTTATATCAACGGTAATTGTTTCATTGTATTTAATTTCGTCTCTAACTATTTTATCAGCAATTAAAGTTTCGATATTGTGAGTAACATATCTTTTAATTGGTCTAGCACCATAAGCTTCTTCATAAGAATGATCAATTATGTAATCTTTTGCTTTCTTAGTTAATTCGATGTGTAAATTAATATTTTTAAGTCTTGATTCTGTTTCATGAATAATTTTATCCAAAATATTATAAACAACATCTTTGCCTAAAGATTTAAATATAACTATCTCATCAATACGATTAATAAATTCTGGTCTAAATGTTCTTTTTAGAGCTTCCATTACTTTAGAGTTACTATTTTCTTCATTATCTAGTATGTATTCACTACCTAAATTAGATGTCATGATAATAATAGTATTTTTAAAGTCAACTAATTTACCAGTACTGTCAGTAATACGACCATCATCTAGTATTTGAAGTAAAATGTTGAAGACATCAGGGTGTGCTTTTTCTATTTCATCAAATAAGACAATACTATAAGGATTACGTCTTACAGCTTCCGTTAACTCTCCTCCTTCATCATAACCAACATATCCTGGAGGAGCTCCAAGAAGTCTTGATACATTGAATGCTTCCATATATTCAGAACAATCTATTCTTACCATATGACGTTCATCATCAAATAGTTCGTAAGCTAGAGCTTTCGCAAGTTCGGTTTTACCAACACCAGTTGGACCCATAAAGATGAATGAACCAATTGGTCTATTTGGATCTTTAATACCACTTCTAGCCCTTATAATCGCATCACTAACCACACTCACCGCTGCATCTTGACCAATTACTCTTTTCTTTAAATTAGCTTCTAGATTAAGCAGTTTTTCTTTTTCACCACTTACTAGTTTTTGTATAGGAATATTAGTCCATTTAGCAACAATTCTTGCTATATCTTCTTCTGTAACCGTGTCACTTAACATCTCTCCATCAATTTTGCTTCTTAAAGTTTCAAGCTCATGCTCTAGTTTGGGAATTTCACCATGGCGAAGACGAGCAGCTGCTTCTAAATCATAATTGTTTTCCGCAGTTTCAAGTTTAAATCTCGCCCCTTCTAATTCTTCTTTCTTCTTGTTTATATCATCATTTAAGCTTTTTTCTTCTTCCCACTTTGAACGCATTTTGGCTTCTTCTTCTTTTAAGGAAGCAATTTCCGTTTCTAGTTCTTCACGACGTTTTTTAGATAACTCATCTTTTTCCTTTTTGATAGCTTCTCTTTCTATTTCTAGACTCATAATTTTACGAGTTAAAGTATCTAATTCTGTAGGAACAGAAGCCATTTGCATTTTGATGGTTGCACATGCTTCATCAACTAAATCTATGGCCTTATCTGGTAAATATCTATCAGTGATATAACGATCACTAAGTGTTGCCGCACTAATTAGGGCACTATCTTTAATGTTAACACTGTGGAATAATTCAAATTTTTCTTTTAAGCCTCTTAGAATGGTAATGGTATCTTCAACATTTGGTTCATGAACTTGAATCTTTTGTAAACGTCTTTCTAGAGCACCATCTTTTTCAATATACTTACGATATTCATTAAGTGTTGTAGCACCAATAAGTCTAATCTCACCTCTTGCTAACATTGGTTTTAACATGTTGCCAGCATCCATGGCACCTTCGGCACCAGCTCCAACAATCATGTGTATTTCATCTATAAATAATATAATATCCCCATTCGAATCACTAATTTCTTTTAGAACTTTTTTAAGACGTTCTTCAAATTCTCCACGATATTTAGCACCAGCAATTAGGGCACCTAAATCAAGAGACCATATTCTTTTACCTTTTAAGGTACTTGGAACATCTCCTTTTACAATACGTATGGCAAGTCCTTCTACAATAGCAGTTTTACCTACACCAGGTTCACCAATTAAAACGGGATTATTTTTCGTTTTTCTTGATAGAATACGAATAATACTACGTATTTCTTCATCTCTACCAATAACAGGATCAACCTTGTTATTTTTAACTGCTTCAGTAATATCACGTCCATATTTTTCTAAAACATTTTCGTTTTCTTCCCCCATATTAGGATACATATTAACACCTTCTTTCTATTACAAGTACAATTATATAGCAAAAATTAGCACTTGTCAAGTGTAAGTGCTAATTTTTATTTATTTAATTATACTTTCTAAGCCTAGTTTGATCATATCATTTAATTTTGTTTGCCGCTCTTCTGGGGTTAAAACTGTTTTAGAAAACTTAGAGTCTGCTACAGTCATAAGAGTTGTTGCTTCTATTCCCATCGTATTGGCAACATGACTTACACCAAAAGCTTCCATTTCTTCTCCAAGAACATTATATTCTTCAGGAATTCTTGCAATTACTCTATCATAATCAATGTATGGACCATATACATCCATGGTGGTTGTCATACCAGCATGTAGCCCTAATTCTAATTCTTTGGCTGTTTCTTTAATTATATTATTTAGGCTCTTGGTTGTTTCTACAACATTTCCTATATAATCATTATATGTATAGGCAAAATTTGATTCTGAATAAATACTTTCTGATAAAATAATATCACCGACATTAGCTATATTACTTACGGCTCCACATGTTCCAATACGAATTATTTTTTTAACATGAAAGAAATGAATAAGTTCAAACACATATATACTAGCACTAGGCATACCCATACCATGGGCCATTACAGTTACTTTTACTCCTTTATATGTACCAGTATATCCTGACATATTTCTAATATTCGTTACTAACGCAGCATCACTTAAGAAATTATCTGCAATATACTTAGCCCTTAGAGGATCTCCTGGCATTAATACAAACCCGGCTATATCAGCATCCTTCTCAATATGAATTGGACTATTTCCTACAAACATTATTATCACCTATTATAATAGTACCATATTTTTCTTTAATTATTAAGTATTTATTTAAAGTCTTGACATTTTTGTGATTTTTCAGAGAAAATGTTACACTTTAAAATTTTAATTTTCAGTAAAAATGTTACAAATTTGAAACTGTATTGTTCAGTTTCTTTTTTTTGCAATTTTCAGAGAAAATGTTACAATATTTTTGCCT
>DVJF01000072.1 GCA_018716965.1 Candidatus Caccenecus avistercoris | reverse complement strand
ATCCTGAGCCAGGATCAAACTCTCAATAAAAAGATTTATTTAAATCTTAAATTTCAGTTTAATCTAAGCTACTTAAAAATTGACTTTTTAACTTAGTTTTCAAAGATCATTTCTTGCGTTGCCTCTTTTTGCATCGCGTAGATATAATATAACATCATCGCGACGTTTTGTCAACAACTTTTTTTATTTTTTTTACACTTTTTTTAGGCTTTTCAAGGCCTTTTTGTCAAGTGCATAAGTAATATAACAAACTCCGCGAATTATGTCAACATTTTTTTTGCATTTTTTCGATTTTTTTTGCATTTTTTTGTTTTTTAGTAGAAAAATGCCGTTTTTAAGCTATTTATTCCCTCTTCTTTAGCGGTTTTTTATATCACTTTCTTTATAATGTATGTTACTTTAATAAAAAAAATTACTATTTTTTAGCAATTATTTTTTCTATTTAATTATTTTTTTATATATTTGATAATATTTTTCAATTTCTTTTTTAGTAAATGGTCCTTCTTCTTTTTTCTTCATTTCTATTAAAGTAGATAATTCACTTTTAATAATCATTTGTATTTCTCTTGGGTATCTCATTAACTTTTTATGGTAATTATATTCATTGTAATCTAAAATTTTAAATCCTCCATCTGGAAAAACACGCAAATCTAAATCATAGTCAATATATTTTATTATTTTTCCATCAATTATATAAGGAGTAGCAATATTGCAATAATAAAATAATCCAAAGCGTTTTAACTGACCTATTATGTTAAACCAGTGCTTTTTGTAGAAGAATAGTATAGCTGGTTCTTTAGCATGATAACTTCTTCCATCAGCTTCTGTTAATTTTGCTTTATTATTGGCTACTACTATTTTTTCATGGTCAACATCAAGGACAATTGCTTCATCACATAATTGATGCAGCTTTCCATTATGTTTATAGCAATGAATTTCTAATTTGTCACCCACTTTTATATTATTTTCATTTTCGTTCATTTCTTCTCCTGGCTTTCTTTTATTTAATTATAACAAAGAAAAGAAAAAATAACAAATCTTAGTTTGTTATTCATTTAAAAATTCAATTGCTTTATTTAATTGATCATCTACTATTATTGTATTTCCAGATGCATCTGTTTGTTCTGTATTGGTTACATAATAGTCTGGAGCTATACCAAGTTCATCAATACATGTCCCATTTGGGGTTAACCAGTAAGAAGAAGTATATTTTATCATAGAGCCATCATCTAATTGCATTGTTTGTTGCACTTTACCTTTGCCAAAACTTGTCTCACCTACTGTGGTAGCTCCATAACTTTCTTTTAGAGCTGCTGTTAGTATCTCTGATGCTGAGGCGGAATTGCCATTAATTAATACAACGATAGGATAATTTTTTGATTCTCTAGTTTCATCTTTATAATCAGTTACATCATTTTGATATTCTAAACTGAAAATTTTGTCTCCTTTATTTAAGAAAATGCTTGCTACATCTGTTGCAGCTGTTAAATACCCTCCAGTATTATCTCTTAAATCTACAATTAAAGATGTCAAACCCATACCCTCTAATTCATTTAGTGCTTTTTCAACCTGGGTTGCTAATGTATTAGAAAATGTATCTATTTTTAAGTAACCAGTTGTTGTGTTTTCTATCATATAATAGTCAACGTTAGGGGCAATTAAAGTTTCATTTTTTAAAGATACACTTATTATGCCATCTCCTCTTTGTAAACGTAAGATAAATGTATCCGTACTATTTTTTATTAGATTTACAACTTCTGTAGCGCTCATATTTGTTACATCCGTATCATTAAAGCCAACAATAATATCCCCAACTTGAATGCCTACACGACTGGCAGGGGTATCGTCGTACACTTTTACAATTGATTTATCAGTATTATTTATAGATACACCTATTCCTTGATATTCTCCAGACAGAGAATTAAATAGTTCAGAGGTAGATTCATCATCTAAATAAGTTGTATAATCATCACCTAAATAATCCATCATTCCTGCTATGGCTTTATCAAGTAAAACACCTTTATCGACATCTTCATAATAATTCGATAAAATGTTAGAGTATACATTTAAAAATTCATTTAAATCTTGATCTTCAGCTAAATCCCCATATGTCAAATCATATGTCAACCTGTTATTATTATAGACAATGACTCCAGCTGTAATAGCAGAAATAATACTAGTTACTACTACTATACCTATTACCCATGTTATACTAAAACCTCTATAATTTTTAAAATTGTTCATCTATTCACCTTCTACTATAAAATAATATCATAAAATTAGAAAAATATAAAGAAAAAAGACATTAATTTTCAACGTCTTCTGGAGCAATATAAGCAAGTTCACTTGCTATTTCGTCTTCATTACTTAATATTTCGGTAATCTGGCCATTACTTACTTTTACTAAAGTCAAGTCGCCAACTCTTAAATCAGAAATACTGCTAACTTCAAGATTTATATTTTCTGGATCATAAAATTTTTGATTTAATTCATTTTTTAAATCAGCATAGTATACTTTTAAAGCATTTTCGCCACGAGTATAATTTGACATCAAACCACTATAATAGATTGCTCGTAAATCATCTGTATTATAGATTAATACATAGTACTCATCTTCTGCTTTATTTAACATTGAACCAATTGAAGTTACATTATAATTTATCGTTCCTTCAACAGTTTGTGTTTCATTGTCATCATTATTATTAAATAAATCCTTTGTTACAAATATTCTTGTTAAAAAATAAATTGCTAACACAAAAATAATTACTATAATTAAAATGCGTATAAAGCGAATCATTTCTGTTTGTTCTTCACTACGATATTTTTCTTGTTTGATTTTTTTTGCTTTTTTTTCTTTTGCCATTTTCATCACCTGAATAAATTATAGCAGCAAAAATAAAAGAAAGCAAGTTTTTACGTATTTTTGCCTTCTTTATCTGGTTATTTTTTCGTGATATATTTGAGAATTTATATTTTGTAATTGAATACTACGGATTTCCTTTAATAATAGAGCATATTTTTGATATAACAAGTCTAATTCATTTTTATTTGCATCTATAGATATATTACCTATTGTATGATAAATAGCTTCTATTTCTTTTGGCAATGTTAACAATTCTTTTATAGGCGTAAACTCTCCTTTTTCTAATAAAGTTGTTACTAAAGTTATATTACTTAATAATTCTTCTAAAGCCTCTTCGCTGATACTTGCGGCAATATTAGAACGAACCATATAAACACTATTAGCATCAGGTGTCTTACTTGCAACAATTTGAACTTCTTCTACCCCAGGTAAAAGACTATAAATAGTAACTGTTTTATCCGTACTTTCCATTTGATGTTTTACTCCACTATAGGGAATGCTACTCATAAGTAGACAATCCTTTTTAGCCATATTCATTTTCTCAATTATATCCGTTTCTAATGTTTTTGCACATTCTATACTCATTAACTTATCCCCTTTCGCGGACAAGTATTCTAGCACTTTTGTTGCTATCTGTCAAATTAAGTTTTGGCTTTCTTTGTAAAGTAATCTTATCATAATTAGCCTCATACATTATATATTCTTTTTTTGCTTCGCGTAAATGGGAAACGCTTTGTGCAAAATTATCGTGTATGCTATCTAATTCATTGCTAGATGTTGTATCTAAATATTTTGTACTTTCTTTTATTTCTTCAGGAATATCTAGATCAATTAACACATTTCTTTCTTTTTGAAACTCATCCTTGCTTTTTATATAGATATTTCTCATTAGTGTTAAGATAGATTTTTCGGAAATGGGTACTACTAAATTATCTTTAACTATAAAGCATTCTACTTCGTCTTTAATTATTCGTATGATATGGTATGGTTCCAAACCCGGAATTAAGCTATGAACAATTATGGTTGATTCCTTGGTATCTAGGCGATCGACTATTCCGTTATAGGGAATCGCACCCATACTTAAGCTACCTTGTTTTATATTATTTAAAATTTCTTGTAAATTTTCATTTAATGTTTGTATTTCTATTCTTTTTTGCATTTTCTCCTCCACATGTAAAGAACATTTTATCATTTATATTTTTTACTGTCAATAACCTAAAAAAGGAAGTTTTATTTACTTCCTGAAACAACTTTGGTATTTCCTAAAGACTCGGCAATTGTTACCATTTCTTCCGTAGACAAATCATTGCTTGTTAAGTAATAAGAAACATTATCGCTTGTCCAATACATGGAATTAGCACTTTTCGCGGCAATAGTATCACTTAACATGATGGGATCACCATATACAGGAATGATTTCAAAGTCGCTAGCTACACTGGCTACTTCTTCAATTAAAACAAAGTTCTTATCACCTGCAAAGGTTAAAATCATTCTGTTTCCTTCATCTGTATCTATTTCTTCACTATTAGATAAATACGTTTCACTTGGAATATATAACGGATAAATGATACTGTCTAAAATATTGCTAGATTTGGTATCACATTCTTCATTTTCACATTCCTCATCAATATTTTCGTTTTCATTAGTAGTAGTATTGTTGCTAGTTTCATTGGTAGTATTTTCTTCAGTAGTATTATTTGTTTCATTATTATTAGAAGTATTGTCTTCTTGGTTGTTATTTTTATTTTCGTTATTGGTACTATCTTCTTTGGTTTCAGCATTCATATCAATTAAGTCTTCTAATAAGAAATCTTCTTCTTTTAAACCAGATTTTAAGTCGATAGATGAGAATACTACTTTTATATTGACAATATCTTCTTTATCATATACTTCTACTTTTTCAAGGTTCATATCTTTGTCAAAATAAATTTTTTGATAGGTTAGGCTAGAATTGTTAGGATAATTTACAGCAGTTTTAATAACATAATTTTTATCCTGTTCTTCTAAAACTTTATTATCATCACTTTTAATATCTTTTACTAATGATGATAAAATGTAGGATTGACTACTATTAGATGGCCATTCACTTTGGAATTTAAAACTTTTATTTAAAGCTCTAGTTACAACATAAACACCATCATTGTTCTTTAAAATTATTTGTTCATGATTGTTGGTTTGATTAACTAGGGTTACTTTGTAAAAATCATCTTGTAAATAATTGGCTTCAATACTATAAGTAAAAGTTTCTTCATTACTTAATATTTCCATGTTCCCTTTTAAAGTATAAGACTTGGAGTTTGATACATTCTTTTCAAATTTTGCAATTAAGTCTTCTTCGCTCTTGGAACCACAACCAGTGACAAATAACATTAGTCCTATTGCTAGAACTATGATTTTTTTCATATAACACACACCCTTCTTTAATTTAACTATATTGTTCTTTATTAAAATTATGAATTAAAAATGTTAGTAAATATTTAGTTATTAACAGTTTATTTAATGTCCACTTTAAATTTATGTATATTTTTCATAAAGACACTCATAATAATAGCAAAGGGTGTGATTAAATGGAAACATTACAAAAGATAGCATTAATTTTTACAATTATCGGAGCAATAAACTGGGGACTAATTGGTTTCTTTGATTTCAACTTGGTTACTAGTTTATTCCAAGACTCTAGTGTAATTACAAGAATTATCTATGGTATTGTTGGTATTTGTGGAATTATTAATATTTTCTTATTATTTAGCCACATTGAAAAAGACCCAAAATAAATTAGAGGTCTAATTTCTTAAGTAAATTTTTGGAATGGGCTACTGTTAAATATCCCATGTAGCTTGCCTTTACTTGATCATAATTGGGTGCGTTTATTTTCTTTAATCTACGCATCTTTTTTTGATTCTTCTTTTCGTTCCAGAATTAATTTTTAAAATAAGTTTTTTATCTTTTAAGAAAAAGTAATATCCTAAAAAGCCAAAGCCATGTTTTAAATCATATATATTTGTTTTCTTATTTAGTTCTAATTTAAATTCTTTTAATTTTTCTTCAATTTTTTTTCTAACTACCTTTAATCTTTCTTTATCATAGTCAAAGATAATAAAGTCATCCATATACCTAACATAATATTTACAATATAGTTTTTCTTTAATATAATGATCTAAATCATTTAGAAAATAAATTGCTAATAATTGACTAGTCATGTTGCCAATATTATGCAATTCTTTGCATAATATTGGTTGAGCAAAGTTATTTATTATGCAAAGTTAAGTTTTATAAGCCAAATTTTAAAAAGAAATTATAATATTTTACTTTGCATAATAAATAACTTTGCTCAACCAATAGGAAGACCTTTTCCAGTTTCATAAAGAGGTATTGATTGTAGTTCAGCTATTTTATAAGCTTTATCGGCAATATTTAGGCTACTTATGCGAGCTATTTCTTTGTTAATTACTTTTTTGATGGATTCATTAACATATTTATTATCAGTTGATTTGACAATATTTTCAATGAGTTTGTAGACTTCGGGATCGGTTACGAAACGACGTATTTTTTGTAAAATAAGCTCATGATCAATGCTATAAAAATATTTTTTTATATCACACTTTAAAACATAGACTTTATCATGATTTAATTTTAACTTGTTAATATATTTTTTGACATAACGAATACCTTCTTTGGTACCCATCTTTTTTCTTGTTGCTACATTTTGAGGTATTAAATGGGGAGTAATACCAGGGTCTAGACAGTAATGACTTACTAAGTGATTTGCTACTTTATCACTCATAATTTCACTCATGATAATACGGTATTTGGGTTCTTGTACTAAAAAAACGTTATAATGACTATGTTCATATTTATGATATTTTAAAACATTTAAGATACTAATGATGTTACCGGAATAAAATAATTCAAATTTATGGAGTTTTCCACGATTTTTGGTATTGGCACGGATAATTTTGTACATAGCAATAATTTTGTCGATATCTACTAGTTCATCATATTTAATTGGTGGTTGCACTACGAATCAAACCGTAAGCAATTTTGCGAATTTCAATAATGAACATAGAAGTAGATTCGAATTTTTTCTTGCTAATAATACGTTTTTCAAAAGAAGTAGCCATATAAAAATCGAGCATAGATAATTTAATAATTAAATCCTTTAAAAATTTTACTTTTATTCTTTCAACATCATTTATACTATAAGAGAATATTAGTTCTATAAGTTCATACATATTTTTTTCAATATTTTGCTTTAGAACTACTTCTGATTTGGGATAATTTATAATTTGTTTATTAATATAGGCGATTGTTTTTTTAGTGTTATTTAAAAGGACAAAATTAGAGTTCATCGACAAATTCCTTTATTAATTCATAGTTTGCTTCTTCTTTTTTTACTTTTATTTCAATCGCATTCATTAAATTATTTAACATATTGGATATTAAATAAATTGCTTTTAGCTTCTCTTAAAACGTTAGAATAAGCGTTTTCATTTTTTGATTCTAAAACATAGGCATAGTCATCAATAACTTCAATTAAATTTACGTTATTTCTATTTAGAACACTTTTTACTTTGGCTTTAGCACTTAGAGGAAAACCTATTTTATTTTCTCTTATTTGATAACCAAATAAATAGTTAAATATGTAAGTATCGTCTAGAAAAGTATAATAAAAGTTTCCTGATTTAATAATTACAACATGTTCTTTGTACATCTCTTTAAATTTTAAATATTTATCAATCGTTTTCATAATACCCCTTTCTACGTGCGTAGTTAAGACTATTACTGCTCATCATAACTAAGATAAATATATAATATAAAAATATGTTTTGTTTATCATACTTTCATATACTATAAATATATATTAGAAGTCGAATTTTGTCAACGAAAAAGTTTGCTATTAGCAAATACTTTTTGAGTTAAAATTATTGTTTATCAATATTGTTGATTTTTGACAATTTAAAAAGGTAATCTCTTACCCTTTTTTTGTCTCTTCAATAAGTCTTATAGCATCTTCTTTAGTAGCGGCGGTTGCTAAAAATAATTTTTTGTGGCAAAAGTGAGCTGTTTTGATACCACTTACTTTTTGTAACGCTTCATCCCTTAGGCCTGCCCATTCTTTTTTAAATGGTACTTTGGGAATAAAGCCTTTATATTTAGTTGGAACGGTATGGGCAGCATAACAACCACGATTGGATGGATAAACAACAAAATCAATATCTAGCCCTAATTTAAAGATAGCATATTCATAAGGAATATATTCATTTAAAATAAGTACTTTATCTTTTACATCTTTGGCATAGTTTTCTACCTTTTTTATAGCAGATACTTTTACAATAGCATCTTTTAAAACTTGTTCAAATATAGTATCCGCGAAAGATACAACTTTTAAGAAACATTCATTTTCATCTTCCTTAGTACCAATTTTGGGTCTAAATAGTTCAATTAGACTCGATAAGGTATAAATATTAAAAGGAGCATCTAAATTATATTCGCCATTATCAAAAGCATCGATTGCTATTACTAATAATTCATCTATCACTTCAAATACTTTTTCAGGATTATCGACTTTTATTTTATGCAAATACTTTAAGCCATATTCTTGCCATAGAAGGCCAAAGCCACAATAATGAATACCATTGGTTCTTTTTTCATCATAGTTAGCTCCATGATGATCAAAACGGCCTAGACCAATATCATAAGCAATCTTGGTACCATCATCTTGGTAATCTTTTAGACGAATCAAGGTGATATCATCGTAAAGTCTTTCCATTAAAACAGTGCAAAAGACATCATCAGCATGAAAGTTTCCAGCATGAGTAACAAATTGTGCTTCTTCTAAATTATTGGTTAACTTTATCATCGGCGTACTATATCCTCTCTAGTTTCACTTATTTCTAAGACTTTGTTTAAAACAAAAGGAAAAACTTCATTATAATCAATTTCCTTACTTGTTAGCAAAGAATTTATTTTATCTGGATAGAATCTATTATAAATAAAAGTAGGACTCACATTATCCTCTACTTCCCAAACGACAGCAAAATGTTGAACAATAGAGATATATCTTAATAAATAATGAATTAATTCTGCTAATTCGTGTTCATTTGGTTTAGTAGATAAATATTTTGTAAATAGAGATCCAATATCCATATCTTGTTCATTTACTTTTTGAGTTAAATATAAGCTAAGTCCATTTATTAATTCCTCTTTAGAAACTTCTTCTAACGCAACATATCCCTTTTGAATGAAAAGTTCGTTCATGTAACCAAAAATATTCATGTTCATCACCTGCTTTTATTATCTTCTTGCATGTCCTTTCTTTTTTTCTTTGGTATTTCTTAAATATAGGGCTGTATTTAAAACTAAGGCAAAAGTTAAGGGATAGTTTACTTCTTTGGGAGTTAGTAATTCCTCGATGGTGTCATAAGTTGTTTTATTCCAAGAAAGATTAGTTTGGCCATCTTTAGAAACATGCCAGAGGACCCCACTTTCTTGTAAAGTTGAAATATATCCTAAAAGATAACTTATAATAGAATTCAGTTCAAATTTATTATTTATTTTTTGGGAATATTTCGTAAATAAAGTTATTGTATCTAAGTTACGGTCATTTTCATCGTGATTGGCATAATCTAATTCCCATAATGCTTCTAAAAGATATAATCTTAACATATTTACAAATTCTTCTGCAGGCGCATCTACTACATTTTCATATCCTCTTAACATTAAATAACTTTCAATATCATAAATCATTTTTACCACCAATTTCATTATATATTACTTTCGAATTTTAGACAAGAAAAAAAGTCTTTTTTCAAGACTAACTTCTACTTTTATATACTAATATTTGTTCTGGTAGCAAATAAATAGTATTGTTATATTTTAACATGTTTTCTGGGGTTGTTTTAAAAGCACTTGATACACCTGACAATGTATCGCCTTCTGCTGTAATGTAATAGCTATAACCACTTTTCGGAATTAACAACTCTTGATTAGGATAAATATATTCATTATCTTTTATACCATTTATGGCTGCCAGTAATTTGGGGTTAATGTTATATTTACGAGCTATTTCGTATAAGTTATCACCCTTTTCAATTGTATAATAAGTAAAATAATTGTTGTTATCCATCGCTTAAATCACTCCTCATCTATTAATAGAATATGATAAAAGCACAAATTGGTTAATTAATATAAATCATATTTTCATAATTGAAGTTCCATTCAAAATTATATAAAAGACGGCTATTTCCTTCTTCTCTATTAAATACATATACCGTATCCGTCTTTAAATAAAATACTAAATTGTCTTTGATACGAATAATACTGGTAACATCTTGATCAATTAGAGTTTTGATATCTTTATTTTTATAATTCATTGTTAAAATGCCATCATTTAATTCATAAACATAATTACTTGGATAGGTAAACTTTTTATTTTGATTGATTAGCGTTTTGATACCAACATTTTCCCATTCATCGTTATTTAGCATTTTAGGTTTTATTTTTTCTAAATCACCATTTCTAGCATTTAGTTCATACATTACTTCTTCATTATTATCAATGATATATAATTTATTTTTATCATATCCTGGAAAGTAGCTATCAAAATAAATTTTATAATCTAATTTATATTCTTTTAAATTGCCATCTTGAAAGGAAATACGATAAAACTTATCAAATGTATACTCATCATCATAATTAGGAATTACTAAATAATCTTTGGTATAGCCAATTAAAGGAACATTATATTGTTCTGTTTCTAAAAAATTAATTTCTTTTTCTGTATCTTCGTTTATGTAGTAAAAGCCTTGATAATTCCATAATAGATAAGTATAGTCTTTGTTATAAATCGTAATATCTTTAAAAGTTTCCTCTATTTCTTTCTTGCTTGTTAAATAATCCTCTGGTATTTTATTTAATAGATTATCAGATACATTTTTGTAGTAAGTAATTTCATTATTATTGATACATAAAGGCATAAATTCAAAAGTATGACCTTCGGGAATTAGACAAAAATTATCTTCTTCTTCGATAATAGAAATTTCTTCAATAAAGGTTCTTTTTTGTTTATACTTACTTTCAATTAAATAATCAAAAGTTGTATCTTTATAAGTAAAAGTAAAATAGTAATATTTATTCTCTTTATTAAAACTTTCTACTACGCTTACATTATCTACTTCATATTCTTTGGTATAATCTACCGCTCTAAAAAAGAAAAAAACAAAAATAATTAATAAAATAACAATTGTTATTTGGAGTATTTTTAATTTCTTCATAAAACCTCTAATTATTTAAGCTTTGTCCATATTTTTTCTTTTCTTCCATCATAAACTCAGATATTTCTGTTTCAATTTCTCGCAAGGAATCTTTGGATAAATTGGTTATGACTACTTTTTCTTTTATAGTATCAATTGTTACTTTACCCCAAATTAATCCAGAATAAACTTGCATATCATTATATAAATCTGGTGTAATACTATTTAAGAAATAACCCCAAACTACTCTTTTTTGACCTATTAAAATTCTTTTGTTTGTTATAACAATAACAGCAGTTGATGTTAAATCGTACCATTTATCAT
The DNA here is from genome assembly GCA_018716965.1 of Candidatus Caccenecus avistercoris. Lineage (GTDB taxonomy): Bacteria > Bacillota_I > Bacilli_A > RF39 > UBA660 > Caccenecus > Caccenecus avistercoris. Next base: position 1,947 of record DVJF01000072.1, on the reverse strand, counting down.
TTTTTTGACCAGCGAAAGCATAACGAACAGATTCTCCAGGATTTAGATGCTCTTCTACTACAGCGCTATGTTTTTTTAATCTCCACCAAGTTACTCCTCCAGGAAATTTCTTTTTATATAACATGACATGATCATATACTTGTCCCATAAATTATCACCACATAACCATTTTATAATAAAATAGCTTGCTTGACAAGTTTTTCTTCATAATTTGCTTTATAACTCATTTTGTGATAAACTACTCTGTAATTAAAAGGAGTTATTGATGAAAAAAGTTAGTGTAATTGTACCTGTATATAATAGTGAAGCTTACTTGAATGATTTATTATCTTCACTTGTTAATCAAAAAATGCAAGATATAGAGATCATTTTAATTGATGATGCTTCTTTGGATTGCAGTCGAGATATTATGCAAAGTTGGGAAAAAAAGTATCCTGATAAAATTCGGGTATTTTATAATGACGCTAATTTAGGGCAAGGAGCTTCTCGTAATTTTGGACTTAAATATGCTGAAGGTGAGTATGTTAGCTTTGTGGATAGTGATGATTTTATTCATCCTGATATGTATTTTGATATGTATAATGATGCTTTATTAAATGATATGCCTAATATAGTTACTAGTCGAATTGTTTTTGCTAAAGAAGATGCTACTTATCAGGATTATTTTAAAACTAATCGCCGAAAGGGTGTTCTTGTTGATTTAAAAAAAGAGCCTTATACAATTATTTATGAGTCTCCTTCTTGTGGAAATAAGTTATTTAAACGCTCTTTTATTAAAAATTCGTCTTTTTTAGTTGATACTATGTGGGAGGATGCAACATTTACTTATTCCCATATGTTTTTAGCAGAAAAAATTGTTGTATCTCATAATCCGGATTATTATTATCGTAAATATCAAAATACTGGGGTATCTGCTCAAGGATTTAGAGTTAATACGCATTTGATGGATATCTTTAAAGTAGCAACAGAAATTGAGAATAAATGTATAAAGAACGGCTGCTATGATTATTTTAAAGAAGAAATCAAAGTAACACAAGTTGCTTCTTGTTTATATCGTATTCGAGAAGTGCTCACATGGAATATTGATCATAATTTAAAAATGGATCTTATTCGGGATCTTTATCGCTTAGTACAAGCTAAATATGGAGATATAAATGAGTTAAATCAAGATTATCTTTCTATGAAAGTTGATTTTCATACACTTGATGTAGTTCGTCAAGTTAGAAGTGATATTTTAGTGGAACAAGCAGAAGAAAATATTCAAAGAACTCTTTCGTTATTAAAAGTATGAAAAAAAGCACTTTCGTGCTTAATCAATATTTATTACTTTTTTAGATATGTTTTCATCTTTCTTAGGTGCTGTTACTCTTAGAGTTCCATCTTTGAATTCAGCTTTAATGTTTTCTTCTTCAATGTCTCCTAGATAAAATGAACGAGATACTTTGCCATAAAATCTTTCACGTCTAATATATTTTTTATCATCTTTTTCTTCTTTTTCATCTTTTTTTTCAGCACTAATTGTAAGTGTTCCTTTATTGAATTCAATGTTAATATCATCTTTAGTGAAGCCTGGCATATCAAGTTCTAAGTTGTAATTATTATCAGCTTCATAAATATCACATTTCATCTTTGGAGCATCACTTTCTAAGAAACTATCAAACATATCATCTAAAAACATTTTTCTTGGTAACATCATAACCATCTTCCTTTCACAAGTATAATATACCACTTTCGTTAGCACTTGTCAAGAGAAAGTGCTAACTAATTTTAGTATATGTAAATTCTTGTAAAATATGCAAAAAAGTAGGTTTCCCTACCAATGTTATTAACTTAAGAAAGATGGATTTAAAAAATCTGTCTTTTTTGATACAATTAAAATGAATAAAAAAGGTGGTAGTAATATTGAAATATAGCAAGTATTTTGTAACGAGTGCAAAAAATATTATT
>DVJF01000071.1 GCA_018716965.1 Candidatus Caccenecus avistercoris | reverse complement strand
TTAATTTTAAAACTTTTTTAGTCTTAAATCTGGGATGTGCTGTTACTATTAAATTATTTTTCGAATCAAAACGAAAATAAATATTTTTGTTGTTTTTATAAATTATCTTAATAGGAATAGTAAGTCCCTCTAAAGTAATACTTGCTTCTTCCATTAACCAAATAACACTCTTTCACTTTTATATTGTTTAATAATTATTTTTAGAACAACAGCAATAATAATAATCGTGGATACAAGCATTAATAAAATATGGACAAAATTAATATTCCCACTCGTAATATCGGTAAATATTAAAGTGTAATTTAAAAATGGGATACAAGCATATACATTCGTAGTGGTAATGCCAATCATAAAAGCAATCATACCTGGAAAAAAAGAAATAAAGGTTAAAGGAGTTAAGGCACTTTGAGCTTCTTTGAAAGTTTTTGATTTACTAGCTATGGCTATACATAAACCACTTATTAAGAGAGAATAAGCAAGAATTACAATAAGTGCAAATATTAGACTAGAAGCTGGTAACATTAAATCCATTCCCTCATAAATACTAAACATGTTATTCGCTATTTTTAAAGATATTATTGCTAAAATTAGACTCAAAACTCCGGTAATAATGGAAGATAAAGTTACACTTAAAAATTTACCAATAATAATATCTTTACTTTTGATTGGAAAAGTAAGTAATGTTTCTAGAGTACCTCTTTCTTTTTCACCGGCAGTTGCATCGGTGGCAGGATAAGTTGCCGATACAGTTATAGCCATGATAATAAAGAAGAAGGCATAATTGGTAACATAACTAGCAAAAAAATTATCTTCTGCGATGATATTTTCTTCTAACGTTATAATATTCATAACCATGCTTGGATCAACATTGTGATTTACTAAATAATCTGTCTGTAAATAATCTTTGTAGGCATTAAAATAACTTTCTACTAAAGTGCTAGCGTACGTTGTTGTATCACTATCATCACCATTTATTGTATAAACCGTGTTATTCCTAGTAACATATAAGTCAATTTCGCCATTATCAAATTTTTCTTTTAAATTTTCTTCGGTATCATATACGGGATTAATTTCTAATTCTTCTATAATACTTTGTTCGACCGTATCTAATTCATAATTAAAACCAATCGTATTATAATCTGTTACGGGCATGTTCATTTGGCTTTCAAATAAAGCTGACATACCAATTACGAGTAAAGGAATAAATATTGGTATTACTAGCATCATACTAAGTGATTTTTTATCCCGAAACATTTCTCTTAATTCTTTTTTTAAAATATTAAATACATTATTCTTCATTTGTATCCCCCTCTATTAACTTAAAGAATGCATCTCTTAAATTGGTTGTATTCGTCTGCTTTTTTATTTTATCAGGAGAGCCTTCCGCAATAATTATTCCTTTATTAATCATAATTACTTTATCACATATATTTTCTGCTTCTTCCATATAGTGAGTGGAATAAAGAATCGTTTTGCCTTTTTTCTTTTCATCCTTAATAAAGTTTAAGATAATTTGACTAGAAATGATATCTAGGCCACTTGTTGCTTCATCTAAAATATAATATTTGGGATTATGGATGAGACAACGAGCAATATTTACTCTTTGGGTTTGGCCAGTAGATAGTGAACCAATGCGATTATAAAGAAAAGATTCCATATTTAATATTTTGGCTATTTCCATGATTCTTTTTTCGGCATCACTTTTTTCTACATCATAAATGTCTGCACACATATGAAGTAATTCATAACAACTTAAAGTGTTATAAATTTTGGTATTTCCTGATAAATAAGCAATATTTTTCTTAATTTCTGTTTCATTATCGTGATAGTTTAGGTTATCAAAAAAGATGCTACCACTCGTTGGTTCTAATATTCCAGCAATGATTCGCAAAAGAGTGGTTTTTCCGGCTCCATTAGGACCTAAAATACCAATAATTTCGCCATCATGAGCTTCTAGACTTATGCCATTATTGGCATAAAATTCAATCTGCTTTTTTCCCTTTGTTAATTTAGTAAACTTTTTCTTAATATTTTCTACTTTTAACATTTTTGCACCTCAGTTACCATTATACAGGATTCCTTTTTTGAATACCATCCTTTTTCAATTATTTTTCTCTTTTTAAATTCAAACTAAAACCCGCTTAGTTTAATGGGCCTTACTTTTACTTTCAGCTATATAATCTTTATACTCTTCTTCAGCCATAGCAGCATCACACTTTAAAAGACAGGCATCTTGGCGATAATTATTATAACATTTTCCAGTTTTTGCTTCTAATTCATCAGCTAATAATTCTAACTTTTCGCCTTTTTCAAATAAATATGATGCTCTTAAAGATTTAAAGCCATGCATATTTCTGTTCATTCTCATAGTTTCTTCTAAAAAATCTTTTATATATGCTGGCCTATTTGCATATTCAATTTGGTCATCTTTAGCTTTTAATTCAGGGACTTCTACTCCCAATAATATTTCAAACCACGCTGCCACAATATGTCTATGGCAAAATTCAGTATTAGGTTCGTAACATAGTAATATTGAATTGTCTAATTCGCTATAAACTTGTTTTGGATCTAATTTTGATAATACTTGTTTCCAATATTCTTGAACATAATATTTATTGTTTTCTTCTTTCGAAATTTTTCCAATCTGATCATGCCATATTTTCCAAAAAGATAATTTTGGAGCTAATTTTGGATAACAATATCCATGATAGTTAGCATTTGCACCACGATTTCCAGAGATGGCATAAGTAATGTACTTATTTGATTGCCAATTGTTATGACTACTTGTACCAATCATTTATTCTCCTCCTTACATATCATCTTTTTTATTCCTTGTACGAAAATATTATAGCATATTGTAAAAAATACGTCATCTGCTTTTTACATTTCTTTTTCTATCCAGGCCATAATAATACGCACAATATAATCTAATTCTTCTTTGGTTAAATCTCTTCCTTTGGGAATATGATACCATTTAAAAAGGCAATTCCGGCAACAGGTTGCCGTTGCATGCTCTGCCACAAACACAGGATGACCTCTCATGGGTGTTTGTTTTCCGTCATTAGGAATATAAGCAGGTGCTAGCCTTTTTCTTAGAAAATCATAGGCATGGCTTTCTATTTTATCTATTCCTTTTTGTATTATATATTCTTTATCTTTTTCTTTTAAATGGAAACTATTTCTAAATTTTGATTTCGATAAAGAATATAACATTTCATCAATATTTTTCATATTTTAAAAAAGATTATCAATCTTGATAATCTTACGCTCTAGCTCCTCCATCTACTTGCATAATTTCACCTGTAACATAACTTGCCATATCACTAGCTAGGAATAAACAAGCATTCGCAATATCTTTAGGTTCTCCTATTCTACCAAGAGGAATAGTGGCAATTAAAGGCTTAATCATTTCATCAGGAAGGCTTGCTACCATATCCGTTTTTGTTATTCCCGGAGCTACCGCATTTACTCTAACTCCAACTGGAGCAAGTTCTCTTGATAGAGATTTGGTTAGGCCATTTACAGCAAATTTGCTCATTGGATAGACACATCCTGCAGGTTGACCGTAAATGCTTACCATAGATGAAATATTAATAATATTTCCTTTCGTTTCTTTTAAATAAGAAACTATTTCTTTGGAGCAAATAAATACCCCTTTCATATTTAAATCTGCTATTTTATCATATTCTTCAACAGTATAATCTTCTATTTTGGTACTAGAAGACATACCAGCATTATTTACTAAAATATCAATATGACCAAATTCACTTGCAATCTTGGCAAATGTTTCTTTCACTTCATCTTCACTTGCTAAATTAGGATAAAAACCTATTACTTGGTAATTTTCGCTTTCTTCCTTTAATTTGTTTATAGATTCAGTTACACTTTCTTCTTTAGAACCAAATAAAGCAACACTTGCTCCATTTTTTAAAAAAGTTCTTACTATTTCTAAACCAATTCCCCTTGTACCACCAGTAACAATTGCTACTTTTCCATTCAACATATTATCAATCCTCCATTTATAATAAACCATAATTTGATAAATATGTCAATTGTTTTTTATTCTGTACCAACACTCATACAAGCATCTAAATCAACATTAATTGTATCTAAAAAGTCCATTAAAGCTTCATTATTTTTATCTGTCATATATGTTTCGTAGGTACCAGTCGTAATTGTATAATATTTTTCACTTGCTTGTTTTAAATTTAAAAAGATTTCTAGAACATCGTATTCATAAGTTCCTTCGGTTGCACTTGAATAGACTGGGATAGAATAACCTTCTAATTCTTCCGTTGGTGCTTGTTTATCGGCATACAAATAAGTGCCGTCATTATAAACTTCTAAGACAACAGGTGTGCAATCAGTGGTATCTGTTCTTTGGATAGAAAAGATAAGCTCACTTGCTTCAGTCATAAAATCTTCTAAAGTAATATCTTCTCCTAATAAAGGCTCATTTGCTTTTTCTTGATATTTTTCATCAGCTAACATAGAGGCATAAATAATACCAGCGATAAGTACGATTGCTACTACAATCATGGCAATAATAAATATTATTTTTTTCTTCATATAATTTAACTCCTAACTTAGTCAAATTATAACACATCCCCTTTTAGGCGTCAAATTAAGTGTTCTTAAAATATATTGGCTGTAAATGATTCATAAATACTACCAATTAAAATAATAATAAATAATAAAACTAGTAAAAGAGTAAATATTTTACTATCTTTCTTTTTTCTAATTAACAAAAAATAAATACCAATCATTAATAAGCCCAAAATGGTAGATATAATTGTTTTAAATACCCATGTTGTTTTAATACTACTTACGAAAAACTCTAGAGATGGAGCAATTAGGCCTATACGGAGGCTCGGTATATAAAAACTCATAATTAAATATGATTCTATAAATCCTAAACAAAAGTAGATTATGCTTAAAACTTTACTCATTATTCTTATCCCCTTCATTTTTTTCAGCCTTTATTAACTCTTCTAAGTTTTGTTCTTTAACAAAATTCCCTCCGTTTGTAAATAATTTGGATAATTCTGTGTTTTCTTTGGGAATAGTTTTGCCTACCATTTTTACGATTATTTTAAAAATTCCTTTTAATTTATGGTAATCAATGCCACCTCGCAAATAAAAGCAAGGAAGAATTATTTGGTTATTTATTTTTAGTTCTTCTAAATATTTTGTTGTTTTAGGGTAGGCTCCCACAGCACCTATATATTTAATTTGAAAGTTTTTATTAGCTTTTTTTAATTTTGAAATTTTTCCAGCACATATCCAGCTTAAAAAAATAATGGTGTCTTCTTTTTTTAATTTTTCTTTAGCTTCTTTTAAAGAGTAAAACGGAATATTTAATTTTTTACTTAATATTTGGGCATAAGTATAAGTATGACCGGTATTTGTATGATAGACTATAGCTTTAATCATTTTTTAATTTCCTTTTCTTCTTTTTAATAATTAATACTATACTTATTACTAATAGTATTACCCCGCCACTAATTAGGCCAATAATCCAGTATTTAGAAATATTTGATGTTTCCTGTTCTTTCGTATCTTCTTTTATGGTAAGTTCATCTCTAATAATAGTAATATGGTATTCTTTTGGTGTTCCATCTTCGGCTGTAACTGTAATAGTATATTCATTCGTACCTACTTTTAGGGCTTTCGCACCTGTTCCATTTATGGTAGCTTTATCACTTTCTAAAGTAGCCGTAATATGTATAATTTGCGTTTCATAAGGAACTTTTAGGCTATAATCTGTAATAGATGAATCAAAGGTAAAATCATCTATATCGATATTTAGTTCTTTTAAATTGTTATTATTATCTAATTTTTCTTCTTGGGTGGAATTATCTTTATTCGTATTATTAGAAGTGTTATTATTGGTTACATTATTATATGTATTATTACTACTACTTGGGGCTTCATCCAAATAAATAAAACCAATTAAATTTCCAGCGGTAGTATATTTATGAGAACCATTTACGATACCTTCGTTTTCTTCTGTTACAATACCAGCTTCATTTACAGTCATAATATTGTCATCTACGGATACAACAAATCCTACATGACCATAACCGTCTGAAGAAGACCAAACAGCAATAGAGTTTGGTTTTGCTTCACTTCCTACTTTATAGCCTGCACTTATTGCACTATTATACCATTCTTGGGCATTTCCCCATCCAGGAAGAGCAACTCCTGTATGTTCATATGCTTGTTGCCAGGCATACCATGTACATCTAACAGTCGTAATACCATATAAAGATTGATATTTACCGTAGGGATTCGATGCGGCATAAACATTAGAAGTAACCATAAAAGTTATAAAAGCGAAAAAAGATAAGAGTAGAACTTTCACTTTATAATTCATTTTACCACCTATCACAATCTAAATTGTATTTACTGCATAACTCTTCGGTTAGTGTTTTATTTTCATAACTATCAAAGCCTCCGCATGGGCCATTAAATTTCGTTGAACTAGCTAAAATATTTTGTATTTCTTTACTAGCTTGTTCTCCGTTTGCGAATACATTTAAACCGTTAAAAGAAATATAGTCGTATGAAAAAGTAAAACGATGATTATCTTCGGTGTAAGTTACATTGGCTATTCCTTTATAATTACCATTTTTATATTTATTTAAAATATTTTTAAAGTTTCCTTCTAAAGAAGTGTTTACTTTTAAAGCTCCTGATGCTAAATATTCATTAATTTCTTCCGTACTTACTTCATAAGCTTGTCTATCTTGTTTGGTATGCCAAAAATCTACTGTAGCTGGATTATTGTTTATTTTAGATATTTCAGCTTCGGGGAAAACTTCTTTTAAATTAGTAGGAAACATGTAGTAAAAGCAATCGATATTACCACTATTTATGTGATATTCAGTAATACTGATATTATTATTTAAATTTATTTTGGTTATAGTATTATTGGTAGTACTACCATTATTGGAAGAATTATTAGATGTATTGTTACTATTAGAGTTATTAGCAGAAGTTTCATTTTCTTCAACATTCTCTTCCCATTTTGCTTTTAGAGTTATTTCTTCGGTTATAGGATTAGAAAAATCAAATTCTTCTTCGTCTATATACCAGCCTTTAAAAGTATAGCCCTCTTTGGTTGGAGTATCTGGCTTGCTAATTGTATCTCCTATTTTTATAACTATACTATCGATGTTAGAACCGCCATCGGTATCAAAAGATATTGTTATATATTCTTCGCTTAAAGTTTCGTCTTGCTTTATATCATTATGAGGTTGTTCTTTATCTTGCAAGAAGAAAAATAAGATTAGGGCTGCGATTAATATTATAATTATTCCTAATATAAGCCAGAATTTTTTTCTTTTAATCACACTTTTTATTTTTAACATTTTACTCAACTCCTAGAAATATATATTATTTATTTTCCTTTAATTTAATACCTTGATAAACATATTCTTCCGTACTGTATATATTATTACTACTACCATCTGAATATCTTAACACATACATTTTTTCTCCTATATTATAACGATTATATTCATCTTTTGTTACATGAAACTCTTCATTATCGTCTGTTACTACATAGTAATAAGTTCTATTTCGTCCTTCGGTATAATCATAATCTTTATATTTATCTTTTATCGTATTATAAGTTAAATACCAATTGCTATTCTTGCCTTTAGCATATAAATTGTCTATATTAAAAATGCATAATATCATTAAAATTATCGTCATTATTATGGAGATAATATAAAATATCTTCTTCTTTTTAGTTATTTCTTTTTTCTTTAGAAAAAAGCATCTTAATAATACTAAAAAAATAATTATTAATATGATCATGGGTAGAATGATTATAAGGGCCATTGATCCACCCATTTCATTCGCTAACATAGCATCCGTTAATTCTTTCATAATATTCTTTATTTTTTATGAATAAACTCTTTTCCACCCATATAGGGTTGTAATGCTTTAGGAATTTTTATGCTTCCATCTTCTTGATAATTATTTTCTAGGAAAGCAATAAGTCCTCGTGGGGTTGCTAAAACCGTATTATTTAAGGTAGCTACATATTCATTTCCTTTATCTGTTTTCATTCTAATACCTAAACGTCTAGCTTGGGCATCTCCTAAAGTAGAACAAGAACCAACTTCAAAATATTTTTGCTGTCTTGGACTCCAGGCTTCTACATCACAAGATTTTACTTTTAAATCGGCTAAATCGCCAGAACAACATTCTAATGTTCTAACTGGTATATCAAGGCTTCTAAAGAATTCAACTGTATACTGCCACATTTTATTGTACCATTCCATTGCATCTTCTGGTTTACAAAGAACAACCATTTCTTCTTTTTCAAATTGATGAACACGGTAAAGGCCTCGTTCTTCCAAGCCATGAGCTCCTACTTCTTTTCTAAAGCATGGAGAATAAGATGTAAGAGTGATAGGAAGATCGCTTTCACTCACAATCTCGCCTTTAAATCTACCAATCATAGAATGTTCACTCGTACCAATTAAGAATAAGTCTTCTCCTTCAATTTTATACATCATTGCATCCATTTCGGCAAAACTCATAACACCATTTACGACATCACTACGAATCATAAAAGGAGGTATACAATAAGTGAATCCTTTATCAATCATAAAATCTCTGGCATAAGCAAGCATCGCAGAATGAAGTCTTGCTATATCACCTGTTAGGAAGTAAAAGCCATTACCACTAGTTCTACCAGCCGCCTCTTTATCTAGACCATTTAGAGCCTCACATATATCTGCATGATAAGGTATTTCATAAACAGGTACGAAAGGTTCTCCAAAACGTTCTAATTCTACATTCTCACTGTCATCTTTACCAATTGGTACAGATTCATCAATAATTTGAGGAATTAGCATCATTTTTTCTTTCACTTCTTGCTCTAGGCTTGCTTCTTCACTTTCTAAATTCGCTATTTTAAAAGATATAGCACCTATTTCTTCTTTTATCTTTAATCCTTCTTCTTTTTTACCTTCTCGCATTAATGAACCAATTTCATCACTTAATTTGTTTTTCTGGCTTCTTAAATCATCAGCTTCTTTTTTGGCATTTCGAAATTTCTTATCTAACTCATAAATTTCATCTACTAGTGGTAATTTTTCATCCTGAAATTTCTTTTTAATGTTTTGGCGCACTAATTCTCTTTGTTCACGTATTAACTTAATATCAATCATTTTCTATCCTCTTTCTTTCTAAAATAAAAAAGAATGGTCTTAAAGGAGTCATAAAGACGGTACCATCCTTTTATTTACTTAATTTTTGATAACGGTATTACCCGGGGATGATTAGTCCCGCTAGAAAGGAGATTTCATATAACTTCATTACTTATTTCCATCAACCATAAGCTTTCTATAAAATAAAATTATATTACTTGTCTTTCTTTTGCTTTACTTTTATAATATACCATAATTTTTTATTTATGACAATTAGTTATGTTCAAGTTTTCGTACTTTCTTGAGTAAATTTTCTTTATTATTATTTAGGCATTCCTCTAATAAACTATTCCCATACTTACCTAGATATTTTAAATTTGGAGTAAAAATCGTTTCTAATTTTTCGGCATATGCTAAGCAATTGGAGCCTATCTCTCTTACTTTTTCTAAAGATAAAGCTTTTAAATTTCTGTTTGTCCAAATGAATTCATTGCCAATACTTTCTACTTTAGGTAAGCTTATGCTTGTTAAAACTTGGTTACCTGCTAGGAATCCAGAACCAATTTGTTTTACTTTCGGAAGTTCTAAGTTATTTAAAATTCGGTTATAATATAAAAAATTATTACCGATTTCGACTACACTAGGAAGAGCAAGAGATACTAGGGCATCATTTTCTTCTAAAACACTATTTTTTATAGTTTTTACAAATGGTACTTCTAGAGCTAAAAGAGTTTTATTCGCGTGCATGAACCAATTGTCTAAACTAGTAAGATAAGGATTACTAAGTCCAATTATTTGATTATTTTGATTAAGTAAAATAGTAACTAACCCTCTATCTGTTATTATTTCAATTCTTTTATTTGCTCCTATATTCGTTATCATTATCTTCTTTATATTTTTTATCGTATCTGTAAATGTATCTTCTTCTCTAATATCATAACTTTTTAAAGTTTTGTTTTGTAAATCTAGTAAAAAATAATCCAATAATACATACTTTTCTTTATCATATTTGGTTACTTCAAAATTTTTAATGACAATATTATCCGGACAATAATAAATATTATCTAATTCACAATTATATTTGTAAAATTTGCCATCATTTGCTTTCACGTAGCCAGGAATATGGAATTTGCCATTAATATGTTTTTGATGCATACCGTAATCATTAGCAAAAGCTATTGTTAATCCAGGAATAATATTATCTAGGTTATTAGAGAATGTTGAATCAGGATCCACTACCATATGATTGTATCTATTTTTAATAGATAGAGTATGACTATCATTTCTACTAAATTGAATACTTAAAATAGATGTCCCATATTCATCTTGTCTTTCGGGAGTAAGAAAATCTTCTCTTCTAATCTCGTCAATGTTGTCTTTTACAGCAAAGAAAACATAATTACTTTTTAAACGTTCTCCATTAAAAGTACATAATTCTTCTTTGGGAGCGTAATATTTTTTAAAACTTTGAATTTCTTCTTCACTTTTGGCTTCATACAAACTATAACCAGCTTCTTTTAATAACTCTTGAGCGGTTTTATCTACTAAAATAGATGGAGCTTGTTTTATGGTAACTAGGCCATAAATAAAGTTTTTAAATTCTTCTTGCAAATTATTTTTTATTATATCTTGGTATAAACTATGACTTTTATGAAAATTGCTTAATAAAATAGATGCAAGCATTCCTTTATGTTCTAATATAGTTGGAAATAATTCCCGACATAAATGCATCATATCTTCCCCATATTTTTTCTTTATAATTTTTAAATCATTATCCATATTATCTCCTTAATTCACGAATTTTCTTTAAACAATCTTGATCCATATTTATATTAAATACACTGGAATGATTATTATATAAATAATAGAAGAAGCCCTTTCCTTTCATACGCAATTTAGGCATGCATACATCCCTAATAGATTGATTGAAATATAAAAAGCAATCTCCTACTTGTTCTACATTTGGTAGATCAATACTTTGAATGGTTCTGTTTCGATATAGAAAATAATCAAAAATATATACAGCACATTCATTATATACAAAAACTATTTGATTATTTTTATTCAAAATAATTTCTATTATACCACCAATTGTATACATGGTAATTATTTTAAGAGTATTTTTGTTTACAATGGCTATTTTGTTAATTTTAGGAATGCTTAAATGAAAAGCGTCATGAACATTTGGGTCATATAAATATATTTTTTTGCTTTGTAAATCTAGAATAAAATAATCCATTATAATAAATTTTTCTTTGGGATATTTATGAACATCGAAGTTATCAATAATAATATTATCGGTTCCATAATAAATATTATTTATCTTATAATTATATTTATAAAATCTTTTATCTCCTGCTTTTACATATCCGGGAAGTTCAAAAGCATTATTTATATGTTTTTGAACTAGGCCATAAGTTTTCTCAAAACTATCCGTTAGTCCAGGAGTAATATTATCTAGGTAATTAGAAAAAGTAGCATCGGGATCATTTACGTGATGATTATATCTATTTTTTATGGAAAGAGTATGATTTGCATCTTTAGAGAATTGAATGCTTATAACTGAGGTTCCATATTCATCTTGCCTCTTGGGATACAAAAAGTCTTCTCTTTTTAAATACAAAGCATTCTTTTTAACAGCAAAAAAGACATAATTTGATTGCAGACGATTTCCTTTAAAAGTACATAATTCTTCACCAGGAGCATAATATTTTTTGAATTTTTGAATATCACTTTCCTCTTTACATTCATATAAATCATAGCCTACTTTGCTTAATAAATCCTTCGGAGACAAACAAGAAACTATATTTTCTTTTTTTAGTTTTTTATCAAAATTATTAATAAAATCCCTGAAAGACGATACTAAAGAATGAGATACAATATCACGATATAACTCATGAGATGGGTAAAAATGACTTTCTAATAGGCTTGCTAAAATGCCTTCTTCTAATAAAGTAGGAAATAATTTTCGGCATAAATGCATCATTTCTTCGCCATATTTCTTTTTTATTCGTAGTAAATCATGCTCCATAAAACCCACCTTACTAGTTATTTTATAACACATAACTAGAAAAAAGACAAGCTACAATTGGTAGTTTGTCCGTTAAATACGAATTTTAAAAGTAGTTGGTGCTAATTTGTATACAATAAATAATGAAATAATACTATAAAAAATAGCAAAAATAATAGTAGCAAGCCCAAAGTAAAGAGTTGGTAATCTTAAGTCAATCATCCAATAACAAATTACATAAGTTAAAATGTTTACAATGGTATAAGTACTATTTTTTGTTTCACTATGAATATTATAAGGCTGCAATAAATAATAAATTACCAAATGATGAACTGAGAAAAAAATACTCATGGCAATAATAGAAATAAATAAAATGAAATAATTTAAAATATTTGATGTTCCACCGCTAACATAAAGGATTAAAGGAAGTCCTAGGCCAATAACAGTAGCAGGTAACAAGTTAATTATAATAATACTTTTTAATCTTTCTTTAAAGAGTTTTAAAATAGAAGAAGGCTTGCGGTAAAAGGCATAAGTAAGCATTGAATGATCACTATTCATAAACATAGCTCTAGTTACAGCTTCTCCTCTATTTATTAAATACATTATAAATACAAAGTATGGTAAATAATTCATGATGACATTATTAATTTCTCCTTTTAATTCTTCATTTAATGATATCACCAAAAGAATAATTCCGATTACGAAAACGCTTATTAGAGTCACTTTTTTAGCGCTTTTAAGCAAAAGTTTACTATGCCTTTTAACAAATAAATCATTAAAATAGGCAAAACCTTTTTTCTTGCTTGTTAAACTCTTATTAATATTGATTTGCTTTAAAACATTTTCTTTTGTAATTTGATTCGCATTTGCTACAGCATTCATATTAGTCGATGTTAAAACTTGCTTATACATTTCTCGATATTTATTAAAATTTAGTATATATTTAAGAGAAAAAGTACTTATTAATATTACCAAAATCATACCAATTACTGATATATAAGATGGTATAACTATTTTTAAAGCTGGTAAGCCATAGGCAATTCCTAAAAATAACAATATAAAAAGCCATATATGTTTCATTAAGTTATTTTCATTAATAACGATTCCTTTTTTGGTGTATAATGAAAGATTATAAGCAGTAATTATTATTTTGGCACATGCTACAAACAATGGAATGAGAAGACATATCCAAAGATTCACTTTCGATAAGAGGCCAAAAATAATAGTAAATGGTAAAAAGCCAATAATTATTTTTAAAATTGCATAGAAATAATTGCTTAAAGAATAACTTTTGGCATCCATACGCATAATAAACATCGCATAATATTTATCCTTCGTAGGATTAAACATATAAGTATTTATAAGAGTACCAATGATAGTTAAAAAAATAAAAATGTGTAGGAAAGTAGTTTCACTATTTGTTTTGTAAATTGCCGTAATACTGAAAATCATTAAGAAAATATATAGAAATTTTCCGAGAAAAATATCTGCAATTTCTAATAAAATACTAATAATATTTCCGATTATTTTTAAAATTCTATTTTGATATAATTTATCAGGTAGTAATCTTTTTATACCGGGAATACTTTTTAGAGCATAAATAAAGGTATTTACTTTATAAGTGTTACGTAAACGAAATGACAATAGAAAAGAATGCAACATTTTATTCATCCTCTCTTAACATTTCTATAATTTTATCTTTTAATTGTTCCCCTTTTAGTTTGTTATCTACTAAGCTTAATGTGCCATTTTTTAATATGACTATTTCATCGCATAAGCTTAAGGCCAAATCCATAATATGGGTAGAAAAAATCAAAATATGTTCTTTTTTTATACTTTTTAACATTTCCTTCATTTCCTCGGCTACTACAACATCTAAACTAGTGAGTGGCTCATCTAATAGTAAAATATTGGGATTAGCAATAATATTAATTAGCATTTGCATTTTATTTTTCATTCCATGAGAATAATCTTTGAGTAATTTATCGCGGTCTTCTTCTTCTATTTTCATAAAATCAAAATATTCATCAATACTTTTAATATCTTTTATTTTGCCTTCATTAATTTCTAGGAAAAATTTTAGGAATTCTCTACCAGTTAAGAATTCAGGAACAGTAGGTGTTGATAAAACATAGCCAATATCATCAATGGTAAGTGGCCTAACGTTTTTTTCTTCTATCATATTAAAGGTGCCCTCATCTGGTTTAATATCATCATTTAAACAATTAAAAAAGGTTGTTTTTCCAGCTCCATTGCGACCTAATAATCCGTAAATTTTACCAGACTCAAAAGTAAAATTAATATTTTTTAACACTTCTTTATTTCCAAAACTTTTCGTTAAATTTAAAACTTCTAATTTCATAATAATTCTCCCACATAATAGTATCAAAAACGAAGTATTTCTGCAACAAAAAACTACTTTAGATTTTCTCTAAAATAGCTTTTTCTATTCCTTTTAATGGTAGATTCGCACATACCCTACGATTTCCTTGACGGCTTATTTCTTCAAAGCATGCAGCATCTTTTAGTATATCTTGTTTATATGGATTACCATCTGTCATTTTATAAAATTCCTTTATATAGACTAAAGCTTCCTCTTTGGTTTTACCTATTAAATTTTTAATCATAATGGAAGTCGAAGATATGCTTATCGCACAAGCTTCTCCAGAGAAGGTAATATCTTCTAAAATGTCATCTTTCCATTTAATATAAATATCAATATTATCAATACAGGATTCATTGCGAGTATTTACTTTAGTATATCCCTCATGATTTTTATTACGATTTTTAGGATTTACATAATTATCCATAATCAGTTTTCTTGAAGTTTCTTTATCCATTTAAATCATCTCTTTTACTATTTTATCATAATCACTTAATAGTTCAACTAAATTATCAATTTCTTCATAAGTATTATAAAAATATAAGCTAATTCTAACAGTATTTGTAACACCAACACTTGATTTTAATATTTTGGCACAATGATTACCTGCCCTGACACATATATTATATTTATTTAAGTAATAAGCTACATCTTGACTAAAAATGCCATTTACATTAAAGGTTATGATACCACTATCACTTTCCATATTAATAATATCGATATGTTTTAGGGGCATTAGTTTGTCAATTAAGTATTTTCTTAAATCTAACTCATATTTATGAATATTATCCATACCGATTTTTTCTAAATACTTTATTGTTTCACCAAAACCAATTACTCCGGCAATGTTTCTTGTTCCCGCTTCTAATCTGGCTGGTAATTCTTTTAAATAGATTTCATCTGGATTATCAAAAGATTCGTTCATCCCACCACCTAAAATAGTTGGTTCTAAATGTTTTAATAATTCTAGTTTCCCATATAATACGCCAACACCGGTTGGACCACACATCTTATGAGCAGAAAAAGACAAGAAATCAACATCTAAATCTGTTACATCTACGGGCATATGAGGTACCATTTGGGCACCATCTAAAACAACAAATATATTATGTTCATGAGCATATTTGCATATTTCTTTGATAGGTCTAATATCCCCAATTACATTGGTAATACCAGCTATACTGATAACTTTGGTTTTGGGGGTTATACTCTTTTTTAAATTATCCATTATTAAATAGTAGTTACTATCTAGGGGAATATAGTTAACTAAAATACCTTTATTTTTCGATAATTTAAACCATGGTAGAATGTTTGAGGCATGTTCACTGGTAGTAATTAAAACTTCATCCCCAGCTTCTAATAAAGGTTCAAAGAAACCATTTACAATCATATTAAAAGATTCGGTAGTTCCACTAGTAAAAATTATTTCTTCCAGCGACTTAGCATGAATAAAATCTTTCACTAATTCTCTCGTATTTTCATATTCTTGATCTACTTTATAAGACAAATCATAGTCCCCTCGGTGAGCATTGGCAGGATAAAACGTATAATAATCCACCATTTTATCAATTACACACTTTGGTTTAAGACTGGTTGCTCCATTATCTAAATAGATAATATCTTCTTTAAAAAAAGGAAAATCTTCTCGATTCATTTATTCACCTCCAATAAACTACCTTATTTTATGTTTCTATTTCTTATATGCTTATAATATTCGTCCCTATTTTCCGCTAGTAAATCCTCTGTTTTTTGGTATAAACTTTCTATCGCAGCTTCAAGGCCAATATTTTTTGCTCCATGATAATTACTGATTGTAATTTTACCATCTTCTTCTTTGGTTCCGGTTATACTTATTTTTATATTTCCTAATTCCGTACTTAGTAAATATTTTTCAATTTGTCCTTTTATTAAGAATAATTCATCAATTGGTATTTCAGTTTCTTTTTCTATTTTAAAGATAGCTACAGATGAGGCAATACTTTTCTCATATTCTGTCTGATTTAGATAAAAATAGTCTTTATATATTCTTTTTAAATCTAGAATATTAGTATCTTGATTTATTAAATTAAAATAGCTAGAATCAATAAAATAAGATACATCAAAAGGAAGATTAAATAAGTATTTTTTATCTTGAATTTTTACTTCTAATATTAAAACATGCATTTGAATGGATTGCTTAACAGTTTTATCCTTATAGCGAGTCTCATAAGATATTAAGTCAGCATATAATTTGCTAGCAAAAAAATCTAGTTTATAAACAAAAGACTCATTTTGCCAATCAATTGTTAGAAAATCACTCTCTAAAGAAAACTTTAATTCTTTTCCATTGCTTTTTGCTAAAAAAGTTAGACGAGTAGATGTTTTTCTGTTTTCATATTCTAAAAGCTGCAAATAAAAACTTTTGGACTTTAATAAGTCCAAGATAAATTGGCTTGCTATTAAAAGCGAAGACTTATTTAATTTTACG
Organism: Candidatus Caccenecus avistercoris; assembly: GCA_018716965.1. Classification (GTDB taxonomy): domain Bacteria; phylum Bacillota_I; class Bacilli_A; order RF39; family UBA660; genus Caccenecus; species Caccenecus avistercoris. Next base: position 2,154 of record DVJF01000071.1, on the reverse strand, counting down.
ATTGGTTCTATTTTACTATCATAGATAAATGGTAAAATATTGTTATTTTCAAACACATAATCTCTTTTCATACTTATCCTTAAAAAAAATATGTTACTTTTCTTGTAACATATTTAATAAATCAATTTTAAACTTATCTTTAGAAGCATTCGCTTTAGATATCATTATTCCTTTATATGTCGCAAGTTCACTCATGTGACCCTCTAATAAAATTTGCGTTGGTGTAATTGTTTCAAGCATGATGGTTCCTTCTTTTAAATATACTGTATAATAAAGTTTTACTTCTCCGTGAACGGCGGCAAACATTTTATCACTTGGTAATTTAAGCTCATATTTAGCAGTTTCTTCTTTTTTATTTGTACTTACTAATTCACCAACAAACTCACCATTTCTTAAAGCTGGATAATAATCAAATGTTAATTTTTTAAAAGCTAACATATTATATTTTTTTAAGGCACGCTCCAACTTTTTAAATTCGTTTTCATTAATGTAATCTAAAACATAACCTTTCATAATTTAAACCCCCTATTTCAATTACGTATAAATTATAGCATAATTTTATTTATTTGTCAAATTTACGTAAAAAATTGTTATTTGCTATTGCTTTTTGTCAATTTTTAATTTAATTATAGTCATTCCTGGGTTCCATATATCTATACGAAAAGAGTCAACATTGTGGTTTTTCTTCAATAATTCATGAACTCTATTACGTAAAATATTAGAACTTCTACCATGAATCACTCCAATATAAACATTTCCTAATTTTACATTATCCCGAATAAAGCTTTCTAAGAAGTAGACAACAGTATCGCAAGTTTCTCCGTGAACATTTAAAACAGGAGAATGACTGTTAAACATTTCCATTTGGATTATCGGGGCTGATAGTTGGAATCGTTGCTCCACCTATGGAGAAAGTGCTTCCAAGATCTCTTTCTTGATTTGTCGGAATAACAATTTTGCTAGCATCAGGAATATCAGGAAGTTCATCTTCGGCTGATACTGCTGGCTTTTTCTCTTCCACCGGAGGAGCTTCAACAATATTAAATTTTTGATTATAATAATTAATTACTTCTTTTAAAGTTGGAATAGAAGGTCTACCACCCATTTTTCCAACAGATAGACCGGCAGTTATATTAGAATAAGTAATTGCTTTTTCTAAATCAAAGCCATTAGCAATGCAGTAGGCAAAGGCACCATGGAAAATATCTCCAGCCCCACTTGGATCTACTACCGTTGTTTTAATTCCAGGCATGATTTTTATTTCTCCATTATAACTATACATGGCTCCCATATGTTCTAGAGTAACAATAATGTTATTATTAGGATAACGGTCTTTTAATTTTTTGTATACTTGAACTAAAGTAGCTGAGTTATTATAATCAATTTTTAAGCCACTTACGGTTTCAGCAAAACCTTTTGAACAAACGATATATTGAACATATTTACATAATTCTAGTAAGTCTCTATCTACTCTTCCAGCATCTAATACCGTTATCGCTTTAGGGAACTTATTAAAAGCATTAATTGTTCCTGTATATTCTTTACCATCCGTAAATATAACATCTGGGGTAAAGGTATAGTCAAATTTCTTTATCGAAGGCTGTGTTGTGCCCACTACATCAAAACGGGTTCTAGATCCATTTTTTTTATTTACTAAAATAACAGAAACAGGAGTACCATATTCGTAAGAATTTTCAACCATATCCATTTTTACCATTACTTGCTCTAACTCTTTACGAATTTTAGCACCATAATCATCAGAGCCTACTACTCCGGCAAAATAAGATGTTTCTCCCCATTTAGCAAGTAGATAAGCTACATTGGCAGCTATACCGCCACCTGATTCAATTTTTTCACTTAAAATATATTTTGTTCCTTCTATAGGGTATTCGTCTACTGGACAAGTAATATCAAAACTAGAACGTCCAATGCTTAGTATCGTCATAGATCCACCTCTTCATATAATAATATAATACCATATTTTTAAATAAAAATAAAGACTATTCTAATATAGCCTTTATTCTTTGTGACTATTACGCAAAAATGTCCCTATTTTCTTTTTGAATTTTACGCAAAAATGTCCTTATGAAAGAGCAGAAATAAATCAATGCTCTTTTTAATTGATTTTATGCAAAAATGTCTCTATTTTGCTAT
>DVJF01000070.1 GCA_018716965.1 Candidatus Caccenecus avistercoris | reverse complement strand
TAAATATTGACAAAAAAACAATCAACAAAATTTATAAATCACTACCCATTCATGACAAAAAAGATATTAATATTAAGGCAGATAAAATTATTAATATTATTGGAATTGAACATGCTAAAAAAACAAGTATTATTTTAAAAGATATTGAAAATTTAATAATTAATGGTAAAATAAGAAATAAAACTGGTGATATTGAAAAATACATCAAAGAACATAAAAGCGAGTGGATTATATGAACATAGATTATTTTAAATGCCCCAAATATGTTACGAATAGTTTATTTATTAAAAAAGCTTTATCTTTAAATTTATCTTTAGAAGAATTTTTAATGCTAACGTATTTTGATAATGATTATACAAGTTTTTTAAATATGGATGAATTAAGTAAAAATATTGGTATATCTACTGAAAAAGCTTACGAAGTATTTACAAGCATGCTTACTAAAAAGATCATTGATGTTAAAACTGATAAAGATATAGAAGGACGCCTAATCGAAAGGGTGAGTCTCGATAATTTTTATGCCATGATTATTGAAGATGAAAAAAAAGTCTTAAAAGAAGAAAAGAAAACCGATATATATAAAGAATTTGAAACTGAGTTTGCAAGACCCATTACCAGTATGGAATATGAAATTATTAATGCCTGGTTAGAGCATAATTATAGTGAAGAATTAATCGTGGGAGCTCTAAAAGAAGCTGTATATAATGGTGTAAAAAATCTACGTTATATTGATAAAATTTTATTTGAATGGAACAAAAAAGGGTTTAAAACAATGGCGGATATAAACAATCATTTAGAAAAAAGAAATACTATAAAGAAGGAGGATAGTGAGTTATTTGATTATAACTGGTTAGATGATGAAGACTGAAGAAATTTTAGCATCATTAGATTATTATTATCCTGATGCTAGATGTGAACTGAATTACACCAAAGACTATGAACTTTTAATCGCAACCGTTCTAAGTGCTCAATGTACGGATAAAAGAGTAAATGAAGTAACCAAAGTCTTATTTCAAAAATATGATTTAGAAGGATTAAAAAGGGCAGATATTAAGGATATTGAAAATATAATTAGACCATGTGGTTCTTATACCAAAAAAGCAAGTTATATCAAAACCATAGCAACTAGATTAATAGAAGATTATCAAGGGATAGTACCAAATAATAGAGAGTATTTAGAATCTTTGCCTGGAGTAGGAAGAAAAACTTGTAATGTCGTATTATCAAATATTTATGATATACCTGCTATCGCAGTCGATACTCATGTTGCTAGGGTGTCTAAACGACTTGGACTAGCTAAAGAAATGGATGATGTATCTGTTATTGAACAAAAACTAATGAAGAAGTTTCCCAAAGATAAATGGAGTAGATTACATCATCAATTTGTGTTATTTGGAAGATACCACTGTACGGCCAGAAATCCCAAATGTGATGAATGTTTATTTAAAGAAAAATGTAAATATTATAAAAAAATTACTCGTTAGTGAGTAATTTTTATTGTGATTTAATATCTTGATTTTCTAGTAAATCTTGAAATTCTGAAGCTGTAAATATTCCATGAGTAGTAGCAAGTTCACCATCTTTAAAATAAAGAATAATCGGAACTTTAGAAATAATATCTTCATCAATATCTAAAGCTAAAGCAATATCTTTTTTATAATCGGGATTACTATCTTTAAAATCTGTAACATTCAAGAAATAGAAATTATTTTGTAACTGATATTCATCAATTAAAGGTTTCAATTCCGTTTCTAAATTATAAACATCTTCGCTACTAGTATAACTTATATATAAGAAATAATAACTAGGAGTTTCTGATAAAACCGAACTTATTTCATTAATATCATTCATTTCTAAGCTGATAGTATTGGTACTAATTAAATAGCTATTATAATATTTTTCTTGTTCCAAAACTGTGTGCCATTTATAAAAATAAAGTGCAAGAAAAATTATGGCTAAAATAATACAAAGTCCAATTAAATACTTTTTAGCAGATTGAGATTTATACTTTATTTTACTACTTGCCATAACATCCCTCCAATATTATTTTAACATACTTAAATCTTATTTGTAAATCTTTTATTCAGAGTGTTCATCTAATTTTACTAAAACTTCTCTAGGTTTAGAACCATTTGGAGGACCAACAATTCCTCTTTCTTCTAGTAAATCAACCACTCTTGCTGCTCGGTTATATCCTAACCTAAATCTTCTTTGGAGTAAACTAGTACTAACTTTACCAGTCTCTATAGCAAACTTTACAATTTCATTGTAAAGAGGATCATCATATTCTTCAACCTCACCAGGAGAACCATGAATACCACTAGCAGGTGCATCTAAATTTTGCATTTCCTCGCTATAATGCGCAACTTGCTCTTTACATACATAATCAATAATTCTTTTTATTTCATTATCACTAATAAAGCATCCTTGAATACGAATAGGAACATTTTCACCCATAGGTAGATAAAGCATATCACCTTTACCAAGTAATTTTTCAGCACCACTCATATCAAGTATTGTTCTAGAGTCAATATTAGATGCAACGGCAAAAGCAATACGAGAAGGAATGTTTGCTTTAACAACACCAGTAATAACATCAGTAGATGGTCTTTGAGTAGCAACAATTAAGTGTATTCCTGCCGCTCTAGCCATTTGGGTAATTCTCATAATCGAATCTTCAACTTCTTTACTTGCTACAAGCATCAAATCTGCAAGTTCATCGATAATAGCAACAATATAAGGCATTTTAGCTACATTAGTATTATTCTTAGCATTTTCTTTCATAATCCATTCGTTATAGCCGGCAATATTCTTAACATTAGCATCACTAAATTTATCATAGCGTTTATCCATTTCATCGACTAATTTTTGCAGTGCAATACTAGCTTTCTTAGGATCACTTACCACCGGGCAAAGTAGGTGAGGAACACCATTATAATTAGAAAGTTCTACTTTTTTAGGATCGACTAACATAAGCTTTACTTCATCCGGTTTATAGCGCATCAAAATAGAACATATCATTGTGTTAGTACAAACTGATTTACCAGAACCAGTAGAACCAGCAATTAAAAGGTGAGGCATTTTGGATAGATCGGCAAGCTGTGGTCTACCCATTATATCTTTACCTAAAGCAACAACAATTTTTGCATCACTCATCGCTTTTGTCTCATGAGCTAAAACTTCTTTAAATTTAACAGCACTAATACTTGGATTAGGAATTTCAATACCAATGGTACTTTTACCCGGAATAGGCGCTTGTATACGAACATCTTTTGCAGCGAGTGCCAAAGCTATTTCTTTATTAATACCAACTATTCTTGATACTTTAGTTCCACTTGGTACTTTAACTTCATATTGCGTAACTGCCGGTCCAATATGGATTTCTACAACTTGACCACTAATTTGAAAATCTTTTAATACTCGCTCTAAGTTTTCTTTATTACTACGAATAAAATTATTGGAAGCTGCATTTTTCTTAGGAGGAGTAACATCATCTAATAAAGATAATGGAGGAAGCGTATAATTACTATTTGCTTCATAAATACTTTCTTTATTTGTCTCTAAGTTTTCTTTTTGAGGTTCCTTAAAAGTTTTTAATTCTTCCATACTAGTTATGACAATCTTATCATTTTTCTTACTTTCAAATTCTTGATCTTCCTCATATTGATATTCTTGAACTTTTTCATGTGTTTCTTTTGGAGTAGCACTCTTAAGTTTGCTAAAGAAAGCTTTAATTTTACTAACGATATCAGCAAATGTAATATTAAAGAATAAAATAAATCCAAATATCGTTAATATTACACAAACAATCTTTGTCCCGGTAAGTCCAAATAAACTAGACAATCCAATGGAGAATATTGCTCCCAGTATTCCTCCACCAATTTCAACCGAAGTATCTCCACTCGTAAATAAAGCCGTATTAGACCCAATAGTTGAAATACGTTCCATATATTGATCAATTGTCGAAGAAAATATATCTCCTGCGCCATCACATTCCCGAATAAAACCAAAATGACTAGCTACCAACACGACAATAATAAGAACATATAACCCAATAAGTCTCTGACTTAAAAATTTCGGTAAACTTCTTTTAATAAGCATGTAAATACCTAGTATTAATATAAATATTAATAAGAATAACCAAGCCCAACCTCCTACTAAAAACATTGCAAATTTCTTAATAAAGGATCCAACTGGACCAAATCCAAATCCAATAATACCAATTAGTATTAATATAAGACCAGTAAGCTCGACACTAAATCCTACTTTTTCTGTTTCATCTTTTTTTGTCTTTTTCTTCTTTGCCATCTTACTTCACCATAATAATTATAACGTAAAGAAGGGGTGAATGCAAACAATTTATTGTAAATAGACATGTTTTATGATAGAATAAAACCAATTTAAAGGAGTATATATATGAACGAAAAAAATATTAAAACCTTTTTTGCTTGTTTAGAAAAATTTCAAAATCTAGAAAATCGAAATGGAAGAGACACTTACATTTTAATTTATAAGACAGCCTTAGGCTATAACTTATATTTTGGTCTAGCATCTAATAATCACAAAGAATTAAGTAAACTAATAAATGGAAGGGAAGAAGTATTTAAAGAAAATTATCAGAATTTATTAGTACCCAATTCTGGTGTCTTCTTAGCATCCGTATCCGAAGAAGAATTAAATGGTATTTTGTATGCATATAATATGAAATATAGTGTAACGACATCTCCAACTCTAAGTACATATGAAAAAGAAGATTTTATTCGTTTTCGTACTCATCCAGGATTAGAAGTAAAAGCTCAAATATTTATATCACCAAGTAATGCTCCAGCATCTATTGAAGAACACATAAAAGGAACTAAAGACAAATTCTTTAAATTAGAAAGCTTAAAGACGGAAGAAAAATATCAAATGGTTAAACTAAATAGCACCAGAAATTATCAAGATTATATAACAATGTTAAAATTAATAAGCGCCAATGAACGAAAAAATCCTATCAGAAAAGCCTATAACTTTACACCAAACGAATTTTTAGAATATTCGTCATCAATTATCCAAAGAAAAATTCCTACCCAAAAGGATATAGAAGTAGATTTTGAAAATGCTCTAGATTTTATAAGGAGGTAACATGTTTCAAATCGGAGAAAATAAAACAACGTATATAATAGATAATAAAATAATGGGTGAAATAGATTATCCTAATATTGATGATAACACTGTAAATATTACACACACTTTTGTTGATCCATCTCTAAGAGGTCAAGGTATAGCGGATAAAATGATGCAAGAGGTTTTTAATTATTTGCATGAGCATAATAAAAAGGTAATTTGTAGTTGTTCTTATGCCCAAAAGTGGGTAGAGCATCATTTGGAGGAAATATGTCAAGAGAAGAAAACGTTATAAAATATTATGTATTATGTAACAAATTAAAAAATGTCATTAGAAAAGGTTGGAAAGATTGGCATGTCCAAAAAGAAAGATTAGAAAGTGTAGCCGAGCATATATTTGGCGTTCAAATGCTTGCTATAGCTATGAAATCAGAATATCAATATGATGTTGATATCATGAAAGTAATATTTATGTTAGCAATTCATGAACTAGGAGAAACCATTATTGGTGATTTAACTCAATTTGAAATATCCAAAGAAGAAAAAGAAAAAATCGAGCATGCTGCTGTTCACAAAATATTAGGTAGTTTATTAGATGGAAAAATAATTGAAGAATTATTTTTAGAATTTGATTCTCACCGTACGAAAGAAGCCTTTTTTGCTTACCAATGCGATAAGTTAGAATGTGATTTACAAAGTAAATTATATGATGAAGAAGATTGTGTTGATTTAAATAAACAAGAGGGTAATAAAACGATGGAAGATGAAAGAGTAAAAGTACTTTTAAGTGAAAGCTCTTCTTGGTCTACAATGTGGTTAAAATTTGGCCAACAAGTTTATCCCTATGATGATAACTTTAAAGCTGTTTCTAATTACGCTATAAATAATAATATTGATGAAGAAAGAAAAAGAAGTAAATAGAGTTTAAATAAATTTTTCCTAAACAAAAAGTTGCTTAACAAAAAGTTTTATGTTATAATTTATTCACATATGTAAGTATTTGCATATAATATAAAAAGCGGTGAATCCAGCCGTATAAATTGGAACTTAAAAAAGTAGGTTAGAGACTCAACTCTAATTGTGACTATTACGCAAAAATGTCCCTATTTTCTTTTTGAATTTTACGCAAAAATGTCCTTATGAAAGAGCAGAAATAAATCAATGCTCTTTTTAATTGATTTTATGCAAAAATGTCTCTATTTTGCTAT
>DVJF01000069.1 GCA_018716965.1 Candidatus Caccenecus avistercoris | reverse complement strand
AAAATAGCAGAGGGAGATGAAATCATGGAACAAGCACTAAGATATATGGAGAAATTTTTAAATGATGAAAAGATAAGAGAACAATATGATATGGCGAATGATGCCTTGTATTATGCTAAAATGGATGGCATCGAACAAGGAATTGCACAAGGTATTGAACAAGGCGTGGAGCAAAGAAATGTTGAGATAGCTAAAAAGTTACTTGCAAAAAATAGTACTTTAGAAGAAATTATGGAATTAACAGAGTTATCAGAAAAAGAAATTATGAAGTTAAAAGAAGAATATTAATGTCTTCTTTTTAAAAATAGTTGATTTTCACCAGCAAATACCATATAATGGTATTGAGAGGTGAAAATATGATAATTACTAATGATATGGCTAAGAGTAGATTAAATAACTATGTTAATAAGAATAATAAGATTAGCAGAGATATTCGTGATGGGAAACTTTTTAAAATAGTTACAGGATTATATGAGACAAATCCTGACACTCCAGGATATTTGCTTGCTGGAAGTATATATGGTCCATCCTATATTTCTTTTGAATATGCTTTATTTTATTATGGACTTATTCCAGAGAAAGTTAGTGTGATTACTTGTGCCACATTAAATAAAAAGAAAAAGAAGAAATTTGATACCCCATTTGGGCTTTTTACTTATCGGGATGTTCCAACACTGGCTTATCCTGAAGAGGTTATGCTTATGACGGAGGGAGATTATACTTATCAAATAGCCTCTAGAGAAAAAGCACTATGTGATAAGTTATATACATTAAAGCCGTTAAATAATTATCGTAATTTAGAGAGAATGTTATTTTTAGATTTAAGAATAGATAAAGAAGAATTTTGGAGACTTGATGGGCAAAAAATAGAATATTTAAGTACTTTGTATCACTCGACCAATGTTCGATTGCTATCTAAATATATGAGGAGGGATGATAATGAATAATATTATTACACAAATGCTTGCTAAATATGAAATTAAAAATGTAGATGATGAGATTAATGCTTTAAAAGAAATTATTCAAGAAATTGTACTCTCAGGTTTATCAAGGGGGAGTTTTTTTGATGTAGCTGCTTTTTATGGAGGGACAGCACTTAGAATATTTCATCATTTAGATCGATTTTCTGAAGATTTAGATTTTGCACTAATCGAGGCTAATTCTGATTTTCAATTAAGTACTTATTTTCCATATATTGAAAAAGAGTTAAAAGCTTATGGCTTAAATCTAGAGGTAAGTACTAAGGAAAAGATTAATGAATCTAATATCACATCGGTTGTAGTTCGTGGAGATACTTTAGAGCATATTTTAAAGTTTTTTCCTAATCGCGAAAATAACCAGTATAATCATTTACTTAAAAAAATAAAAATTAAATTTGAGGTTGATATTAATCCTCCTAGTGGTGCTAATTATGAGTATAAGTATAAACTACTTCCTAGTCCTCATCAAATAAGAATATACGATATGTCTTCTTTGTTTGCTGGTAAAATTCATGCCATACTGTGTCGGAACTGGAAAATAAGGGTAAAAGGACGAGATTTGTATGACTATGTGTTTTTTCTAGCAAATCATACTTCTGTTAATTTGGAACTTATTAAGAATAAATTAATAGCTTCCAATTATATTGATCCTAATAGTTCTTTTGATATTTTGGTGCTAAAAAAATTACTTATAGCTAAATTTTCCATGATTGATTATAAGGAAGCGAAAGAAGATGTTTTGCCTTTTATTAAAGACTCTCAAAGCTTAAATTTGTGGAGCCAAGATTTCTTTTGCAATATAACAGAATATTTACATTAGTTTTTTGAAAATTTTGTGAAATTTTTACTTGACGAACATAGAATATACTGTTATAATCTAAGTCGTATGACTGCTTAGATGTGCGAGGTTGCTGATACGCTCGGCGAGGTTGTTCCAAATGCCTCTTGTATTAGGGAATTTGCACGGAGCGAGTCTGTACTAGATATAGACGAAAGGAGGACATGAATATGTCAAATACAAAAGTTAGAATCAATCTTAGAGCTTATGATCATAGATTACTTGATAAAGCTGCCCTAAAGATTGTAGAAACTGTTAAAAGAACGGGTGGAGAAGTATCTGGACCTGTACCTCTTCCAACAGAAATTCAAAAGTATACTGTTTTAAGAGCGGTTCATAAGTACAAAGATGCACGTGAACAATTTGAAATGCGTACACATAAAAGACTTGTTGATATTAAAAACCCAAGTAAAGAAACTATTGATGCTTTAACTCATTTGGACCTGCCAAGTGGTGTAGACATTGATATAAAATTATAATTTAGAAAGGAAATAGGAAAATGAAAGGAATCTTAGGGCGTAAGCTCGGAATGACTCAAGTTTTTACTAAAGAAGGAAAACTTATTCCTGTTACTGTTATTGAAGTACTTCCTAATACAGTAATGCAAGTAAAGACGGTTGAGACAGACGGATATTCTGCTATTCAAGTTGGAATGGTAGATAAAAAAGAATCTCGCTCAAATAAACCAGAAATGGGCAGAGCAAAAAAAGCAAACACTACTCCTAAGCGCTTCTTAAAAGAAATTAGAGATTATGATGGTCAAGTTAACATTGGTGACGTTATAACTGCTAATACTTTTGAAGTAGGAGATGTTGTTGACGTTACTGGTACTAGTAAAGGACATGGTTTTACTGGTGTAATTAAACGTCATAATCAATCTAGAGGACCTGAAACACATGGTTCTAGATATCACAGAAGACCAGGATCTTTAGGAACTATGCTTCCAAAAAGAGTACTTAAGGGTAAGAAATTATCTGGTCATATGGGTGTTGATACAGTAACTATTCAAAACCTAGAAATTATTGAGATTAACGAGAGTGAAGGCTACATCTTAGTTAGTGGAAATGTTCCAGGAGCAAAAAATTCAGTTGTATTTATTAAATCAGCAATTAAGAATTCAAGAAAGAAAAATCCAAAAGAAATTTTGGTTTATGAAGAAGAAACGCCAATTGTTGAGGAAACTGCCGAAGTAGCAGAAGAGAAGGCTGAAGAACCTGCTTTAGAAAATGATGCAGCAGAAACTCTAGAAAGCGAAAACAAGTAAGTTTTCTAGAAAGGTGAAGCTATGAAAATAAGTGTTAAAAATTTAGCAGGCGATAAAGTTCGTGATTTAACTTTAAATGATGCTGTTTGGAATGTTGAAGCAAACGATTTAGTTCTAAAGAAAATGATTAAGTTACAACTTGATTCAATGAGACAAGGTACTCATAAGACTAAGACTCGTAGTGAAGTTTCTGGTGGTGGAAGAAAGCCATGGAGACAAAAAGGTACAGGACGTGCTCGTCAAGGTAGTACTCGTGCTACACAATGGCGTGGTGGCGGAATTGCTGGTGGTGTAAGTCCACGCGATTACACATTCAAAATTAATCGTAAAGAAAGAGTTTTAGCTTTAAAATCAGCTTTATCACTTAAAGCTCAAAACAAAGAATTAGTTGTACTTGATAGTATTGCATTAGAAACTTTAAAAACTAAAGATGTTAAAAAATTAGTTCAAGATTTAGAACTTGTTGGTAAAATCTTGTTTGTTACAAGTGAAGATAATGAAAATTTATATATGGCTACAAGAAATCTAGGCTATGCGTATGTTATTTTAGCTAATGAAATCAATGCTTTTGATTTAGTTAATGCTGATGTTGTAGTATGTGATGAGGCAGCTGTAAAAATACTAGAGGAGGTGCTTAAATAATGAAAGATTATACAGATATTATTTATTCACCAGTAATTACAGAGAAAAGTGCAATAAAGATGCAAAATGAAAATGTTTATACATTTAAAGTTGCAAAGAGTGCTACTAAAGATCAAATTAAAAAAGCTATAGAACAAGCTTTTGGGGTAAGTGTAAAAAGTGTTAATACACTTAATACAAAACCTAAGAAAAGAAGAGTCGGAAGATATACAGGTATGACAAAAACTTATAAGAAAGCTATTGTTACACTTGATGGCGACTCAAAAATAGAGTTATAGGAGGAGTAAGTTATGGCAATTAAGAAATATAAACCTACTACTAATGGACGTAGGGGTATGACAACACTTGTAAATGAAGAAGTTACAACTAGTACTCCTACTAAAAGTTTAACTAAGATTAAAGTTAAAACTGGTGGAAGAAATAATCAAGGTAAAATGACTGTTCGCCATATTGGTGGTGGAGCTAAAAGAAAATATCGTTTAATTGATTATAAGAGAAACAAAATTGGTATCACTGGTAAAGTAGCAACTATCGAATATGATCCAAATAGAAGTGCTAATATTGCTTTAATTAATTACCGTGATGGTGAAAAAAGATATATTATCGCTCCTAAAGGTTTAGAAGTTGGTATGATTATTGAGCAGGGTAAAGATGCTGATATTAAAGTTGGTAATGCCCTACCACTAGAAAATATCCCAGTTGGTACTGTAGTACATTGTATCGAATTAAAACCTGGTAAAGGTGCTGAGATTTGTCGTTCAGCTGGTGCTAGTGCTCAAATCTTAGGCCGTGATGGTAAATATGTAATATTGCGTTTACAATCAGGTGAAACAAGAAAGATACTAGGTACTTGTATGGCAACTATTGGTGTTGTTGGTAACGAAGATTATGAACTAGTTAACTTAGGAAAAGCAGGAAGAAAAAGACATTTGGGAATTCGTCCTACTAACCGTGGTAGTGTAATGAACCCTAACGATCACCCTCATGGTGGTGGTGAAGGTAGAACACCTGTTGGACGTACAAGCCCAATGACTCCATGGGGTAAACCAGCTCTTGGATATAAGACAAGAAAAAATAAGAAAGCATCTAGCAAGTTAATTGTTAGTAGAAAGAAAAAATAGGAGGAAGCTATGGCAAGAAGTTTAAAGAAAGGACCTTATGTTTTTGATAGATTACTTAAAAAGGTTCAAGAATTAAATAAGAATAATAAAAAAGAAGTTATTAAAACTTGGTCTCGTAGTTCAACTATTTATCCTGATTTCGTAGGACATACATTTGCAGTTCATAATGGTAAAGAATTTATTCCTGTATATGTAACCGAAGATATGGTTGGTCACAAACTTGGTGAGTTTGCTTTAACTCGTAAGTTTGGTGGACATGCAGGTCAAAAGTAGGAGGGTAAATAAATGGAAGCTTATGCAATACATAAGGGAGCTATGATTGCCCCTAGAAAAGCTAGAATGACTCTTGATTTAGTACGTGGTAAAGATGTAGCTACTGCTGAAGGTATTTTAGAAAATACTAATACGAAAGCTAGTCGTTTAATCTTAAAAGTACTTAAAAGTGCTGTTGCTAATGCTGTTAATAACAATGGTGCTAATGAGTCAGATTTAGTAATTAGCGAATGTTATATTAATCCAGGACCAGTTTATAAGAGAATTAAATTTGCTAGTCGTGGAAATGTTGATAGAAGAGACAAAAGAACTAGTCATATTACTATTAAAGTAAGTGACGGTAAAGTTAAGGAGGAAGCATAATGGGTCAAAAAGTAAATCCTATTGGTTTTAGATTAGGTGTTAATAAAGACTGGGAATCTAAGTGGTATGCCGGTAAAGACTATGCTAAAACTTTAAATAAGGATATTAAGATCAGAGAATACTTAGAGAAAAAACTTAAAGATGCAGCTGTTGCTTCAATCCAAATTGCGCGAAAGAAAAATCGTGTCGATGTAACTATTAATACTGCTAAACCTGGTGTTATCATCGGTCGTGGTGGTGAAGACATCGAAAAATTAAGAAAAGAAATTAAAAAATTAGTTGGTGAAGATGTTTATATTAACATTGTAGAAGTTAAAAATCCTGATTTGAATGCAAAACTTGTTGCTCAGAATATTGCAGCTCAAATCGAAGCTCGGGCACCATTTAGAAGTGTTCAAAAAAGAGCAATCAGAAATACGATGAAAGCTGGAGCTAAAGGTATTAAGACTGCTGTATCTGGTAGACTTGGTGGAGCTGAAATGGCTCGTACGGAAGGTTATACTGAAGGTACTGTACCACTTCATACAATCAGAGCTGACGTAGATTATGCTGTAGCTGAAGCTGATACTATTTATGGTAAGATTGGTGTTAAGGTTTGGATTTATAAAGATGAAATTCTTCCCGCTAAGAAAACTTTGAGAGGAGATGGATCTCATGTTAATGCCAAAAAAGACTAAGTATAGAAAGCCACATCGTTTAACTTATGATGGTCATGCTAGAGGTAATACAGAATTACACTTTGGTGAATATGGTCTTCAAGCAAAAGAAGGAGCATGGATTAGTGCTCGTCAAATTGAAGCTGCTCGTATTGCTATGACTCGTTATATGAAACGTGGTGGTAAAGTTTGGATTAACATATTCCCTCATTTAGCATTAACTCGTAAACCTCTTGAAACTCGTCAAGGTAAAGGTAAAGGTAATGTTGAAGATTGGGTTGCAGTTGTTAAAGAAGGCAAAATTATGTTTGAAATTGGTGGAGTTTCAGAAGACATTGCTCGTGAAGCACTTAGACTTGCTTCTCACAAATTACCAATTAAAACTAAATTTGTAAAAAAGGAAGGTGAATCTCATGAAAATTAAAGATTTACGAGAACTTTCTACAAAAGAATTAGAGGGTAAAATTAGAGAATCAAAGAAAGAATTATTTGGTTTAAGAATGAAACAATCTACTGGTACTTTAGATAAACCTTCGAGAATAAAAGAACTTAGAAAAGATGTTGCGAGAATGAAAACTATTTTGAAAGAAAGAGAACTTGCAGGAGGTAATACGGATGGAGAATAGAAAACAAGAATTAGTTGGTAAAGTTGTAAGTAATAAAAATGATAAAACTATTACGGTAATAGTAGAAACTTACAAAACTCATCCCCTTTATAAAAAACGTGTTAAATATTCAAAAAAATATACTGCTCATGATGAAGAAAATAAAGCCGGTGTAGGAGACACTGTTAGAATCAGAGCTACAAGACCACTTTCTAAAACTAAGAGATACGAACTTGTAGAAATCGTTTCTAAAGCTGTTATATTATAGGAGGTACTTATGGTTCAGCAAGAAAGTAGATTAAAAGTTGCGGATAATACTGGTGCTCGTGAGTTACTTGTAATCCGTGTGCTTGGAGGATCTAAAGTTAAATATGGTAATATCGGTGATGTAGTAGTTGGTACTGTTAAGAAAGCAATGCCTAATGGAAATCTTAAAAAGGGTAAAGTTGTTAAAGCAGTTATTGTTCGTACTACAGAAGGTATTAGAAGAAATGATGGCAGTTATATTAAATTTGATGACAATGCTTGTGTAATTATTAAAGATGATAAATCTCCAGTAGGTACAAGAGTTCTTGGACCTGTAGCTAGAGAACTTAGAGAAAAAGACTATATGAAAATTGTGTCTTTAGCTAAGGAAGTTATTTAGGAGGATTATTTATGATGAAGATAAAGCTCGGAGACGAAGTACTAGTTATTGCTGGTAAAGATAAAGGTAAGAACGGTAAAGTTATTAAAACTTTAAAGAAAGAAGACAAGGTTGTTGTTGAAGGAATTAATATTGTAAAAAAACACGTTAAACCAAGAAATGGTAATGATAAAGGTGGAATATTTGATATCGAAGCTCCTATTCATGTATCAAATGTAAAAAAAATAGAAGAAAAAGAAACTCGCAAAACTAAAAAAGAAAGTAAGAGTAAGTAGGTGAATATTTATGAGTAATTATAAAAAATTATATGATGAGAAGATTGTAAAATCACTCAAGGATGAATTTAAATATTCAAGTGTAATGCAAGTACCAAAATTAGATAAGATTGTTATTAATATGGGTTGCGGCGATGGTGCTCGTGATCATAAATTTATTGAAGCTGCCCTAAAAGATTTAGAAGCAATTACTGGTCAAAAGGCAGTTGTTACAAAAGCTCGTCATTCAATCGCTGGTTTTAAACTTCGTGAAGGTCAAGCTATTGGAGTTAAAGTAACACTTAGAGGAGAAAAGATGTATGAATTTATGGAAAGATTAATACGCACGGCTCTTCCTCGTGTTAGAGACTTTAGAGGTGTTTCTAAGACAGCTTTTGATGGAAAAGGTAATTATACTTTGGGTATTAAAGAACAATTAATATTCCCAGAAATAGAGTATGATAACGTTGTTAAAGTAAGAGGTATGGATATTGTATTCGTAACTACTGCTCATACAAACGAAGAAGCATTTGCTTTATTAAAGGCATTTGGTATGCCTTTTAAGAATTAAGGAGGAATATTTTATGGCTAAGAAAAGTATGATTGTTAAAAATAAAAGAACACCTAAATATAAAGTTCGTGCTTATACAAGATGCGAAAGATGTGGTAGACCACATGGAGTTTTACGTAAATTTGGAATTTGCCGTATTTGTTTTAGAGAACTTGCAAATGAAGGTAAGATTCCAGGCGTAAAGAAATCAAGTTGGTAAGGATGGAGGAATTTTAAATGGTTCAAGATAAAATAGCAGATATGCTTACAAGAATTCGTAATGCAAATCAAATGAAATATGAGACTGTTGAAGTAATTGGAACTAAAATGACTTTAGGTATTGCTGAAATTCTTAAAAAAGAAGGTTATATAGCTGATTATTCTTATGAAAAAAATATTACTGGTGATAAGCTTACTTTAACACTTAAATATGGTGATAGAAAAGAAAGAGTTATTACTGGTTTAAAAAGAATTAGTAAATCTGGTTTAAGAGTTTACGCTAAAGCCGATGAAATTCCTCGTGTTCTTAACGGTCTTGGAATAGCAATTATCTCTACTTCTAAAGGTTTAATGACTGATAAAGAAGCAAGAGAACAAAGGTTAGGAGGCGAAGTACTTGCCTATATTTGGTAGGGAAATATTATGAGTAGAATTGGTAATAGAAAACTTACGCTTCCTACTGGTGTAACTGCTAGTTTAGAAGGTAATACTATAACTGTTAAAGGTGCGAAAGGATCTTTAAGTTTAGAACTTCATAAACTAGTATCTGTTGAAATTAATGATACAGAAGTAGTTACGAAAGCAAAAGATAATAGCGCAGAAGCTAATATTAATGTTGGTACAATGAATTCAATAATTTCTAATATGATTGAAGGAGTTAGTACTGGATTTAGTAAAGGTTTAGAAGCAGTTGGTGTTGGATATCGTTTCCAAGTTAGTGGTAATAAAATTAATATTTCAGCTGGGTTCTCTCATCCTGTAGTAGTTGAAGTGCCAAGTGATTTAAAGGTAGAACAAGTAAGTAATACCGAAATTACAATTAGTGGAATTGATAAACAAAAAGTATCTGAATTTGCGGCTAATATTCGTAAGATTAGAAAACCTGAACCTTATAAAGGTAAAGGAATTCGTTATAAAGGCGAATATGTACGTCGTAAAGAAGGTAAAAAGGCTGCTAAATAAGGTTAGAAAGGTCGGAAATTATGATTAAGAAAGAAAATAGGAACGTTGCACGTTTAAGAAGACATGAAAGAGTACGTGAGTCTATTCATGGTACAAAAGAGAGACCTCGCTTAAACGTTTTCCGTTCAAATAATGGAATTTATGTTCAAGTAATTGATGATGATGCTTCTACTACCTTAGTTAGTTCATCAACTGCTGAACTTAAAATTAAAAATGGTGGTAATATCCGCGCTGCAAAGTTAGTTGGTGCTGATATTGCTAAAAAATGTAAAGATGCGAAAATAAAAACTGTTGTTTTTGATAGAGGTGGATACCTATATCATGGACGTGTTGCTGCTTTAGCGGAAGCTGCACGTGAAAACGGTTTGGAATTCTAGAGTGGAGGATAAGGTATGCCAAAAAAGATCGATAATAAGAAAAATTTATTAGAAGAAAAAGTTATCTCTATTGGTAGGGTAACAAAAGTTACTAAAGGTGGTAGACACTTTAGATTCTCAGCTACAGTCGTAGTTGGTAACCGTAGAGGATTAGTTGGAATTGGTACTGGAAAAGCTAATGAAGTACCTGAGGCTATTAAGAAAGCATTACAAGCTGCTAATAAGAATGTTGTTAAAGTATCCCTAATGGATAATAGAACTATTCCACATGATGCAACTTGTAAAGTTGGTAGAGCTGTAGTTATGATTAAGCCTGCAAAAGAAGGTACAGGAATTATTGCTGGTGGTGCTGCTCGTGCTGTATTAGAACTTGCTGGTGTTAAAGATATCGTATCTAAATCACTTGGTTCTAATACTAAAATTAATGTAGCTAAGGCAACACTAGAAGCTTTAAAATCACAAAAGAGTCCTGCAAAAGTAGCAGCTCTACGTGGTAAGAAAGTGGAGGAGTTATAATATGAAGTTAGAATCATTACCAGCGTCTAATGAAACAAAAGCAAGAAAACGTGTTGGACGCGGACCAGGAAGTGGCATGGGTAAGACTTCTACTCGTGGACAAAAGGGTCAAAAATCAAGAAGTGGATCAAGTATTAGTGCTTGGTTCCAAGGTGGACAAACTCCTATTTATAGAAGAATTCCTAAAAGAGGATTTAACAATCATCGCTTTGAGACAAAGTTTGCAACCATTAATTTAAGTGATTTAGAACGTTTCTTTAATGATGGCGATGTTGTTACTCCTGAGATTCTTAAAGAAAGAGGAATTATTAAAAAACAACTTAGCGGTGTTAAAGTTTTAGGTAATGGAGAATTAACTAAAAAATTAACTGTTAAAGCTCAAAGATTCTCATCTGCCTCTGTTACAAAAATAGAAAATGCTGGCGGTAAAGCTGAGGTGATTTAGATGTTTAAAGGAATTACCAAAATATTTAGTAAATCAAATAAAGACTTAAGAAAAAGAATTTATTTTACATTATTTTGTTTAGGCTTCTTTGCTCTTGGAATAAATATTACTATTCCTTGGGCAAATACCATTTATGAAGAATTAGGTTTCTTAGAAATATTTAACTTGATGAGTGGTGGAGGCTTGCAGAGTTTCTCTATCTTTGGTTTAGGTGTTAGTCCATATATTACAGCGAGTATTATTACGCAATTATTACAAATGGATATTATTCCTTATTTCAAAGATTTAAAAGAACAAGGATATGTTGGTAGACAAAAAATAAATAAGATTACTAGATATTTAGGTATTATTATTGCCTTTATACAAGCATATGCGATTAGTGTATTTTATTTAAATACTAATGACGTTATGGTTATGCTTAAAACAAGTTTAGTAATGACTGCTGGTACAGCATTCTTACTATGGATGGGTGATCAAATTACACAAAAGGGTATTGGTAATGGACAATCTTTACTTATCATGGCTGGTATCTTAATTAGTATGCCAAATGTATTTACTAGTGTATATAATACTTTTATTAATGGTAATATGGAGATTGGTTTAGGTATTACTTTATTCATAGTGTATATCATCTGTTATATTTTAATTATTGTGGGTATTATTTGGGTTCAACTTGCAGAAAGAAGAATTCCTATTCAGTACTCTAATAGAACGACAAGTGCATACGGGGCCCAACAATCATTCTTGCCTATTAAGATTAATAGTGCAGGAGTTATCCCTGTAATATTTGCATCTGTTATTACAACAATACCGGGAACAATTGTTGCTTTAACAGGAAATGAAGCGGCGATTAATTTTGTTAATAATTACATCTTGTATACATCTCCAACTGGTTTCTTATTATATATTGTTTTAATTTTTGCTTTCTCTTATTTCTATACTTTCTTAAGTATGAACCCAGAGGAAATGAGTAAGAATTTAAATAAGAATGGTGGATATATTCCAGGTGTTAGACCAGGAAGTGATACAAGTAATTATATTAGCAAATGTTTATCTAGAATTACTTTGGTAGGTGCTATTTTCTTAGTAATTTTAGCAGGATTACCAGTATTAATTTCAAGTTTTACTAATTTACCATCAAGCGTAAGTTTAGGTGGAACTGGTATTTTAATTGTTGTTGGTGTTGTTATTGAAACATATAAACAAATTGAGTCTAGCTTAACGGCTAGAGGATATGCTGAACGTAAGAAGAGGCTTAGATAATTTGAAAAATATTATTCTTATTGCCCCTCCGGGGGCTGGTAAAGGAACTATTAGTAACTATCTTGTAGAACATTATGGATATGTTCATGTGGCAACTGGTGATTTACTAAGATGCGAGATAGCTATGAATAGTGAACTTGGTCAAGAGATTGATCAAATTATTAGTAAAGGGTATTTAGCTCCCGATGATATTGTAATTAAATTAGTTTTGAAGAAATTGGAACAAATTCACAATAAACCTTTTATTTTAGATGGATTCCCTAGAACTTTAAAACAAGCAGAAGTGCTTCAAGAAATATTTCTACAATTTCATTTAAATAACATAACCGCTGTTTATTTAGATGTTGATGTTGATACTGTTTTAAAAAGAATAGAGGGAAGAAGAATTTGCAACCAATGTCAAAAGGTTTATAATATTTATAGTGAAGAACTAAAACCAATTCATGAAGGGTTATGCGATAATTGTGGGGGAGTACTTGTTAAAAGAAGCGATGATGAAAAAGAAAAGATGAAGATTCGTTTTCAAATATTTAAAGAAAATGTAGAGTCTATTTTGAATTTTTATCAAAGTAGAAATGAATTACAAGTTATTCCTGCTACAACTAGTATAACTGATATTGTTGATAAGATTATAAATGAGGCGGAAGTTTAGAGATGAGGCGGGTGTTAAATGATTAGTATTAAAAGTGATCGTGAAATTAGTTTGATGAAGGAAGCGGGTAGATTAAATTTTCTTACTCATGAGGAAATTAAGAAGCACCTGCAGGTTGGAGTTAAAACAAAAGAGCTAGATAAAATAGCCTATGATTTTATTACTCGAAATCATGCTAAACCATCTTTTCTAAACTATGAAGGATATCCGGCAAGTATTTGTGTATCTATTAATGATGAAGTAGTACATGGAATACCGGGCGAAAGGCGAATTAAAGATGGTGATGTTGTATCTATTGATATTGGTGTAGAAATACATGGGTATCATAGTGATGCTGCTAGAACTTATGTTATTGGAGAAGCTAGCACGGAAGTGAAGGATTTAGTTAAAAATACGGAACTGGCATTATATGCAGGCTTGCAAAAAATTCATGAAGGTGCTAAAATAGGAGATATTGGAGCAGCGATTGAAAAATTTGCCCATGAACATGGTTTAAGTGTAGTAGAAGAACTTGTTGGACATGGAGTTGGAACAAATATACATGAAGATCCAGATGTACCGAATTATGGTAAGGAAGGGTCTGGTGTTACTCTAAGGGCAGGTATGGTTATAGCCGTAGAACCAATGCTTAATTTAGGTAGTCGTTATGTATATCTTCATGATGATGATTGGACAATTTCAACTGATGATGAATCCCCAAGTGCTCACTTTGAACATACTGTTGTAGTTACAAAAGATGGATATGAAATTTTAACAGGAGAGAACTAATAGATGAAAAAAAATTTTAAAAATAATGTTAATCAAAAATCAAAAGAGGAAAAAATTGAAGTAGAAGGTAAAGTAATAGAAGTCCTTAAGGGTTCTGATTACTTAGTAGAACTTCAAAACGGATTTACTGTAAAAGCCTACGTTTCTGGTAAAATGCGAGTAAATATGATTCGTATTCTACCAGGTGATACGGTAACAATAGAGCTCTCGCCTTATGATTTAACACGTGGGCGTATAACATGGAATAAAAGATAATGGAGGTATTATTATGAAAGTTAGACCATCAGTAAGAAAAATTTGTAAAAAATGCAAAATTATTAGAAGAAAAGGAAAAGTTATGGTTATTTGTGAAAATCCAAAACACAAACAAACTCAAGGTTAATAAGGAGGAAATATGGCGCGTATTAAGAATATTGAGTTACCAAGTGAAAAACAAATTTGGATTGGCTTAACAGCTATCTATGGTATTGGTAAAAGCTTGGGTAAAACAATTTGTGAAAATGCAGAAGTTAATCCAGAGACAAAAGTTAAGGATTTAACAGACGAAGAAATTGCTCGTTTACGTAAGGAAGTAGATAATCATGTTGTTGAAGGTGATTTACGTCGTAACGTACAAATGAGTATAAAGAACAAAATGGAAATTAACTGCTACCAAGGTGTAAGACATAAAAAAGGTCTTCCTGTTCGTGGACAAAGAACGAATAGAAATGCTCATACTCGTAAGGGTAGAGGTAAAGTAGTAGCTAACAAGAAAAAAGTAGGAAAGTAGGAGGTTAGATTATGGCATATAATAGAAGAAAAAGAAAGATTAAGAAGAATATTCCGGAAGCTGTAGCTCATATTCATTCTACTTATAATAATACAATTGTTACTATTACAGAAAAAGATGGTAGTGTTATAGCTTGGGCATCAAGTGGTACTATTGGTTATAAAGGAAGTAAAAAGAAAACTCCTTTTGCTGCAGGTATTGCCGCTGATGCAGCTGCTAAAGCAGCTATGGAACAAGGTGTAAAAAAGGTTGATGTTGTTGTTAAGGGACTTGGTAGTGGTAGAGAAACTGCTATTCGTTCAATTCAAGCAGCAGGTTTAGAAATTACTTCAATTACTGATGAAACACCAGTTCCACATAATGGTTGTCGTCCACCAAAACGTCCAAGAAATTAGTTAGAGAGAGGTTAGAGATATATGATTAGTTTTGAAAAACCAGAATATAAGATTAGTGAATACCAAGAAAGTAATCACTATGGTAAATTTGAATTAGAACCCCTTGAAAGAGGATTTGGAACAACTATTGGAAATGCTTTAAGAAGAGTAATGCTATCAAGCTTACCGGGAAGTGCAATTACTTCTGTTAAAATTGAGGGTGTACTTCATGAATTTCAAAAGATTGATGGTGTAGTTGAAGATGTAACTAGTATTGTTTTAGCTTTAAAAAATGTTGTTGTAAAAAACCATACGGAAGAAGTTAAAACATTGCATTTATTTAAAGATACAGAAGGACCTGTTATGGCAGGAGATTTTGAAGCGAATGCTGATGTTGATATTATTAACCCTGATTTAGTTATTTGTAACTTAGCAGAGGGCGGTAAAATTGATATGGAAGTTACGGTCTTTAATGGTAAAGGTTATGTTGATGCAAAAGAAAATAAGAAATTATTTGCAGAAAATAAAGTAGGAGTTATTGCAATTGATGCAAATTATTCTCCTATTGAACTTGTTAAATATGAAGTGGAATCTACTCGGGTTGGACAAAATGAAAATTATGATAAACTAACTATGGAAATTAATACCGATGGTTCTATTAGCCCAGAGGAATCTATGGCACTTGCTGCTAGAATATTAATTGAACACTTCAATATTATTGCGGATCTAAATAGTATTAGTGATATTACTGGTTTAATGCAAGAAAAGAAAGTGGATACAATTACTAAAACTTTGGAAACTCCAATTGAAGAAATTGAGTTCTCTGTTAGAGCTTATAACTGTCTTAAAAGAGCAGGTATTCATACTGTTCAAGATCTTATCTCTAAAAGAGAAGTGGAAGTTACGAAGATACGTAATCTAGGAAAGAAATCACTTAAAGAAGTTTTAGATAAAGTAGCAGAAATGGGACTTAAATTTAGAGATTAAGGAGGACTAACATGCAATACAGAAAATTAAGTAGAGAATCAAGACACAGAAGAAGTATCCTTGCTAATATTACTCGTGATGTCATTATGAATGAAGCAGTTGTTACGACCGAAGCTCGTGCTAAAGAAGTAAGAAAATTTGTTGATAAGATGATTACTTATGGTAAGAGGGGTACTTTAGTTAGTAGAAGAAAAGCTTTAGCTTTCTTGTACAATGACAGTGATGTTGTAAATAAAGTATTTAATGAACTTGCTAAGCGTTATGAAACTAGAAATGGTGGTTATACAAGAATTATTAAATTAAATGAACGCCATGGTGATGATGCGCTACAAGTTAGACTTGAACTTGTTTAAGGAACTGTAAAATACAGTTCTTTTTTTGAGGATTTTTATAGTTTCACATAAATATGTGAAATTGAATGCATTAAAATAACTCAAGATTTTTGTCTTGAGTTATTTCATATATAAATCGTAATATTCATCATAAGTTAAGCCAGAATCATGTACTTTGGTAGCTAGTTCGACTCCTAAATATCTTAAGTGCCATGGTTCTTCCATAAATTGGGTAATGTGTTGTTTTCCTTTTGGATATCTAACAATAAAGCCATATTTGTAGGAATTATCTAACATCCATTCATAATCATTATTGGTTAAATTATCTGTTAAAGTATTACTTCTAATGTCAATAGCTAAGCCTAATTGATGTTCAGAGAATCCAGGCCTTGCTGAGTAGGTATCTGCTTTTTCCTCGCCGTCTCGCTCTTTATATCTGGTGTATAAAGTATTTTGGGTATCATATGAACGATAAGCACTAAATGGATAGACAATTACATTATCCAGTAGGGCAGCACTGCTAAGTTCTTCATAAGCTTCTGCAGCTTCACTCCTTAAATAATAAGTATAACCATTGTGATAGGATAATGCTACTAAATCATCTGGTTCATAATCATCTGGTAATTTATGATATTTGTTAACTAAAATAGTTAAATCATTTAAAGCTTCTTCTTTCGTATACTCAGTATAATCAGAATATCCATCTTTGTCTAAACCAATATTAACATAAGTAACGACTGTTGCTAAGTCATAATCTTGGTTTTCTTCTTGATAGGCTAGATATCTTTCGATATTGGATATATCAAAGTTAGAAATATCTTTAAATGCTAATATATTTACATAATCCATGTTTAATAATATGGTTATATCATCCTTAATATTCTTGGTAATATAATTAATTTCTTCACTCGTATAGTTTTTATCAAGAAGTTTATTAATAATATTTGGAAAATTGTAGATCTCTTCATAATCAATATCAAAATATTCCTCTAAATATTCTTTTCTTAAATTATTTGTTTCTAATAGTACTTCAATTGTTTTGGAATATTCTTTATTATTTATATCATCTAGTAGATGTAATTCTTCCATGGCAGCTATAGCTTTGGTACTATAAGGAGACTCAGGTTCTGGTGCTTTGTCTTGTTTATTTAGTATTTTTAAGGTTGTAAGAGTGATAATGGCAATTAATAGAAGAACTAAGATGATACTTAGAAATATTTTTAAACCTTTAGACATAATATCCTCCTATATAATTATATTATAGCATCTTTTAATCTATTAGTTGTAATAAACTAGTTTGATTGACAAAAAAAATATAGGTTTTATATTCCTGCATTTTCATAATCTTTGGCTTTATTTTTGATTAAATGTATAAATATTAAAATGGCCGTTATAGCATATAATAATTCAAAGGCTAGGGACCATATTGTATATAGTATATCATTATTTACTAAAACACTAAAGATGCTACTTATTGTATCACGAATATAAATAAAAGGTATTTTAATTAGAATAATTAAAATAAAGATATAGACAAAGAAGAGAACTAAATCTGTAATAATCTTTTTATTTTTGCTTTTTATAGCATCAATTATTTTGGATATGGCATCAAAAAGAGATGTTTTTTTGGTTACCTTAACGTTTAGGCCTCTTTTTTGATAAATTTTGTTAGCTTCGTCTTCCGGTTTTAAATTATAGTCTGGAAGGTTTTCATAATTTTTTAATTCTTCATCTATAGTTTCTTTATTTAGATATCTTAATTGATATTTTAATTCTTTTAGAAATTTTTCTTTGTCCATATTAGTTTCCTCCTTCTAAATGACTTTTATTAAAAGTAGTAGTATAATCTTCTGTTAAGTCCGTTGTTATTATTATACCATCTTTTTCTATATTTGTTTTATTATATTTTACTAAAGTTATGCTTTCAAGGTCTTCTATAATGAATTCGTTTGTATAATAAGCTTGGTCTTCTTCGATACTTATTTCTAATGTGTTCCAATCAATTTCTAATTTAGTAGGAATAAACAGTAAATCATGATTGGTAGTAATTAGATATTTTGTGTTTTTGCTAGGTAATTTTGTTAGTTGTTTGTATTTATTATTATCTGGTATAGAGAAAAGATTTATATTATCAGGAAGATGAAATTTTGTGTTTTCTACATCTTGACATATTTTTATGATACTATCTAAGTAACTATTTAAATCTTTGAAATTTAGATGTGAAAAATAATTAATTAAGTAATGATTGTTATTTTCATGGTATACTATTTCTTCTAATTCTTGATAATAATGGTTAAAATCAAAGTTAGAAATAATAGTGTCTTTATCAGGATAATTATTATTTATAATATAGTTGCAAAGAGGTTTATAAAGGGAGTGATAAAGAATTAGGTTACTTTGAGTGCTTTTGTCTAATTCTTTAAATTTATTATTTAAGACTTTATCTATGTCTATTTCTTCTTGTATCTTTTCTTCTTCTAAAGGCTCGATATTTATTTTGTGTCCTGTTATAATTTCACAGGCATTTTTAAGGTCGGTTATTTTTTGAAATTTTTCCATAATTTTATTTTGATTATCTATTAAGAAGATTTCAATTTTGGTTGGAGCTACATTAGTTTTTAGAAAAGACTTTAATTCTGCATCAATATTATGAATTTTGCTTCCTTTGACATTGAAATTTTTTTCGGCGTTTATTTTACTTTTAACAAAATCTATTTGCTTTTTTAGAATATCAATGTTGTATTTATAAACACTATTAGAGTATATATTAACGAGATTCTTTTCGTCTAGTTCTTCTACTTTAATATTATTTATTAAAGCATTTAAATAGTCTTTTACTTCTTGTAAGCTTTTTGTTTTTATGTTTTTAAGATTTTCTAATAAAAGCGAATTATCGATAATGGAAGGACTTTCTAGAGTAATTTCTTTTTTTGTTAATGGTTTTTCTTTGCCATAATAAATAGTTAGTTCAGTTAATAAAGAATATTTTAAATCATTTTCTTCTGTTTTTAACTTATTTTTTTCAAGTTTGATGTTTTCTTTCATTTGTTTAAAGTTTATAAGATAATTTGTTAGTTCTTCAACACATTTTAAATAATATTCTTTTTCATGGTCTTTTGCTTTGTTTTCTTCTTTTGTTTCTAAATAATTTTCCATATTTAGCATGTTTTCTAATGTTAGTTTTTCATTATTGAAAAGATAAATAATTTGAGGATTTTTGGTGTCATATTTATCTAATGTAAGTTTGATGTTGTATTTTTGATGATTATTTTTATACCAGAAAAAAGATGCTAGAAAACTATTTAATTCTTCTTTTTCGTTAAAGGTAAATATTCTAGTTAGAAAACCAAATAAAGAGTCTTTTATATCTAGGCATATTCCTATTTGATTGTTGTTTTCATAGATAGTTGGTTCATATTTTCCAGAATTTATATTGTATCTTTTTAGTATTTCTAATGCGTCTTTTTTTGCTAGCATACTAATCCTCCTTATTCTATCTAATTATAACACGGATTGTATTTAGTTTCAATTTTCCTTGCTTAAAATTTTTAAACATTATATAATATTACTAGAGGTGAAGTATGAAAGCAGAAATTATTAAACCAAAGAAGGAAAAGAAAGAGAGTAAGAACTTACTTAATCCAATTATTTATTTGGTGTTAGGATTACTTTTGATGTTTAGGAGTAATCAAGTTGTAGAACTTTTATTTTATGTTTTAGGTATTATTGTTATTATTTATGGTATTAAATCTTTTGTTCTGTATTATCAGAATAAAGAAATTGTACAATATAAAAATATTAATTTAACGATTGCTGTTGTATCTATTATTATTGGTGTACTTTTAATTGTACTTAGTGGGGTATTAGAAACTAGTATTCGTTATGTATTGGGATTTTTCTTTATATTTATGGGAGTTAGTCGGTTACTTACATCTATAAGCTTTAATAATTATAAGAATTTCTCAACAGTTAGTAATATTATTTTAATAGCATTAGGTATTTATAGTATATTTTTCTCTAATGCAGTACTCGTTATTATTGGTGTTATTTTAGTTATAAATGCTATTATTTTGTTTATTGATTATTTTAAATAGAAAAGGGAAACTAGTAGTATCTGGTTTCCCTTTTTAAATCTCGTTCTTTTATAGAAGCGCGTTTGTCATATAGTTTTTTACCTTTACATAAACCTACTAAAACTTTTACATGATTCTTGTGAAAATATAATTTTAGAGGTATTAAAGTAAGGCCTTCTGTGCTTACTTTTTCTTTTAGTTTTTGTATTTCTTTTTTGTGTAATAATAGTTTTCTAGTTCTTCGCTCATCATGATTAAAGATGTTTCCTTCTTCATATTTAGCAATATACATATTTAGAATAAAAGCTTCGTTGTTTTTAATCGTAATAAAGGTATCTTTTAAATCTACACTACCTTTACGAATTGATTTAATTTCTGTGCCTACTAAAGATATTCCAGCTTCTATACTTTCTAGAATAGTATAATCAAAGTAGGCTTTTTTATTTTTAATTTCTATCATTTTTCACCTACTATTTCGAAGTCTATTTGAGCTGTTTCTTTGGAAGCATTAATAACTTTTACTTTTATTTTATCGCCAATACGATAAGTTTTCTTGGTGCTTTTACCAATTAAAGATAAAAGTTCAGGAACATATTCATAGTAATCACCTTTGATGGTGCTTATATGAACTAGTCCTTCTACTAAGTTTGGAAGTTCAACAAAGAATCCAAATGATGTAACACTACTAATGATACCATCATATTCCTCACCAATATGACTTTCCATGTATTCAGCCATTTTCATGTCATTCACATCTCTTTCAGCATTTGTAGAAGCAAGTTCTCGTTCACTGGAATGATCAGCGATTTCAACTAAAGAATTTTCTAGATAATTAATAGTAGATATACTGTAATCTTTTTCGATTAGGTATTTTTTTAGTAATCTATGGACTGTTAAATCCGGGAATCTTCTAATAGGAGAAGTAAAGTGAGTATAGTTCTTACTAGCTAATCCAAAGTGGCCAATATTTGTTTTAGAATAAACGGCTTTTTTCATGCTTCTTAGAAGAAGGGTAGATAGAATATAGAACTCTTTTTTATCTTTTAGTTCTTCTAATAACTTTTGCATCGTTTTAGGGGTTATTTCTTTCACATTTGTTTTAATGTTGTAACCTAATGCTTTTACGAGATTTAAGAAATCTTCAATTTTATCATTGTTTGGTAAGTCATGGACACGGTAAATAAATGGAAGTTCCATGTTACTGATGTGAGTTGCTACTGTTTCATTGGCAGCGATCATAAAGTCTTCAATTAGGGCTTCTCCAGAACGCTGTACTCTTTTTTTAATATCGATAGCTTTTCCATTTTCATCTTGGATAATTTTGGCTTCTGGTATATCAAATTCGATGTAGCCACGTGATACTTTTTTCTTTCGTAAGATAGTAGCTAGTTCATGCATTTTTTTTAGAGTTTCTGCATATTCTTCATAGCCTTTAGGAATCTTATTGTTTTCTAATATTTCATTAACATTATCATAGGTCATTTTTTTTCTTGATTTAATGAAACTTGGGAAAATATCATAGTTTATAATATCTCCATTTTGGTTTATGTCCATTACGCAACTCATTGTTAATCTTATTACTCCTTCATTCAGCGAGCATATACCATTTGATAGCTTGTGTGGTAGCATAGGTATTACAGTATCTGCTAGATAAGAAGAAGTACCTCTAGAGTATGCTTCACCCTCTAGAGCTGTGTTTTCTAAAACATAATGGGATACATCAGCAATATGAACTCCTAAAGTGTAAATATTGTCTTTTATTTCTAAACTGATGGCATCATCAATATCTTTGGTGTCAGCTCCATCAATGGTGAATATCATTTTGCTTGTTAAGTCAGTTCTGCCTGTAAGTTCACTTTCTAATACTTCTTCAGGAATATTATTTAGTTCTTCTTCTACTTCTTTACTGAATTCATCAAATATTCCATATTTATAGGCAATACTTAGAATATCTATTCCGGCATCATCTTTATGGCCAAGAATTTTTAGGCAGTCGGCTTTATAGGTTTTGTTATCAATTTTTTTGGTAAGTTTGGCTAATACTTTGTGTCCTTCGACACAGTTTTTGCTGGTTTCAGGACTTAAGATTATTTTTAGATTTACTTTATCATCGTCTGGTTCTAGTATTTTTTCTTTTTTGGATACTTTAATCTCTCCAACAATATTTTTTAAATCTCTTTTTATTATTTTTAATACTTTACCAGCTGGCTCTAATCCTTTTTCTGTTACTTCTACTAAAACTATATCATCATTTATAGCACCGTTCATATCTGTGCTAGCTATATAAATATCATCTTCTTTATCTAATAGTAGAAAGCCAAATCCTTTTTTATTAACTGATAATTTGCCAATTTTTAATCCTGGACAGTTTTTCATTAATAAGTATTTATCTTTTTTCGTCTTAAATACTTGATAGTCCATCACTAGTTCTTCGATATTTTTTTCTAGTTCTTGATATTCTTGGACGGTAGTTAATCCTAATAAATCATTAATTTCTATTAGAGTTTTGGCTTCATGAATATTTTTAAGAGTATTTAAAATTTTTTCTTTCATAATTTTTTCCTTTCTTTTATTAATGGCTGTTCTTTATTTTTCATCCATTCTAAATAGTATTTAATAAAACATTCTCCACATACTGATTTATAGGTTATATCTTCTGTTCCATCAATAGCTACTTGTTCTCCTTCAAAAGTTGGCTTGCCATTTACAAGTCTTAGATTTTGAGTAGCTTTTTTCTTGCAACTGCAAAGAGTTTTTATTTCTTCTATGTCATCAGCAAGAAGA
Organism: Candidatus Caccenecus avistercoris; assembly: GCA_018716965.1. Taxonomy (GTDB): domain Bacteria; phylum Bacillota_I; class Bacilli_A; order RF39; family UBA660; genus Caccenecus; species Caccenecus avistercoris. Next base: position 57,110 of record DVJF01000069.1, on the reverse strand, counting down.
AGTAGCCTTGGAGCACCTACAAATCCTTGCATTTGAAAGTCACAGCGTAAGCCAAAACAAAGAACGGCTATATCAAATATTTTGGTTATGTAATATAATTCATTTACTTGGCTTTCGGTTAAAAATTGAGCTTCATCTACAATTATCGCATCGATATTAGGAGTTGTTTTTAAAACTTCTTTAATAAGTATTACAGGAGAATCTGTATCACTTAATAAGTGATCTACTTTGCGGTTGATGCCAATACGACTAGTGATAGTATCTTCTCCTTTGGTATCTATTAGTGGTTTCCAAACTAAAATGTTTGCACCAATTTCCCCATAATTGTGGGCTACTTGCATGGCCATGGTAGATTTTCCTGCATTCATAGCACTGTATCTAAATGTTAATTTTGCCATAATTCACTTCCTAACTTATTTTATATTTTTGCTCATTATTTTCATAATAAATGTTTATAACTTTAGAGTTATCCACATCTTCTTCATTTAATAAACCTTCTAAAATTAAAGTATTTACGGTAATACTGCATCCATTTACTTTACAATTTTCTTTTAAATTTTTATTTTCTTTAAGTTCTAAGTAAACATTAGCAGCAGTGGCAATAATATTATTCTTGGTATTGTCTGTTATTTTCTTTTTACTTTCAAAGATGTCTAATACATTGATAGTAAGAACGGTTGCTATAACAGTCATAATGGCAATCGTAGCTAAAAGCTCAATTAAAGTAAATCCTTTCTTGTTCATATTATCACCATTTTAATTATAAACTATTTATGTGAATAATTAAAGAAGTAGAGTCTAGTTTTGTAAAGATTATTGAAACATTTTTTGAAATAACGTAAAATGTTTCAGTAGTAGTGAAAGATTTTATTGACTTATGTAAAATGTTTCAGTATGTAATTAGAAAAATATTGTTTTTATTGAAAAAAGTTGCTAGATAAATTCTGCAACTTTATTTTTGTTCTAATATTTTCTTTAAGAAGATACCAGTATAAGAATTCGGATTTTTGGCTACTTGTTCAGGGGTTCCGGTTGCTACAATTTCTCCACCAAGATTTCCACCTTCAGGGCCTAAATCAATAATATAGTCTGCAACTTTAATAACATCTAGGTTATGTTCAATTACAATTACGGTGTCTCCATTATCGACAATTCTATTTAGAATTGTAAGAAGTTTTTTGATATCTTCACTGTGTAATCCAGTGGTTGGTTCATCCAAGATGAAAATACTTTTACCGGTTGGTTTTTTCTGAAGTTCTTTGGCAAGTTTTACACGTCCAGCTTCTCCCCCTGATAAAGTAGGAGCTGACTGTCCAAGTTTGATATAAGATAAACCTACTTCATCCATTACTTTTAATTTGTTATATACTTTTGGTATATTTTCGAAGAATGGTAATGCTTCAGATACTCTCATGTCTAGAACATCAGCGATATTTTTTCCTTTGAACTTAATTGCAAGAGTTTCTTTGTTGTATCTTTTTCCTCCACAAACATCACAGGGAACATACACGTCTGGTAAGAAATGCATTTCAATTTTTTTAACACCATCTCCCCAGCAGGCTTCACATCTACCACCTTTTACGTTAAATGAGAATCTTCCTTTGTCATATCCATGCATTTTGGCTTCTTTGGTATTTGTAAATACATCTCTTATATCATCAAAGACACCTACATAAGTAGCGGGGTTACTTCTTGGAGTTCTTCCAATAGCATCTTGGGTTATGTGAACTACTTTGTCAACGTTTTCAATTCCTCTAATCTCTTTACAAGCTCCGGGAATTTGTTTTGAACCATTAATTTGGACTGCTAGAGTTTTATAGAGAATTTCATTAATTAATGATGATTTACCACTTCCGGAAACGCCTGTTACACATACAAATTTGTTTAGAGGTATTTCGACATTTATATTTTTAAGGTTATGTTCTTTTGCTTTTATAATCTTTAGAGATTTGCCACTCCCTTTTCTTCGTTTTTTAGGAACTTCAATACACTCTTTACCAGATAAATAACGTCCAGTTAGTGAATCAGGATTTTCCATTACTTCTTTTGGAGTACCGGCAGCCATAACACGTCCTCCAAATTCACCAGCCCCAGGGCCTATATCTACTAGGTAGTCGGCAGCTAGCATGGTGTCAGTGTCATGTTCTACAACAATTAAAGTGTTTCCTAAATCCCGCATTTCTTGCATGGCTTTAATTAGTTTTTCATTATCTTTTTGATGAAGTCCAATACTTGGTTCATCAAGGACATATAAAACACCGGATAATTTAGAACCTATTTGGGTAGCTAATCTTATACGTTGGGCTTCGCCTCCTGATAGGGTACCAGCACTTCTTGATAGGGTTAAATAACCTAGACCAACATTGATTAAGAAATCTAATCTATTTAATATTTCTTTGGTTACTAAACCACTAATTTCCATTTGTTCTTTAGTTAGTTTTAATTTAGCGATAAAATCTCTTAATTCTAAAATACTAAAGTTGGTTACTTCATAAATGTTCTTTTTATTTATTTTAACGGATAAAACCATATCACTAAGTCTAGCTCCATGGCACTTTGGACAAGGAGATTCAACCATATACATTTCAATCCATTCTCTTCGCCAATTGCTAGTAGTTTCTAAGTGAAGTCGTTCTAGTTTATTAATTATTCCTTCATAATAATCTGTTACGTAACGAACATTACCACTTTTGGATGTATATTTAAAATCAATTTTATCTTTAGAACCATAAAGAATAATGTCTAATTGAGATTTTGGAATATCTTTTAGAGGTTTATTTACATCAATATTGTAATGTTCACATACTGTTAAAAGTTGAACGGTATCCATATTTTCTTCATTACTAATTGTTTTAATACCGCCTTCTAAAATGCTTTTGTTTTTATCAGGCATAAGAAGAGCTTCCCCAATTTTTAGTTTTGTTCCTAGACCTTTACATTCAGGACAGGCACCATATGGAGCATTAAAAGAAAATAATCTTGGTTCTAGTTCAGGAATAGAAAAGTTACAATGAGGACAAGCATAAGATTCACTCATTAAAATTTCTTCATTACCAATTACATTAATTAATACTTTGCCGTTTGCTAATTTACAACTTGCCTCAATTGCTTCAAAAATACGACCTCGTTCTTCTGGGTCTAGGACGATGCGATCTACTATAACTTCAATGTTGTCTTTGATATTTTTTTCTAAAACAATTTCTTCATCTAATGAACGATTTTCGCCATTTACGCGAACTCTAGAATATCCACTTCTTCTTAGTTCATCAAATAAGTCTTTATGAGTTCCTTTTTCACCATGAACGATGGGAGCCATAATTTCTAACTTGCTTCCGGCATTTAAATCCATAATACGGTTTGTCATTTCTTCAATGGATTGTCTAGTGATAGGAATATTATGTTTTGGACAATAAGGAATACCTATACGAGCATAAAGTAATCTTAAATAATCATATATTTCGGTAATTGTTCCGACAGTACTTCGAGGGTTTTTATTAGTTGTTTTTTGATCAATGGAAATACTTGGACTTAAACCTTCAATAGAATCCACATCTGGTTTTTCACTAATGCCAATGAATTGACGAGCATAAGCGCTTAGACTTTCTACATATCTTCTTTGTCCTTCGGCAAAAATGGTATCAAAAGCAAGGGATGATTTTCCACTTCCGGATACTCCGGTCATCACAATAAGTTTGTTTTTTGGTAGTTCTATATCTATATTTTTAAGATTGTTTTCTCTAGCTCCTTTAACTATTATTTTATCCATGTGTAACACTCCTTTATATTAGTTTTCCATAAACTAAATAATTCATTACTAAAAGCATGCTTATTATATCATGCGAACATACGTTAGTCAATGGTAAATTGTTTGACAAGCGCCTACTTTTGTGGTATTATAGCAACCAAACCAAAGGGGGTTTTGTGTATGTACGAAGATAAGAGTGTACCTTTTCATATTAATTGGAAATCATTATTAATTAAACTTGGGATATTGTTAGTGGTAGTTTTTATTGTTCTTTTCTTGATTTCAATATTTACAAAGGATGAAGCAAAAGAGTCTAATTTTGGAACTAATTTAAGTGCGATGAGAGATGCCGCAACAGAATATTTTGTGGGTTCAAGACTTCCAGAGGATGTCGGAGAATCGGAAAGTATTACTTTAGAAGAGATGTTTGAACAAAATTTGCTAGTAGAATTTTTAGATGAAGAAGGTAATTCATGTAATACGACTGATAGTTATGCGGAAGCAACAAAACTTGATGAGGAAAATTACCGATTAGAAGTAACTTTAGTTTGTGAAAATGATAGTGATACAATTGTGAATACGATTAAGAGAACTGTTCAAGAAGATGATACAACAGAAGATGATGAAAATAATGTAGTAGATACTCCAGAGGAAGAAGAACCTTTAGAAGAAGAAAATACTAATAATAACAATAATAGTAGTAATAATAATTCTAATCAAAATAATGGAACAGCTACTAATCGTCCTAGCAATCCACCAAGTAATAATAATAGTAATAATAATAATAGTAATAATAATAATGGTAATAATACATCTAATAGTAATGGCAATACGGGTAATAATAATAATTCAAATAATAATGGATCTAATACGAATGATGATAATCAGAATGTTATTACTAATACTTGTCATTATGGTAAGAAGGAATATACTAGTTTATATCCTTTAGCTTATCTAGTTGATGGTAATTGTGCAGTGGGAAGTTTATATACGTATGCTAATAAGGCTAATGATGTTTATGTTAGAGAATATCAGAAATTAGTTCAAGAAATGAATCAGTTAAATTCAGATATTGTTGTTAAAACACATGATAGTGATGGTAATAGTTATATTACACCAATTAAAAATACAGCTGGTACGGGTTATGTTGGATATCAAATGTTCTTTAAAGCAGTTCTTAAAAATACTTATTCTGAAAAAACAGTATATGCTTATTATTTAGATTTAAATGGTAATAGAAAAGTTATTATTGATAATCGAAATAATATATAGGGAATCCTTTGGGATTCTTTTTTGCAATAAAAAAAGAGTAACCATAGATGTAAGTCTTTGATTACTCAGGTGTAACTGTTTTTAAGCAAGTGTTTCTTGATGTCTAACAGTTAGAATGACGGATCCATCATTCTTTCTTTGAGTGTGAACTTCAAGGAGCAGAGTATCTATAAAAATAAATTAATTTCTTACTTTATTTTCTTCTTGGCCCTCACCATTGCCATAGATACAGGCTTCGATCATACTAATTACTACATTGTTAAAAGAGGTGCTGTTTTCTTTCGCAATTTTTTCTACTTCTTTTAACAGCGAATCTTTAATATATAAAGATTTGTAACTAGCTGGATCTTTTTGCCTTGTTTGCCTTACAACAAAATCCATTTTCACACCTCATATATATTTTAATAGATTTTATCAATATAATAAAGAATAGAATTTTCTAATGTATTTTTATATGATAAACAAATTTGTAAAATTAATAAAAAGTGGTTGTATAATCATTAAGTCTTTTGTTATAATAGCGGTAGGTGAGTAATATGGATTATAAATTTACATCTAGATGTGTAGAAGATACTTTAACATTGGCAGAAAATGTCGAAAGTGAAAAATTTCCAGGCATGGTTATATGTCTCAATGGCGATCTTGGAAGTGGAAAGACGGTTTTTGTTAAGGGCTTTGCGGCTTCCATGGGAATAGATAATATTACATCGCCAACATTTACGATTGTTAAAGAGTATATGAGTGGGGAGTTACCGATGTATCATATGGATGTTTATAGAATTTTGGATAATGAAGACTTTGGAGTTGAAGATTATTTTAACAAAGATGGTATTTGTATGATTGAATGGGCAGAGTTAATTCTTGATAGACTTCCCGAGGAAAGATTAGATATTAATTTTAAAATTGTTGATGAAAATACCAGAATACTAGTATTTGTTCCTCATGGAGAAAGATACGAAGAGTTATGTAATGCTGTTTTATAATCTCACTTTAAGGGTGAGATTTTGTCGTCTAAAGGAGGTTTTTTATGTATACTTTATTTATTGATACTCATTATATTAGTTTACATTTAGCACTATTTAAAGATGGACTTGTTATTGAAGAAATAAAAAAAGAAGATGTTAAACATTCTACTTATTTTATTCCTTTGTTAAAAGAACTACTAGAAAAGAATGACGTTACATTTGATGATTTAAGTGGTATAATAGTGGTGAATGGACCAGGATCTTTTACAGGTGTTAGGATAGGAGTAGTAGTAGCAAAAATGATTAGTTACTGCAAAAATATTCCAGTAAAAGCTATATCCTATTTACAAGCATTATCTTTAAAATATGATAATGATTTATTAATAGGTATTAAAGATCGGAATGGAGCGTTTGTTGGTTCATTTAATCGGGATCATGATTTAGTTCTTGATTACTTTTATTTAAGTAATAAAGAACTAGAGAGTTATCCAAAGAAAATAAAATTAGATGAAGAAATTAATTTAGATATGGTTTATAAATACTTGAAAAATAAAGAAGATATAGATCCGCATTTGCTTAAACCTATTTATGTTAAGAAAATTGAGGTGGGCAAATGATAAGATATGCTGATATTTATGATATTCCAAGGATTAATGAATTGGGCAGTTTACTAAATGAAAACTTTAGTCAAGTTAATTCTATTAATGAAATGTTAAATGATGGTTATTCTAAAGTTTTAGTTTATATAAAAGATGAGCAAGTAGTTGGTTTTATTACGGCAACTGATTTGAAAGAAACTTGTGATATATTACATTTAGTGGTAGATCCAGTTTATCGTCATCAATTTATAGCAACGAATCTTATTAATTATTTAATTGGAGAGTTGGATGAACATTTAAGACTTATTACTTTAGAAGTAGCATCAAAAAATATACCAGCGATAAATTTGTATGAAAAGTTTGGATTTGAAATTGTCAATGTAAGAAAAAAATATTATCCAGACGGGGATGATGCTTACTTGATGGCTAGGAGTAGTGAATGATGGATACTTATATTTTAGCAATTGAATCTAGTTGTGATGAGACAAGTATGGCGGTTGTTAAAAATGGGTGTGAAGTAATAGCTTTAAGTATTACAACCCAAATGGATACGCATGCTAAATATGGGGGAGTAGTACCAGAAATAGCTAGTCGTATGCATACAGAGGCTATAACATTTGTTTTGGAAGATTGCTTAGAAAAAGCACAAATGAAACTAGAAGATATGGATGCAATAGCAGTTACTTATGCTCCAGGACTAACAGGTTCTTTGATGGTAGGGGTAGAATCGGCAAAAATACTTGCTTTAATGTATCATAAACCTTTAATTGCGGTTAATCATTTAATTGGACATATATATGCAAATAACTTAGAAAATAATATGGAATATCCACTTCTTGCTTTAATTGTTAGTGGGGGTCATACGGAGTTATTAGTAATGGAAGATGATTACAAGTTTAAAAGACTCGGAGAGACAATGGATGATGCTATAGGGGAAGCTTATGATAAAGTAGCTAGAGTAGTAGGACTTCCATATCCTGGGGGACCTAATATTGAGAAGTTAGCTAGAATGGGAAGTCATACTTATTTCCTACCAAAACCAGTTATGGATGATACTTATAATTTTAGTTATAGTGGACTTAAAAGTGCTGTAATTAATTTGGTTCACAATGAGACACAACGAGGTAATGATATTCGTAAAGAAGACTTGGCTAGAACTTTTCAAGATATAGCGATAGATGAATTAGTACGTAAAGTAGATAAAGCATTCAAAAATACGGGTATTAAAAGATTAGTCATAGCAGGAGGAGTTTCGGCTAATCAGTATTTAAAGAGTGAAATGAGTAAATTGTGTCAAAAATATGATGCTGAACTTTTAATACCAAGAATGCTTTATTGTACGGATAATGCAGCGATGATTGGGGCAGCAGCTTATCCTAAATATTTAAGAAAAGAATTTAGTTCCTATAACTTAGAAGTTAGTAGTAGTGCGGATATAGTTTAGTGATAATATAAAAGCTGTTAGAAAACAAATTTCTAACAGCTTATTTCTTAATTTAAATTTTCTATTTCTTCTTTAGATAATCCAGTATATTTAGCAATACTATTTATGTTTAAGCCATCTTTAAGCATCTTCTTTGCTGTTTCTATAATACCGGCTTTTTTACCTTTGATAATACCAGCTTTTTCCCCTTTTATTAGGCCATCATCAAAAGATTTTACTTTTTCATAATCAATTTTATCTTGGAAGGTTGTTCCTTCTTTTTCTAAAAATTCATCAATATATTTTATGGCTTGTTCCATTACTTCATCATCCTTTCCAATTTGCTTCATTTCTTCATAACTTTGGGCATTCATAAATTTTAGCCACCTCACTAATCTTTCATTAGTTTTATTATATACGATATTCTTGACTAAATCAAGCCTTACTAAATACATTTCCATACATTCATCCTTATTAGATGGACAATCTATTCTTCTTATAAAACTATAATCATTTACTAATTCTTCATTTTCTTTGTGATAATTACCACTCATGAAGTTAATGTTAATAACTTTTTTAGCTTGGATATATTTTTGTCCTCTTTTTAATTGGTTACTATATAGCTTTGATAGATATGTTACACTTTTGTTAAATTCTTCTTTATCAAAGTCTGTATACATTTCTATCGATACTATTTCATTCGTATTTAAATAAGCGATAATATCTCCATAGTTAATTTTATTATCTCTATTTAAGCCATATAAAGATTTATCTTTTGAGATACGAACATCTAAGATTTTCTTATCTTGTTTCAAATAAGAGAAGAAAGAATTGAGTAAATCGATGGTTAACTTTTTATGATAGAAAGTATTTTTAAATAAGATATCGTCTGTTAAATTATAAAATATTTTTGTTGGCAAGTCTTCACCTCCTCACATTTAGATTTAGTTTTTATAATAACATATTCTAATGTCGAAATATGTCAAACGAAGGGAGATGACTTGGAAAAGTTTTATTTAATGTGGTGCAGTGAGCCCTATATGTGCTTTGGGCATAGAAAACATGCCAGAGATATCCTGCAACATGTTGTTTATATTAGTAATTATAAGTTAATATAGTTGGTTCTTCTATAGTTATCTTTTCATCTATTTTTCCTAATAAATAATCACTAGATATATGATATAATTTTACGTATTCGATTAAAAAGGTTGTACTAATAATAGTATGACCACTCTCATATTTACTAATTAAGCTACGATTAATAGATAATTTTTTAGCTACATAATCTTGGGTATGTTTATGTTCTTTTCTTATGTTTTTTAGTCTAGTACTAGATAAATTAATATTTATATTTTCTTTAGAGTTTTTATAGTTTGGAATATTGGTAAATCCTAAAGCATAATCAATACTACATTTAAATATATTACAAAAATCATTTAATCTTTTTATGGGAATGGGATCTTTTTCAAGTTCCCATAAAGAGTATGTACCACGTGATACTCCTAACAGTTTGCTTATAGTAAACTGCTTAAGCTCACTTTCTTCTCTTATATCTTTTAATCTCATAATCCAACCTTCTTTTGTAGGTATTTTATTATGATTTAATTTATTTCTAAATAAATGCAGTTTATATTCACAAAATTCTTGACTTTTATGCTTTATACCTATATAATTTAACTATAAGCTAGGAAACTATATCATAGCTTAAAATTTACATTAAATAAATGAAGTAGTACTTCATAACACAGAAAATAAGAAGTTTTGACATGTTTTGTCGAACATAATGAAAACGTATTTTAAATGTGTTATGATGCGAGTTAAGAAAGAGGGAATTATCTATGACATATGAAACTTTAAAGAGAAGCCACTTAAAAAGAAATATATTAATAGCAGTAGTAGTGGTAGCAATAATAAGTGCAGTAATACTTAATTTTACAAGAGCAAAATATAAAGTTACAGATAGTATGCCTTTACTTAATGGAACAATCAATTATACATTAGCTGATTTAAATATTGTAGCTATGTATTTAGATGGAAGTGAGATAGATACATTACCTGATGGGAATTATGAACTAACGGAAGAATCTTACTGTACAACAGAAGATGATGTGAAAGATGATGCTATTACACTAAATTATGATAGTGATACAAAAGGATTATCAGTTAGTCCTATGACAAAAAAGGAACAAAGTGCTATTTATACTTTGATGAACAACTATGTCCAGAAGGAGCAACAGCATGTAACACAATTATAGCAGCTAGTAAACCACAAGGACAAACAACAGATTGGACAGGACAAACGACATATTATTATACAGGGAAACCAGATAACTGGGTACAGTTTGCAGGTTTTTGGTGGAGGATAATAAGAATTAATGGAGATGGGTCAATAAGAATGATCTACCAAGGAACAAGTGCGAATGAAACAGGTACAGGAACCCAGATACAAACTAGTGCATTCAATAGTTCGTATAATCACAACAGATATGTAGGATATATGTATGGAAGTAGTAATTCAGACTATAATTCTACTCATACCAATACTACTTCAAGTACAATAAAAGGAATATTGGATACATGGTATAATAATAATATAGTTAAAAATGGATTTAAAGATTATGTAGATGGAAATGCCGGCTTCTGTGGAGATAGAAGAGTTAGTAGCGGAACAGGCGGAGGAACAAGCTCAACAGATTATCAACCATATACCAGAATAAGTAATAGTAGCCCGAGTTTAAGTTGCAATAAAAATGACATATATACAACAGATGAATTTGAATTTGGAAATGGTGCCTTAACATATCCAATCGGATTAATAAGTGCTGATGAAGCCATGTTTGCAGGAATACCATGGAGTGGTAGTAATCAAAATAATTACCTATATACAGGTGAATATTACTGGACCATGTCTCCGTCTGACTATAACAGCAAGGCTATCGTGTTCATTATGTATTTCAATGGCACCCTCATCAACTACCGCGTGAATGGCACGTATGGTGTGCGCCCAGTAATAAATCTGAAGTCAGCCATCGCTATAACAGGTAGTGGCAGTAAAACAGATCCTTTTAAAGTCGGATGACTTTAAAAGGAATAAAGTGACACTTCAAGGAGGAGTGTAGTGAGATGCGATGCAAAATGACTCTTCATTTTTGCCGCGACGTCCGGTAGGGCGAGTAGCAATTGCTAAATTTTTAGGAGGTAATGAATATGAAACAAAAATATTTTCAGGTTAAAGGAAGGTATAAAGATTATATAGTGTTGGTAAAGAGTGGTAATTTTTGGCATGCTTATTATGGAGATGCTTTAATCATTCATTTCTTAACTGGTTATAATTTTAAAAATTATCGGGTTGGTTTTCCTTCTAAAGTATTAGACAAAGTATTAAATAAAGTAAGAGCTTTAAATATTAATTTTATTCTAGTATATGAATTAGATGATATTGTTAAATATGAATATCCATCTAATTCATATACTTTTTATTTGGATGAATATATGAGCTTATATAAAAAGCTTGCAATAGATAAATACTCTTGATAGAATAGTATTTGATTGGAGTATTGAATATGAAGAATGAATTAGAGAATTTTTTTAAAGATAAAACTATTGATAGTTTAGAAGATGTACGTAGTGCGATGAATGAGTTTGTTCTTAAAAATTGGAAAGATTTTATTCATAATGAAATTAGTCCTGAACATTTAGAGGCACATAAATATTTGGATAAATGGGATAAGAAACATAATTTAAGAGATATTCATAAAACTTTAGAGATTTATCCAGATTGTTTTTTAGCTAAACTTTATTTAGTATTAGATAAAGATAGATGGGCATTGATTAGAGATTTAGAAGAAATGATGGATCAAGAAGAAAAAAGATTATATAAGACAGGTTTTATGAAAAAGTATAAGAAAGGTTTAGAGTTTACTTTAGATGGAGAAGATTATTTAAAGGGGATAAATGAGCTTATTAAGGCTTATATAAGTATTGGAGGGTTTTCTAAAGCTGCTAAATTAGCAGAGAAAATACTTTTACTAGATAAGACGGATGTTCTTGCTATACGTTTTATTTTAGCGGGTTTATATGCACTTTTAGAAGAAGAAGATAAACTTATGAAGTTATATCGTTCAAGAAAAGAAAAGTATATTCCTTATGATTTGTCTTTTATGTGTTTATATTATAAAAGAGGAGAGTTTAAGAAAGCTCAAGAATATTTGGAATTAATTGATAAAAAGAATCCATATTTTATTTCTTATGCGGAAAAGGAAATAGAAAAAGAAATGCCTAAAAATGCGAAATTGGGGGAAGAATCAGAAGCTATAACGGTTATGAGGGAAATGGATTATTTAATAGATTTTACCCCTCATATAAAAGAATTTATTAGTAAAAGAGGTAATTTATGAAGAAAATAATATTAGTTTTATTTGTTTTAATTAGTGTTGGTTGTGGTAATACGATTAGTGATGAAATACCAGATGGGGCTTTTATTGATATAAAATTAGATGATATAGAAGTATTTAGTGAAGTATATGTTAGTGATTTAATAAGTGATACGAATGTTTCTATTGAAGATTATAAGATAGATACAGATGTTATTGGTAAGAAAGATATTGAGTTTTATTATACGTTTCAAGATACGAAATATGTGTATCGTACTAGTGTAGAAGTCGTAGATACAGAGGCTCCTAAAATATTTGGAAGTAGTTCTAGAACGGTGTTAGTAGGATATGAAGGTAACTTATGTAATGGTGTTACTTATGGAGATAATTATGATGGACAACCAGAATGTAGTATTGAAGGAGACATTGATTTTGAAACAGCTGGTAAGTATGATGTGGATTTAGTGGTAACAGATGTATCTGGCAATAGTACTAATTATAATGTTTCCGTGAATGTCGTCGAAGAAATAGCAAGTAACAATAATAATAGTGGTGGAGGTAATACTTCTAAACTTGCTTTTAGTGATGCTTATAGTAAGTATAAAGCTGATAATACAGAACTTGGTATAGATGTATCAGAATGGCAAGGCGATATTGATTATGAGGCTGTAAGAGAGGCTGGAGCAACATTTGTTATGATGCGAATTGGAGTTAAATTAGATAGTGGAGAAGATCCGACTTTGGATAAAAAGTTTTTGGATAATATAAAGAATGCTAAAGAAGCAGGTTTAAAAGTGGGAGTTTACTTATATAGTAAAGCTTTATCTAAAGAGGAAGCTATAGATGAAGCTAATTGGGTATTGGATACTTTAGATGGAGAGACACTCGATTTACCAATTGTATTTGACTGGGAGATATGGAGTAATTGGAATAGCTATCATTTATCTTTTCATGATTTAAATGAAATGCCAAAGGCATTTATTAAAACAGTAGAAGAAGAAGGATATGAAGGCATGCTTTATGGATCTAAATTTTATTTAGAAAATTTTTGGGATGGTACTTATGATAATGTATGGCTTGCTCATTATGCTAGTAGTACGGATTATGAAGGATATATGATGTGGCAATTTAGTAATATAGGTAGAATTGATGGAATATATGGGGATGTTGATTTAAATGTTATGGTAGTAGATTAAAACAGCGAAAAAACACTGTTTTAATTTGCTTTATAACTAGCAAACATAGTAGGGTGGAATTATGGATATTGGAAATGAAAATAATATTTTATTTTATAATGATGAGGAAAGTCATATTTGAGTTGAAGTATGACTGGAAAACGAAGATGTTTGGTTAAATGTGGAAGCTATTGCTAAATTGTTTGGAGTACAAAGGCTGGCAATTACAAAGCATATTAATAATATTTATAATGATGATGAATTGGATAAGTCTGCAACTTGTTCCATTTTGGAACAAGTTCAAATTGAAGGCAACAGAAAAGTTAAAAGAAGAAAAGAGTATTATAACTTAGATATGATTATATCTATTGGTTTTAGAGTTAATTCTAAAAAAGCAATTAAGTTTAGAAGCATTGAAGAAAGCTCATGTCGAATATGATATATATACGGAGCGACATTTAACACATGTTGAAAGAGATTATTTGGCTGTATTAAATAAGACGGTTCTAAAGCTAACTAAATAATTTACTCCAAAAAATAGAAGTAAAATACTCCAAAAAGTGGAAGTGAAATGCTCCAAAATATAGAAATAGAATTGACTTTTATTTATAATTATCATATAATGGTAATGGGTGAATAGCTTATGAATTATATTCCAAGAATTATTGATGATGAATTAAAAAATAAATTGAATGTTACAGGGGCAGTTTTAGTTAGAGGTCCAAAATGGTGTGGAAAAACTACTAGTGCTAAACAAATTGCTAAAAGCGTTTTGGAAATGCAAAATCCTGATTTACAGGAAAATTATTTAGAACTTGCTAATTTAAAGCCTTCTTTATTACTAGAAGGTGATAAGCCTAGACTTATAGACGAATGGCAATTGGCACCTAGACTTTGGAATGCCGTTAGATATGATGTTGATAGAACAGGATTAACTAAACAATATATTTTAACTGGTTCATCTGTCCCAGTGGAAGATGATACTTTACATAGTGGGGTTGGAAGATTTTCTTTTGTTACTATGAAGCCTATGACTTTGTATGAAAGTGGAGATTCAAACGGGAAAATTTCTTTGAAAGAACTTTTAGATGGTAAAAGAGGTATTGATGGAATTAAAACTGATTTGAATTATGAAAAAATTGCTTATGTTTTATGTAGAGGAGGATGGCCTAATACACTAGAATTAAGTTCCAGTGATGCTTTATTGGTAGCGAAGAACTATATTGATGCTTTAATTAATTCGGATATTTCTAGAGTAGATGGAGTTAAAAGAAATGCAAATCTTGCTTTACTTATTTTAAGAGCATATGCTAGGAGTATTTCTACAATAAATAGTGATAAATCTTTGTTTTTAGATGTAAGAGCTAATAACCAAGAAGTGAGTGATAAAACCATTGGTGATTATTTGGGTGTATTAAAAAAATTGTATATTATTGAGGATATACCCGCTTGGAGTCCTAATATTAGAAGTAAGACCAGTATAAGAACATCTGCTAAAAAAAGTTTTATTGATCCTTCTTTGGCTGTAGCAGCTCTAGGGATTACACCAGAAGAATTGATTATGGATCCTAAAACATATGGGCTTTTGTTTGAAAATTTAGTTAACCGTGATTTGAGTGTTTATAGTAAAGCAATAGGTGGAAGTCTTAGTCATTATCGGGATAGATTTGGTTTAGAGTGTGATAATGTTATACATTTTGATAACGGTAAATATGCCTTAGTTGAAATAAAACTCGGAGGAGATAAGATTTTAGAAGCTGAGTCTCATTTATTAAAATTGGAGAAGTTGATAGATGCTAATGAATATTTACATCAGCCTGAATTTATGATGATTATTACTGGTACGGAAATGGCTTATACTCTTCCTTCTGGTGTTTTAGTTGTTCCTATTGGTTGTTTAAGAAACTAGTGCTTGAAATTCAGTTTATTTTATATTATAATGTATATAGATGAAGGAAACTTCATAAAATAAAAAGGAACATTCAATATTCGTATGTTTGAGTGCTACCGATAAATACTTGGTTGGCACCTAATTCATAAGATGAGTTAGGTGCTCTTTCAATTTAGCACTACAAATAGTAATGCTATGAGTAAAAGGATGATAATAAGTAATGAGGATATTAAAAAATCTTTCTTACTCATGTAGCATCACCTCCAGTCTTAAGACATGAAGGCAGCACCCAACTATTAAATGTTCCTAAAAATATTATAATAGTTTTTGATATATTAGTCAATAATATTGTATATTTTTGCTTTGCCATTAAATTAAAAGAAATGGTTAAAAATACTTGTATTTTAGGAACTTTTGTGATATTATCTTTATTGCAAAAGTTTTTTTGCATATATTTTAGTATGTGGGAGGGAAGTTGACGGATTTGCCCTAGACCACTACCTTGAAAAACTTATTATTAGGAGGTGTTTTCATGGCAAAAGAAATCACAAGAAGAATTAAACTTCAAATTGAAGCAGGTAAAGCTACACCAGCTCCACCAGTTGGTACTGTTTTAGGTCCAGCAGGAGTTAACTTACAAGAGTTCTGTACAAAATTTAATGATGCAACTAGAGATAAAATGGGTGATGTTGTACCTTGTGAAATTACTGTTTATGATGATAGAAGTTTCGATTTCGTTTTAAAAACTCCACCAGCAGGATTTTTACTTAAGAAAGCTGCTAAGATTCAAAAGGGTTCTACAAAAGGTGCTAATGAAGTTGTAGCAACTATTACGAAAGAAGATTTACGTAAGATTGCTGAGACTAAATTACCAGATTTGAATGCTTATGATGTAGAAGCTGCAATGAATATTATTGAGGGTACGGCTCGTAATATGGGTATTGCTGTTAAAGGTGTTAATGATCAAGAAATGGCAGAACAAGCAGCTGAAGCAAGAAAAGAAGAAGCTGAAATGGCAAAAAGAGATGCTGAACTTGCAGAAATGGAAGCAGAAGTTAAAGAATTTAATGCTGATGTTCCAGTTGTTGGTGAAGAAGAAAAACAAGAAGAAGAAAATTAATTTTAATTATAAAGAGTCCGTCTTTTAATAAACCACAGTTAGGAGGGAATATTTTGAAAAAACACGGTAAGAAATATGTGGAAGCATCAAAAAAAGTTGATAGTACTAAATTATATAGTGTAGATGAAGCTATAAGTTTAGTTAAAGAAACTAGTGTTACTAAATTTGATAGTACTGTTGAAGTTGCTATTAAGTTAAATATTGATGCGAAGAAATCTGATCAAAATTTAAGAGGAAGTTTCGTTTTACCTAATGGAACTGGTAAGAAGAAAAAAGTTTTAGTTATTGCTAAAGGTGAGGCTCAAGCAAAGGCTCGTGAAGCTGGTGCTGATTACGTTGGCGATAAAGATATGATTGATAAGATTTCCAAAGAAAACTGGTTTGATTTTGACGTTATAGTTGCTACTCCAGATATGATGCCTGAACTTGGTAAAATTGGTAAAGTTTTAGGTCCTAAAGGTTTAATGCCTAATCCTAAGACTGGTACTGTTACAACTGATGTTGTAAAAGCTATTGAAGATATCAATAAAGGTATGGTTCAATATAAGAATGATGCTAATGGTAATATTCATACTATTATTGGTAAAGTATCATTTGATAATGCTAAGTTAGCAGAAAATCTTAGATATGTAGTAACAACTGTTGCTAAAGCTAAACCAGCTAGTGTTAAAGGTGTTTTTATTAATAGTATAACTGTTACTAGTACAATGGGTCCTGGTATTAAGTTAGATAAAAATTCTTTTGACATTTAATGTAAGTTATAATATAATATATATTAGAAAAGCGAACCGAAGACAGTAGGGAGGTAACTTTAATAATCCTACCGAGGGGAGACTTAATAACTTTTTTGTTTTTAAGCTTCCCGAAAGGAAGCTTTTTTAAAATCTAAAAGGAGGATATTATGGCAAGTAGCAAAATTCTTGAGTCTAAGAAGCTAATTGTTAGTGAGATTGAAGATAAGATTAAAAATAGTGAATCTGTTATTTTATTTGAATATCAAGGTCTTACTGTAGCAGAAGTTAGCGAACTTAGAAAAAAACTTAGAGAAGCTCAAGGTGAAGTTAGGGTTTATAAGAATACGCTTTTAAAAAGAGCTTTAGATGACCTTAATATTGATCTTAATGGTTTCTTAGAAGGACCAAATGCTATTATGTTTGGTGCCGAGTTATTAGAACCAATTAAAGTTATTGCTAATTTTGCAAAAGAGCATGATAAGATGCAAATTCGTGTTGGTATTATCAATGGGGATGTTGCAGAATTATCAGTAATTAATGAATATGCTGCTATTCCATCTTATGAAGGATTACTTACTATGCTTGCAGCTGGTATGATGGAACATGTAAGAAATTTAGCAATTGGTTTAAATATGTATGCCGAAAAATTAGAAAATTAGAAAGGATTGTGAGTTAAAATGGCAAAAATTACAAAAGATGAATTTATTAGTGCTTTAAAAGAAATGACTATTCTTGAAGTAAAAGAATTAGTAGATGCAATGAAAGAGGAATTTGGAGTTGATCCTAGTGCTGTAGCAGTAGCTGCTGCTCCTGCAGCTCAAGAAGATGCCGGTTCAGCTAATAAGACTGTAGTACTTAAGAGTGCTGGTGGAAATAAGATCGCTGTTATTAAGATCATTAAAGAAATCACTGGTCTAGGATTAGTTGAAGCTAAAGGTATCGCTGATAATGGTGGTAACTTAAAAGAAAATATTCCTGCTGATGAAGCTGAAGCACTAAAGAAACAATTAGAAGAAGCTGGCGCAGAAGTAGAATTAGTTTAATTATTTGGGAACTCTTGGGAGTTCTTTTTTGTTAATTTTTTATTGATTTTTGTTTAATTAATCGATATAATTAGTATAGGATGTGAAGATTATGAAAGCAAAAATTAAAAAAGGTGATGTATTTAAAGTGGTACTTTTAGCGATTATTATTATTTGGATAATTATTTTCTTTATTGATTATTTTAGAGCTAGACAATCAAAAACACCACTTTTTTGCATAAGTGAAGAGACCAAAGAGTATGATGATGGTACAGTTTATTCTTGTACTGGTTTAGGTTATAAAATGTATCAATATAATCGTAGTAGTGTAGATGCTACTGTTGAATTTGGACCATTTTTTATTAAAGAAAGAACAGAGTAGTTCTTTTTTTTCTTTGGGTATGGTATAATAAGCATTAGGTGATGTATATGCTTAATAAACATGGATGGAGTTTACGAGAAATGTTGATATTATCAGGAATATTAGTGGTTTTCTTGTTTATTGCTGTTTATTATATTTTTACTATGTATAACGATTTAGATTTAGAATTTGGAAATAATTATTATGATAGGTTAGAGTCGAGATTAGAAGAAAATGCTACTGTTTATTTGGAAGATTATTATGAGGGAGATCTTACTAGTGAAGGACTTAGAATTACGAGAGGAATGCTTAGAAGTTATGATTTGGATGTGGAATTAAGAGATCAAGATGATCATGTTTGTGCAGGATATGTAATGGCTAGAAGAACGCATGGGGAAGATGAAATTAAAGCTTATATTAGTTGTCCTGATTATACGACTGTAGGATTTGAGGATTAATCATGAAGAAGACAAAGATTTTATTTGCAATATGGGCTATAATTGTTGTGATTATAATAGCTCTATTAACAGCTTTAGGTTTTATTTTGGATAATCGTTACGAAAAATATCGAACTTTGGAAGAAAAATTAGAGACAAGTGCTAGAGAGTATGCTATGGATAATGTTTTACTTAATGAAGAGGATGGGGAATATATTGTTACATCAGAAGAGTTAATAGAAGCTGGTTATTTGGATAATTTAGAGGTAGATGATAATGTTTGTACTGGTTATGTAGTTGTTCAAAATGATGGTGTTTATCAATATGAGGCTTATATTACTTGTCGCCAGTATACAACAAAAAATTATGATGAAAAAAAATAAAGATTGGTTAATTCCAATCTTTATTCAGTTCTAAGAGCTTCTACAGGGTCTTTTTTACTGGCCATTCTAGCTGGTATAAGTCCAGCGATAACTGTTAGTAAAATACTAATAACTACTAATATTATTCCTCCTGTTATTGGTAATTTAGCAATAGATGAGACACCAGAGAGATTATTAATAATGATGTTTATTGGGATATTTAAGATAATGGTTACTAGTATTCCGAGTAATCCTGCAGCAGCACCAATAATTAAAGTTTCCGCATTAAATACTCTGGATATATCTTTTTTAGAAGCACCAATACTTCTTAATATGCCAATTTCTTTGGTCCTTTCAAGAACAGAAATATAAGTAATAATACCTATCATGATAGATGATACAACTAAGGAAATACTAACAAATCCCATTAAAACATAACTAATTATATCAATAATATTAGATACACCACTCATCATTACTTCGATAATATCTGTGTAGCTAATTTGATTTTCTTCAGTAGTATTATTGTTATATTCTGTGATTAAATTTGCGAGAGATTCTTTGGAATCAAAGTCTTTGGCATAAATATTAATTGTACTTGGTTTATCTAAATCAACAATTCCTAATTTTTCTAAGTTGGAGTCATAAGTTGCATTAGCGTTTTCTTGATAGTTTGCTAAAACTTGAGCAAGTTCATTTTGCGAAAGTGAAGCTAAGTAGGCTTGTTCTTCTCTACTTAAATTATTAATATCAAATTCTTCATCACTAAATTCTTGGTTGGTAAAGACATTGATATTTGGGTTACTTAGTTGTTCATTAGCAATTTCGCTTTCATTAATTTCATTAATTACATATTCTGTTAAGTCTTTGGTGTACCAAATCCCGCCATAATTGTTTGTTGTAATAGTTTCTTCTTTTGGCCTAATAATACCAACTACTTCTAATTCTAAAGCATCATTTAACATATTTGTAATGTACTCTTCATTATTGCTATTATCTATCCATAAGTTTCCTTCTTTGGTATAATAGTCAGTATTTAATAATACTTTGAATTTAACATCTAGTAAATCTTCGTAACTATAAGATAGTTCTTCTAAATCTGTTACTTCTTCTCCGTTTATCATTGCATTATAGTTTTCTACTAATTCATCACTATCTAATAAGCCAATTGAATAAAGTGTATAATCACTAATATAGTTATCTTTGTTTACTACTAAAACAACTTCATTATAATTTTCTGGTAAGTGCCCTGCTAAACAATCATATTGCTCTTCGATTAGATTTTGGTTATCTAACATCTCATTAAAAGCATTGTAAGAACTTACACCACTAGAGAACATGTTACTTATTTCATTCATTTGGCCAAATCCGAGTTCATTCATAATTTGATCAGGATTAACTTGGGTATAACCATCACTATTTTCCTTATATATATTAAGATTAAGATTATAAGAGTATTGAATAGCATTGGCATATTCATTAAAAGTATTCTCGTTTTCATCAATATAAGCTTTAAAGGCTTCTAGATTATTAGATTTAGCACCACTACTCATAATACTTAACATATCACTGGAAATATTCATAGAATGGATTAAATCATCATCATAGGCTGGATAAGTTGTGCCACTATCCATGGCAGCATTTAATAATTCTCCAGTATCCATTGTTGTTTCTTGAAGAGTTATTGGATAGCTTGATAAAGTATCTTCTTCTACTTGATTGATATAGTTTTGCATACCACTAGATAGAGAAAGTATTAGAGCAATACCAATAATACCAATGGAACCGGCGAAAGCGGTTAGAATCGTTCTTCCTTTTTTTGTTAGTAAATTATTTAGACTTAGAGATAATGCTGTTAGGAAGGACATACTTGTTTTTCCTGTTTTGTTTTGCTCCTTTTTTTCTTCTACTCTATCGTAAGGCTTTGAGTCATCTGTTACTTTACCGTCTAATAGTTTTATAATTCTGGTGGAATATTTTTCTGCTAAATCTGGGTTGTGAGTAACCATGATGACTAGTTTAGTTTTGGAAATTTCTTTTAATAGTTCCATGATTTGAACACTAGTTTTGGTATCTAGGGCTCCGGTTGGTTCATCAGCCAGTAGGATGTCAGGATTTCCAACTAAGGCTCTAGCTATAGCAACTCTTTGCATTTGCCCACCGCTCATTTGATTTGGTTTCTTATGGATTTGATCTCCTAATCCTACATCTTTTAGGGCTTTTATAGCTCTTTTTCTTCTTTCGGTTTTATTTATTCCCGCGAGTGTTAAGGCCAGTTCGACATTGGCTAAAACGGTTTGATGAGGAATTAAATTATAGTTTTGGAAGACAAAACCGATACTATGATTACGATAAGTATCCCAGTCTTTGTCTTTGAAATTTTTGGTGGATTTACCATTAACGATTAAATCACCAGTTGAATACCCGTCTAAGCCACCAATGATATTTAGTAGTGTTGTTTTTCCACACCCTGATGGACCTAAAATACTTACAAACTCAGTTTCACGGAATTTTAAATCGATTCCTTTTAAGGCACTCACACTATTTGTACCACTTAAGTACTTTTTGGTTATCTTTTTTAATTCTAACATAAATATTCCTTTCTTTTAAAGATACATTAAGATTATATGAAATTTGAGGGAGTTAGTCAAACATAAATAGCCCTTTCTTTGTGCAATGTCAGTAAAAAAGAGTATATTAATTTAAAATAAAAAAACTTTATAGGAAAACAGATTAAAAAGAACTATAAAGTTTTTTTTCGCATAAATTAAGACATGACAAAAAAGATTTCTGTAAAGAAATTGAAAAAATATGATCAACACTAGTTTTCAAAGAACAAAAAATTTGTTATAATTTAATCATCAAATCTTAACTGAAAGTTTGTTTCAAGTTCTAGATTTGTGATTGATGAAGAAATAAGTGTGTTGATCAATTTTTGGCTTATTTCTTTTTTTGTCACAAATTTTTTGACTTCTTTATAAACAAGAGAACCCAATTCTAATAATTGTCTAATTGTGTGTGCTATTTGAATAAAAAGATAATGAATTTTTAATGCATTATCAAAACGACTACATAAGTGACTTATATTAAAAGTTCCATTTTTTTGCTCATTAAAGCCTTCATTTTCAATCTTCCAGCGACGTCTGCCCATAGAGACTATATCTTTTATGTTATCATTATTAATATTTAAATTAGTTACATAACGAAAAGAAACAAGTTTGTTATTTTGTAGTTCTTCGTATTTAATAGCATTAAGGCAATGCTTTTTGTGATAAATATTGGTAGATAGATAATAATTTGATAAAATTGTTTCATTTTCTAATTTGATATTTCCCTCAAATTGAGATGCCACTTCTTTCAGTCTATCAGGTTTTAAGTTAAAAATATATTTCCAATTATAATTATCACAAATATCCATCATGGGATTAGTAGCATACAAAGCATCACCAGTAATAATGAATTTGAGTTTTGGATAATTACTTTTAATTCTAGGAGCCATTCTTTTAAAAGCTTTTACTTCGCAATCTTGCTTTTCTTTTTCCGTATTTGAATTAGTGTTTTCTATCCACTCAGAATCAATACTAATTACCATATTAAAAAAGACTACTTTTGCTTCTAAAACATATTTATAATATTTGATTTTACCATCCCTAGTTCTGGTTAAACAATTTCCGTTTAGATTATAGTCTAAAGCAGTAAGATCGGTAGCATCAACAATTAATTGAATATAGCCATCATATCGAAATTTATCAAACATTTTACTACGAATAAGCGCTTTAAACATATATTTTCTAATATTGTCTATCTCATTATAATCAAGTTGTTCAATTATATCTTGAATAGTTTGCCAATCTGGAATTTCTTTTAAATCTTGATTACAAATTTTTGATAAATTAGCAATGGCTTGTTCACTATCAAATTCATTATTTATTTCAGTCATAGTTGTAATACCGCATAATAAGGCTAAAAGCCTAGTCATAATTATGGTTCTCATTTTATAAGTAATATAACTTTTATGTCGTTTATCAGTTAAAGAAGAAAACATACTTGTTAGTTGTGGAAAATATTTTTTGATGATTTTTAATAATTCTTTAAGGAAATCTTTGTCTTTCATAATTTCGCGTTTTTGCTTACGAGATAATCCTTCACTTTTTTTAAATGTTTTTCCATATTTAATTCTTATCGTTTTATCTTTATATTTTTTTTGTAACTTTCTTTCTTTTTTTTCTTCTTTGACTTCTTGGAAGGTTTTGACTTTCTTTAATTTCTTGTTCAATCACACTACATACCACCTTTAGTATGTACTTATTATATCAAAAAATCTTTGCGAAGAAAATTTACTCTTTTTGGCTGAAACTATACTTTTTTCTTGACACTTAAAACGAACATTTGTTATAATTTTGATATGGAAATAATTATTCAGGGGAGGAATTGAAAAATGAATGAATTAGAACAATATCAAGAAAGAATGTTTGAGGAAATTAGACATGTTGATGAAGAAGGAAGGGAGTTTTGGTATGCTAGAGAACTTGCAAAAGCACTTAAATATACAGAATGGCGTAAATTCGAAGGCGTAATTGAAAAGGCAAAGATGGCTTGTGAGGGCTCTTCTAATAAGGTAATAGACCATTTTGTCGGCTCCGCCAAAATGGTAGGACTCGGTTCGGGAAGCAAGAGAAAAGTAAATGATTATAAACTATCACGTTATGCTTGTTATTTAATTGTTCAAAATGCCGATTCTCGGAAAAAGGAAGTTGCTTTAGGTCAAACTTATTTTGCTATTCAAACAAGAAAACAAGAGATATTATCTAAAAATTATGAAGATTTAACAGAAACAGAAAAGAGATTTTATAAAAGAGAAAAAATAAGAAGAAAGAATTTGGCTCTTAATAAGGCTGCAAGGGATGCTGGAGTTAAGAATTTTGATAAATTTCATAATGCTGGTTATAAGGGACTATATAATGGAGAGACTGCTGGTGATTTAGCAAAAAGAAAAGGACTTAGATATCGTGAAGATATCTTAGATAATATGGGAAGCGATGAATTAGCTGCTAATGAATTTCGTATTTCTCTTGCTAGTCAAAAACTAAAAAACGAGAATATTCAAGGGGAGGCAAATGCTAATTATGCTCACTTTGAAGTAGGTAGTATTGTAAGATGCGCCATTATTGAGGCAGGTGGTACTGTTCCTGAGAAGCTTCCAACTCCTGAAAAATCCTTAAAGGAGCTTAAGAAAGAAGAGTTAAAGAAAATAGATGGTGGTAGTTCTGTTAGTTATCCGAAAAATTATAGTTTTTCATGTAAAAAAATGCTTGACAATTCATATAATATAATGTTATAGTAGTACTGCATTTTGAATTGGTTCTACCTAGGTAGAGCTAAATTTAATAGAAATTCTGATACACCAGGATGTGTGTTAATTAGGAGGGAGGATATACATGCCAACGATTAATCAACTTGTTAAGAAAAACAGAAAGGATAAAACTAGAAAAAGTAAATCACCAGTATTAAATGTAGGTTATAATGCTTTAGAAAGAAAACAAAATGATGCTAAGGGACCTCAAAAACGTGGTGTATGTACTCGTGTTGGAACTAAGACACCTAAGAAGCCTAACTCAGCTTTAAGAAAATATGCTCGTGTAAGACTATCTAATGGTAAAGAAGTAGATTGCTATATTCCAGGTGAGGGACATAATTTACAAGAACATAGTGTTGTCCTAGTAAGAGGCGGACGTGTTAAAGACTTAATCGGTGTTCGTTATCATATTATTCGTGGAACACTTGATACTCAAGGAGTTAACAATCGTAAACAAGGTCGTAGCAAATATGGTACTAAGAAGCCAAAAAATTAATTAAGAAAGGAGAATAACGATGCGTAAAAGACGTGCAATAAAAAGAGATGTTTTACCAGATTCTATTTATAACTCTAAATTAGTTACAAAACTAGTTAATACAGTTATGAAAGATGGTAAAAAAGGTACTGCTGAATCAATTGTTTATGAAGCATTTGATATCATAAAAGAGCGTACTGGTAAAGATGCAATGGAAATCTTTAATCAAGCCTTAGAAAACGTAGAACCAGCTTTAGAAGTTAAGTCAAGAAGAGTTGGTGGATCTAACTATCAAGTACCAGTTGAAGTTAGTGAGGCTCGTAAGAAGACTTTAGCATTCCGTTGGATCGTAAATTATGCAAAAACAAGAAATGGAAAGGGAATGGCCATTAATCTAGCTAACGAACTTATTGATGCTGCTAATGGAGTTGGTGGCGCAGTAAAAAGAAGAGAAGATACTCATAAAATGGCAGAAGCAAATAAAGCATTTGCTCATTATAGATGGTAGTCGATATGGCAAGAGATGTTTCAATTGATAAAATAAGAAATATTGGTATCATGGCGCACATTGATGCCGGTAAAACAACATTTACAGAAAGAGTATTATTCCATACAGGTATTACTCATAAAATTGGAGAAACTCATGATGGTGAGTCTCAAATGGACTGGATGGATCAAGAAAAAGAAAGAGGTATTACTATTACTAGTGCAGCAACTACTGCTCACTGGAAAGGATATCGCTATAATATTATAGATACCCCAGGTCACGTAGACTTTACAATTGAAGTTCAAAGATCTTTAAGAGTATTAGATGGAGCTATTGCTCTACTTGATGCTCAAGCTGGTGTTGAACCTCAAACAGAAACTGTTTGGAGACAAGCAAACGAATATAAAGTTCCAAGAATGATATTCGTTAATAAGATGGATAAAATGGGAGCTGATTTCGTTTATAGTATGGATACGATTGATAAGAGATTAGGTGCTAAAGCTAAAGCTATTGCATGGCCTATTGGTGCTGAATCAGAATTCAATGGTATTATTGATATTTTAAATAGAAAAGCATATCATTTTGATGGAAATGAACATGAAAATTATACAGAAATTGAAATTCCAGATGATTTAAAAGATTTAATTGAAGAAAAAAGAGCAGAATTAATTGAGACTGCTGTGGAATTTGATGATGACCTCATGATGGCTTATTTAGATGGTGCTGAACTAGCTGTTGAAGATATTAAGAAAGCTATTCGTAAAGGATGTTTAGCTGCAGAATTCTTCCCAGTTATGTGTGGTTCTGCTCTATCAAATATGGGTGTTAAATTTGCCCTAGATGCTGTTATTGATTACCTACCAAGTCCACTTGATGTAGAAGCAATTGATTGTATAGATATGAATGGTAATGATGTTAAACGTCATCCAAGTGATAATGAACCATTTACGGCTTTAGCATTTAAGATTATGACTGATCCGTATGTTGGAAGACTTTCTTTCTTCCGTGTATACTCTGGTGTTTTAAAGAGTGGTTCTTATGTTCTTAATTCAACTAAGGGTGAGAAAGAAAGAATTGGTCGTATCTTACAAATGCATGCAAACCAAAGAAAAGAAATTACTGAGGTTTACACAGGTGAAATTGCTGCTGCTGTAGGACTTAAGAATACTACTACTGCTGATACACTTTGTGATGAGAAAAATCCATGTATCATGAAAGGTATGGAATTCCCAGATCCAGTTATTGATATTGCGATTGAACCAAAGAGTAAAGGTGACCAAGATAAGATGGCTTTAGCTTTACAAAAGCTTGTTGAAGAAGATCCAACACTTAGAGTTAAAACTGATCATGAAACTGGTCAAACTGTCCTTTCTGGTATGGGTGAATTACACTTAGATATTATTATTGATCGTTTAAAAAGAGAATTTAATGTTGAGTGTAATAGTGGTAAACCACAAGTTGCTTATCGTGAAACAATTAAGAAAGCTGCTGAATGTGAAGGTAAGTATATTAAACAATCTGGTGGACGTGGACAATATGGACATGTTTGGGTTAAGTTTGAACCAAATCCAGAAAAAGGTTATGAATTTGTGGATGCTATCGTTGGTGGTGTAGTTCCTCGTGAATATATTCCAGTAACTGATAAAGGATTACAAGAAGCTATGGCTGGTGGTATCCTTGCAGGTTATCCAATGGTAGATGTTAAAGCTACATTATTTGATGGATCATACCACGATGTAGACTCATCAGAAATGGCATTTAAGATTGCTGCTTCTATGGCTTTAAAAGAAGCTAAGAATAAATGTAATCCAGTACTTCTTGAACCAATTATGAGTGTTGAAGTAATTGTTCCAGATGAATATATGGGTAATGTTATGGGAGACTTAACAAGCCGTCGTGGTAAACCAATGGGTCAAGAGTCTCGTGGAAATGCTTTATCTATTAAAGCAATGGTTCCTTTAGCAGAAATGTTTGGTTATGCTACAAGTTTACGTAGTAATACGCAAGGACGTGGTAATTTTACTATGACACTTGATCATTATGAAGAAGTTCCAAAGTCTATTGCTGAGGAAATTATAAAGAAGAACAGTGTTAACTAAATTTAACACATAAAATTTCGAATAATACTTGAAAAATATTCAAGCATTAGATAAAATATAATAGTAAATATGAAAGGAGAAAAATTATGGCAAGAGAAAAATTTGATCGTTCAAAAGAGCATGTTAATATTGGTACTATTGGTCACGTTGACCATGGTAAAACAACTTTAACTGCTGCGATTACAAAATATTTTGGTAACTTTGTTGATTATGCTGATATCGATAAAGCTCCAGAAGAAAGGGAAAGAGGTATTACAATTAATACAGCTCACGTTGAGTATGAAACTGAAAAACGTCATTATGCTCACGTTGACTGTCCAGGACATGCTGACTATGTTAAAAACATGATCACAGGTGCTGCTCAAATGGATGGTGCTATTCTTGTAGTTTCTGCTGCAGATGGACCAATGCCTCAAACAAGAGAACATATTCTTTTAGCTCGTCAAGTTGGTGTTCCTAAAATTGTTGTTTATATGAACAAATGTGACCAAGTTGATGATCCAGAATTACTAGATTTAGTAGAAATGGAAATTCGTGAATTACTTGGAGAATATGGATTTGATACTGAATGTCCTATTATTCGTGGTTCAGCTTTAAAAGCTTTAGAAGGTGATGAAGCTGCTGCACAAAGTATTCGTGATTTAATTGCTGCATGTGATTCTTATATCGATGCTCCAGTTCGTGATACTGAAAAACCATTCTTAATGAGTATTGAAGACGTATTTACAATTTCAGGACGTGGTACAGTTGTTACTGGTCGTGTTGAAAGAGGTAAATTAAATCTTAACGACGAAGTTGAAATCGTAGGATTAAAGCCAACTAAGAAAACTGTTGTTACTGGTATTGAAATGTTTAGAAAATCACTTGATTTTGCTCAAGCTGGTGATAACGCTGGTGTTCTACTTCGTGGTATTGCTCGTGATGAAGTTGAACGTGGACAAGTTCTTGCTAAACCAGGAAGTGTTACTCCACATCATAAGTTCAAAGCTAGTGTGTATGTACTTTCTAAAGAAGAAGGCGGTAGACACACTCCATTCTTCTCAAATTACAGACCACAATTCTATTTCAGAACTACAGATGTTACTGGTGTAATTGAACTTCCAGCTGGTGTTGAAATGGTTATGCCTGGCGATAATGTTGACATGACTGTTGAATTAATCGCTCCAGTTGCACTTGAAAATGGTACTAAATTCTCTATCCGTGAAGGTGGACGTACTGTTGGTGCTGGTGTAGTATCAGAAATTATTGAATAATAAAAATAGAGCCTAGAAATAGGTTCTTTTTTCACATAAAAAATCAGCCTTTAATGAGACTGATTTTCGTTTGTAGTGTTGTTATTGGAATTGTTTGATTCACTTGATTCTGAAGAACTTCCAGAGTTATTTTCTGGTTTATCAGATGGTAAAATTACATCTAATGGATCATCTGGTTCGTTAGTTTCATTATCTTGTTCTTCATTTTCATTTTTGTCATTGGGATTTGTTGGATTAGTATTATTTTTATCAGTGTTATTTTCATCTTTTGGTGGAGTAGTAGGTTCTTCTATTGTAGTGCTAGCATTATTAATATAAATCGTTAGACTGCTTACATTGTTTAGCAAAATGCCATTTGCTATGCTTTGATTTGCTACTAAGCCTGGAGCAATACTAGCATTATAATTAGCATCTGTTTCATTTACAAATTCGGTATATAATGTTATGTTATGACTATTAGCCCAAGCTTCTACTTCACTAACACTTGCTCCAATGAATGTTGGCATAGTTTCTAGTCTGCCACCAGTAGTTATACCTTCACCTGTTACTTTGCTAGTGTATTCTTCATTAGCGTTAAAGTCAAATGTTTTAACCATTTCATGTGGTTCTATCTCTAAATTTTCTTTCATTAATTTTGTGATGGCTGCTAGAGAGTCTGGATAATATCCAATAGCTGATGTAAAGCCACCATTGTTGCTTAATCTTACAGGAAGACTATAATATTCTAAATATGTTTTTTCAATAGTTAAGAATGATCCTTCACTTAATGAGTTACTAATCATTGATTTTAAAACATCATAGAAAGATAATATTTGTTCTGTTGACATGTTTGTTGTAATATTTTTAGTAATAGAATTTAATATATCTTCTAAATTTGTTAAGTTTTCCATACTTGATGCTTTTTTAGCAATAGCTTCTACTACTTGTTGTTGGTGTCTATTACGGTCAATATCACTTTGTAAATATAAGTGTCTGCATCTAGCATAGGCTAAAGCCGCTTCTCCATTAATTGTTTGTAATCCGGGGTCTAGATAAATCATGCCACTTGCACTTGTATTGCGATCACTGTTTTGTTCACAGAATTTTCCACCACAGTTTACCCCATGATTATAATTAAAGTCAGGAGCTTCAATATCTACTTCGATACCCCCTAGAGCGTCTACTAAATCTACGACACCTTTAAAGTTTATTTTGACATAGTAATCAATTGTTATATCGGTTAGTTGTTCGACGGTGTCGATAACACAGCTAGTTCCATAAGCAGCACTAGAATTTATTTTAGCATGTCGGTTATTATTACAAGCGATAGGAACATAGGTGTCTCTTGGAATAGAAAACATAGTGGCATTTAAAGTATGAGGATTGAATGTAATTAACATTAGAGTGTCACCATTAAAAGAAGCATTAGCATTTAGACCATCTGTTTCACTATCTACTCCCATTAAAAGAAGGGTAAATGGTTCGTCTAGTTTTTTATTACTAGTTAGGGTTGTATCTTGATTTTCCATTTCTTTGCTGTAAGAATAAGCAACGGAAGTGTTTTCTAATCCTTCAAAATCTCCGCCAAAAATTGTTAAATAATTACTTGATAGGAAAATACCATCTACTTCTTTATTTAATAAATCAGAAATCATTTCATAATAGCTGGAATATTCTATAATTTCATTTTTTGTTAATTCTTCTTTTTCAATTAATTCCTTGGCTAATTTATTTCCTTCAATATCATCACTGTTATTAATCATACCTAATATGCTGTCTTCATTAATTTCTGTGCCATTTAATACAACTAAATTTGTGGTATAAGTGATATATTCTTTTTCGCCTATATTTGATATACTAGTATATACCATACTAATATAGTAGTTAGCAAAACTAAAGATGATAGCTAAAATAATGGTAATAGCTGTTGTTATTGCTATTGTAATATGTTTCTTTAATATTAAATTAATTAAATTCCACAGGAAATACGCTAGTAACCAAATACCAAAAATAACTATTGCTATTACTCTAATCGCAGTTTCAATACCGGATAGGCTCATTAAATTTTTTATTAATAAAATATAACTAATTAAATATAAGATGAATGCTATAAAGCAAATAATTAAAAATATTTTATTAGTTTTTTTTAATTTGTTTAATAATGTTTTCATTTACAACCCTCATTTTTATGATTACATATATTATTATATAATATATTTTAAATAGTTGCAATTTAAATATTTACTTTACATCATTTTACTGGTAATTTTAGGGTAATATGTTGTTAATTAGACGTAAATAGTTTATAATTATTATGAATGATAATAAGGAGGTCAAATATGAGAAAAAATGTTGTTAAGTTTTTTGGCTTCTTTGTCTTTGTCTATTTTTGTCTGGTTATGAGGGTTTTTGCTAGTGGGGAATATGTAATATTTTTAGATACTAATAATATTAGAAGTGGTCCTAGTACTGGTTATAGAGTGCTTGCTACTCAAAATGTTGGATCAACTTATTATTTAAAATCTACTAGTTTAGTTGCAGATGAAAGGCAGAATGGTTCTTGTGACTCTGGTTGGTATCAGATTGATTATAATGGTTCTACGGGTTATGTATGTAGTGAATATGTAAGACTTGGTAATGTTAGCTATGATGATGGAAGAACTCCTACTACGGCTTGTGAGTCGGAAATGCAAGCGGCAGGATTTCCTTCAAGCTATTGGAGTGGATTATGTAGTTTAAAAGAGAAACATCCTAATTGGACATTTCGAGCAGTACAAACTAATTTAGAGTGGAGTGTGGCTGTAGAAAAAGAAAGTGCCTGCGGTAAGAGTTTAATTCAAACTAGTAATTCAGAATATATAGATAGTAGTTGTAGTTCTAGAGAAGGTAGTTTTAGAGCTGCTAGTCAAAAAGCTGTAGCATTTTATATGGATTCACGTAATTTCTTAACGGAACAATATATTTTTCAGTTTGAATATTTA
Source organism: Candidatus Caccenecus avistercoris (assembly GCA_018716965.1). GTDB lineage: Bacteria > Bacillota_I > Bacilli_A > RF39 > UBA660 > Caccenecus > Caccenecus avistercoris. Next base: position 25,001 of record DVJF01000069.1, on the reverse strand, counting down.
AAATATGATAGTGCTTTAGAATCGTCTTATACAGCAGCGATAGATACAATGCTTCGAGGAGCTTCCTTTTATACTTATCATTTAGGTTTAGGTACTGATTTTGCTTCTTTAGTTACTCAAGCTGGAAAAGAAATGGATTTTAACCCTATATCTTTAGCTTCTAGAATGCGTCAGGAAATGGGAACGGGTACTAGTTTGTATAATTTATATAGTGGGGTTTATCCAGGGTATGAAGGTTATTATAATTTTTATAATATTGGAGTAAATAGTAGTTGCGTCAATAATATTACTAGTTGTGGACTTAATTATGCTAAAAATCATGGTTGGTATGGTGCATATAACGCGATTAAGGGTGGAGCAGATTTGCTTGCTAATGGTTATTTAAGTAATGGGCAATTTAATACTTATTTACAAAAGTTTAATGTTGCTCCGGTAAATTCAAATACTTTATATATTAATCAGTATATGACAAATATTGCAGCTCCTTCTAGCGAATCTACGTCTACTTATAGTTCTTATAGAGATTTAGGTCTTCTTGATAGTGGATTTGCTTTCTATATACCAGTTTATTATAATATGAGTGCTTCTATTGGTAATAGTCCTAATGGTGGAGTAGATGGAGGTTCTAGTTCTAGTCCAAGCTCTTCAGCGATAGGTACGATTGTATCTTCAGCAGGATATTCTATGTCTAATGATAAGATAAGTGGTATAGGTGCTAATACACAGGTTACAGCACTAAAAGCTAATTTGGAAGCGATAGCAGGTAGTGGTAATGTTACGATTACGAATGCAGATGGTGTTAGTGTAAATAGCGGAAATATCGGAACTGGTTATAAAGTAAATATTAAAAATAGTAGTGAGACAAGAACTTTAACAGTTGTTATTTACGGAGATACTTCAGGAGATGGAGTTATTAATGCTTTAGATTTATTACAGGTACAAAAAAATATTTTAGGTACATATAGTTTATCTGGAGCTTATAGTTCAGCAGGAGATACTTCAAAAGATGGAACTATTAATGCCCTAGATCTATTACAAGTACAAAAGAATATTTTAGGTACTTATAATATAAGTCAATAAAAAGGAGGAAGTATGAAGAAATTAAAAATTTTAATATTAGGTTTTATTTGTTTATTATTTATGCCTGGTATGGTAGATGCTGCTAGTGGATCTATTAGTGTATCAGGTACGTCTAGTGCTGTAGTTGGAAATAGGGTTACGCTTACGGTTACATTATCTAGTGGAACCTCTATTGGTAGTTGGCAGATGGATTTAAATTATGATCGAAGTTATTTACAACTAGTTAGTTCAACAGCTGAGGGTGGTGGAACATCTATGGTTAATTCCTCTGCTAGTGGAGTTAGAAGTAAATCTTATACATTTGTTTTTAAAACTTTAAAGACTGGAAATACAAGAGTATCTGTTAGTAGTTATCTTGCTTATGCTTATTCAGATTTAAGTCAAATTAGTTTAACTAGCTCTAGTAAATCAATTCGGATTATGACACAAGAAGAATTGGAAGCTAGCTATAGTAAAGATAATAATTTGAAAAGTCTTAATGTTATAGTTGGTGAAGAAAGTTATGAGATAGATCCGGAATTTAGTGCTGATGTCCTAGAATATAATGTTACTGTTCCAACAGGTACTACGATGGTTAATGTTGAAGCTGTAAAAAATGATTCTAAAGCAAGTGTTGATGGTGCTGGAGAGATTGAAGTTACGGAAGGACTTAATACGATACCGATTGTTGTTACGGCACAAAATGGAGATGAAAAAACGTATACATTAATAGTAAATGTTGAAGATCAAAATCCAATTAATGTGGCTATAGATGGTAAAAACTATACAGTTGTTAAGAGTGCTACTTTGCTTACAGCACCGGCATCTTTTAGTGAGACAACGGTTCAAATTGATGGTTTTCAAATTCCTGCTTTTGTTAATGATGCGATAGATTACACATTAGTTGGATTAAAAGATGAAGATGGTAATGTAGCGTTATATCGTTATTTAGACGGAGAATATACTTTATATAATGAATTTAATTCTAAAAGTTATACTTTAGTACCTGTAGCATTTGATAAGGAACTTGATTATATTAAAACTACAGCTCTTATAAATGGTGTTTCTATGGATGTTTATAAGTATAGTGAGGATAGTAATTTAGTTATTATCAATGCAATTAATTTGGAAACAGGAAAAGAAGATTTATATTTATATGATCCAGATAGTGGAGCTGCTATAGTTTTTGATGAATCTTTTATTCAAGATACTAATCAAACAATCGAGTATTATACATACATTATTATAGCTTTTGGTGGCGCTTTACTTTTAATGCTTATTGTTATATTTGTTTTACTTCACAGTACGAAAAAGAAACAAAAGAAAATTAAAGAATTTATTTTAAAACAAGAAGCTAAAATAGAGGCAACTAGAAAGTTAAATGATGTCGTTAGTGAAGTAAAGAAAACTTTAGAAGAAGAAAAAAGTGAAGATTTAGCGGAAGATACAAAAGCAGTTGTAGAAAGTGTGTCTTTAGAAGAGGAAAATTCTCTTGAGAATAGTAATGATGATAGTGCAACACCAACAGATGATGAAAGGCATGATGAAGAGTTAGAAGAACCTAGAAAATCGAAAAAAGAATTAAAAAAAGAGAAGAAAGAAGCCAAAAAAAAGCTTAAGGAAGAAAAAAAGTTAGCTAAAAAAGGGGAAGCAGAAGAAGTAGTAGAAGATACGCAAGTAAAATTAGAAGATGAAATTAAAAATATTGAAAATCCGGTTAGTGAAGAAACTTCAGATACGGAAGATGAAGTTTATGATATCTTTGAAGATGATCGGAAGAAGAAGAAAAAGAAGAAAAAATAGCGTTTCTTCTTTTTCTTTGATATAATTGTAAGAGGAGGATTTAAGATGGAGCTTACAGATATAAAGGGTGTAGGGCCTAAAACATTAGATCATTTACATGAATTGGGTATTTATACGTTAGATGATTTATTAACAAATTATCCTTATCGTTATGATTTATTTGAACCCACTAATTTAACAGAACAATATGATAATGAACGGATTGCTATTAATGTGCAAGTAGAAACGACGGCTACTACGGCTTTTATTCGAAAAAATTTTAATAAATTACAGTTTCGAGTAAATCATAATGGTAAGGTGATGTATGCTGTTATTTTTAATAGGGCTTTTTTAAAACCACATATTGTAATTGGTAAAACTATTACTTTAGTGGGAAAATATGATCTAAAACGTAATACTTTTATTTGTGATGATATAAAATTAAATCCGATTACCAAAAAAGAGATTATTCCTATTTATCATGTTAAAAAGGGGATTAAGAGTAATGATATTTTAAAGATTATAGAAAGTGCTATAGATGATAGTGCTAAAATACCTAATTATGTACCAGATGAATTTATTATGAAGTATGATTTTATTAGTAAAAAGCAAGCTTTAAGAATGATACATATGCCTCATAAAGAGGAAGAAATAAAGAAAGCTAAAGTTTATTTAAAGTATGAAGAATTGTTTTTGTTTCTTTTTAAGATTGCTTATATGAAAGATGATAATGAAAATACATATAAAGAAGAGAAAGTTTTTGAGGAAAAGAAAATAGAAGATTTTATTGCTAGTTTACCTTTTACTTTAACAGATAGTCAAGAGGAGGCTTTAAAGCTTATATTAGATGATATTAAAAGTAATAAAAAGATGAATAGATTGGTATTAGGTGATGTAGGAAGTGGTAAAACTATTATTAGTTTTATTAGTATGTATGCGAATTTTTTAGCTGGTTACCAAAGTGTTTTGATGGCTCCTACAGAAGTACTTGCTAGACAACATTTTGAATCGGCTATTTCTTATTTTAAAGATTACCATTTAACTATTGATATTTTGGTTGGTAGTATGACAAAAAAAGAAAAAGAGGCTTTAAAAGCACGATTAGCAAGTGGAGAAATAGATATTTTAATTGGGACACATGCCATTATTGAAGATGCTGTTTCTTTTTACCGTTTGGGACTTGTTATTACGGATGAACAACATCGTTTTGGAGTAAAACAAAGAGAAATACTTAAAAGTAAAGGAGAAGTTCCAGATGCTTTATATATGAGTGCTACACCAATTCCTAGAACGTATGCCTTAACTTTATATGGAGATTTAGATGTATCTTTTATTAGACATAAACCAGGTGGAAGAAAGACAATCGTTACTAAAATAAAGAAGTATAGTGAACTTAAAGATGTACTTATGCATGTATTGGAAGAGATAAAAGCGGGACATCAAGTTTATGTTGTAGCAAGTATTATTGATGATAATGAAGAGTTGGATTTAAAAAGTGTTGAAACATTAAAAGAAAAGTTTAATATGGCTTATCAAGGCAAAATTCCGATTGAAATACTTCATGGTAAGTTAAAACAAAGAGAAAAAGATGCAATTATGACTCGTTTTAAAAATAATGAGACTAAAATACTAATTTCGACAACCGTTATTGAAGTTGGGGTTGATGTTAAAAATGCAACAGTTATGGTTATTTTTGATGCCGATCGTTTTGGGCTTGCTACGATTCATCAATTACGTGGTAGAGTAGGTAGAAATAATATCGATTCCTATTGTTATTTAATTAGTGATAAAGAAATAGATCGATTAAAAGTATTAGAAGAGAGTAATGATGGTTTTTATATTGCCGAGAAAGATTTGGAATTACGGGGGGAAGGAGATCTTTTTGGGACAATGCAAAGTGGAGTTAAAACATTTAAAATAGCGAATCTTAAAACCGATTTAAAAATTATGATGCAAGCGAAAAGTGATAGTGAAGAATATTTGAAAAGTGGACAGTATAAAAATAATATGAATTATAAAAAGATCGTGCGGGATTTAGAAAGACTTAATTAAAGTTGCTAATTTTTTAAAAGTGTTATAAAATATACATTAAATTATTTAGTGGGGTATATTTATGAATCCAATTAGCATGCTACTTCAAAAATATAATATTTATATTATGAAAAAGAAGTTATCCTCTTTATCGGATAGTGAAAAGTTAAAATATATATCCGATCTTTTAAAACATTTTTATCAGTTTGATGATGTTTTAACTGATGATTTCTATTATTTTGTTTTAAAAGAAATATATCATGGTAATTTAGAAGTCTTTGATAAAGAAAATATTTTTCAAGTTATTGATGAGTATAAGGGATTATCTTTGTATGAAGATGGATTAGATTTTATTATTACGTCTAATCAATATTTAGAAATTCCTGTTAAAAATATTAATAAACTTCGAACATTACTACTAGATAAAATGCATACATGTCCTAAAAATAGATTAGATTATTTATATCAGAATGAAGATATTTATAAATTATCTCGACAAACACATTTTTTGGATCTTGAATGTACGTATCTTGCTTATAAACTTTATTTAAGTATGGGGTTTACTAATTCATTAGAATTATTACAAGATAAATATGGCGAAGTTAGCTTTGCTACTCTTTATTTTTGGATGTATCCTATTGATGTTAGGGCGATAGATATTCTAAATGAGAAATTAATGGCTTTTTTATTTAATGGGACAAAAGATAATTCTGTTATGGCATCTATTTTAAGTGGTAAAAGTAAAGAACTATTTTTAAATTTTTCTTACTTTTATCAAAATTTTTCCTATTATGATAAAGAATTACATGGTAATTTATCTAGAAAAAGGGTAGAAGCATTGTTAAAAGATCGTTTTTTTACTTTTGATCCGGTGTATCCTAATATCAAGAGAGATGTTGTAGATGATATGATTAAATCTTTTCATAATAAGTATATTTATAGTGATTATTCAGATAAACAAATTGAAAATTTAAATTACGCTTTTTATGAAGAAAATATTAGTCATCAAATATCATCTTCTATTCCACAAATACAAGTTTATAATGGGGATTATAAAGCATCTATTTTAGCTAAAAATGATCCTAAAGTATTGGTTATGGGGTATCGTGCTAATAACTGCTTTCGTCTAAATGGTGATGCTTCTGTACTATTTAAAAAAGTTATAGCTAGTAAGCATTGTCGGGTTGTTAGTGTGTCTAGAGCTAAAGATGATGATATTGCTATGGCAATAATTATAAGAAATGGAAATGTAATAGTCGCCCAAGGAATTGAAATTAGTCAGTCTTATCGAAATATAGTTGATCGCAAAAAAATATATCTTACTATAGAAAAATTTATGAAACAGCTTATGAATGAGATGAATGAAAAAGGAGATGTTATTGTTGCTACAATGATTGGTTGTAGTAATTCTAATGTTAGTGATTTTAATTCTAAATTTTTACCTTTTAGAGTTACTCCTATATTAAATGGAGATCAGTTTTCTACATATTATGATGGGTTTCATTTTCCGCAATGCTTAATTTCCATGAAAGAAAATACTAGTTTAGGTGATATAAAACTTTTTACACCTACCTTTGAATATCTTGATCAAAGAGAAGAAGTGTTATGTTTAAAACCTAATGATTATAGTTATGTTCGAAATTTAGTTAATCAAAGATTAATGGCAATAAGTTATTTTGCTGATACACAGTTGAGAAGAATAAGAAGGCAAAGTATGTATGAGGTAAAAGAAATTTATTGTAATGCAGATTGGTATTTAATTGCATTTGAAAATGGAGAGATAGAAGGTATTTATTTAGATAAAGATCCTAGAGCAAAAGAAGAATATGAATCTTATTTGAGTCAAGTAAAAAATAGTAAATTAAAATAATTTTGTAAAATTGCTTAAAGGTAATTGACAAATGTCGAAAAAAATAATATCATTATTATGACATGATAAACATCATGTCCGAATCACCTTCACGACTTTGTGTGAAAGTGAGTCAACCAAAACCCCCTGAAGGAGCCGAAAGGCTCCATTTTTGTTTTATTTAAAAAGTTTGATGTATAATATAGTAATTAATTGTTTTATCTTTAAAATATTTTCAATAATATAAAAAGGAATGAGTAAATCTCATACCTTTTTATATTTAAGAGTATTTAAGCATTGCATAGTTGTATAATTTTGGTTTGTAATTTATTGGAAATTATTTTAGAAATATTTCCAGCGCCACAATTACAATTGCATCTTCCGCAATTACAACGACTTCCCATTTTCATAACTCTAAACTTTTTGTTTTTAATATCAATGTTTGCTATTCTCAAAACTATCCCTCTTTATTTTTTATTTTAGCATATTTTATTAGTTAAATTCAATATGTTAGAACATTTTTTTGCTTTTTTTTAGATTGACTTTTCTTCGCTATATGATAAAATTGAATTGAGGAGGTTATTGTGAATAGTAAATATAATTATTGTAGAGAATTCCTTACTCAAAGAAATTGTTTGGCTTGTCCAATATGTTTGCAAGAGCTTTCTTTAAATGATCATTCTTTAAAATGTGTGAATGCCCATACTTTTAATGTTAGTAAAAAAGGAACTTCTTCTTTATTAGCTACAGGCTATCTTAAAATGAGTAAAATGTATAATTATGAGTTATTTTTTAATAGAAGAAAATTTATAAATTGTTTATTTTATCAACCGTTATATCAATATATAGCTAATTATTTAAATAAAAATTTTGGACATTTAGAAAAAGTTAATATACTAGATTTAGGTTGTGGAGAAGGAACACATAGTAAGTATATTTTAGATTTATTATCTTTTGAATATATTTATTATGGTGTTGATTATTCTAAAGTAGCCATAGAAATGGCAAGTGATTATAATTATTCTAATAGATTTTATTTTGTTGGAGATGTTAATCGCCTTCCTATAAAACCAAATTCTATAGATATTGTTCTTGATATTTTATCTCCTTTTAATGAAAAAGAGGTAAAAAGAGTTTTAAAAAATAATGGATTATTTATAAAGGTTGTTCCTAATATCTATTATTTGAGAGAACTTAGGGAATCTATAAATATGCCTTTATATTCTAATGCGGATGCTGTTGAACATAATTTAATTACAAAATTTAATATAATTGATAAATATTCATTAAAGTATAATTTGCCAATTACTAAAGAAGAATATGTTTTTTTATTTAATATGACACCAATAAAAAATAAGATTAATTATCATGGCATTTCAAATATAACAATAGATTTAATTATATATTTTATGGAGGGAAATAATGTTATCTAGATTTGCGAAAAAAATAAAATTATCAAATTCTGTATATTCAATATTTAATAGTCTTATTATGTTACCAATTTTTACTGATAAAGAACGGGCTGAAAAAATTTTTAGTAATGATTTGGACTCCTTTTCCAAAAGTTAGTTGGATGAATTAAAAAAGCTGGGATTATTACAGATAATAATAAATTTGATACTTTATTATTAGAGGCTGTTTGTGAAACACGAAAAGAACTATTAGAAAATAAAATTACAATTATGTATCTTATTCCAACTAATACTTGCAATTTAATGTGTAAATATTGCTTTATTGGTAAATTAAATGAAAAGCCTTGTTATATGGAATATGATACCGCTATTAATGCTGTAGATAAGTTTTATGAACATTTATGTTCAATTGGAGAAAAAGGAATTATTTTCTTTTATGGTGCAGAGCCATTGTTAAATTTTGATCTTATAAAAAAAGTTGTTTTATATTCTAAAGAAAAGGGATATGATATTGAATATGTTATGGTGTCTAATGGAATATTACTAAATGCTGAAATTGCTAATTTTATTAAAGAGAATTCTATTTCGCTTGGTTTATCAATAGATGGACCTAAAAATATAAATGATAGTAATAGAATTTTTAAAGGATCAAAAAAAAGCGTTTACGATGTAGTTTTAAGCAAAATAAAGTTATTAAAATCTATGGATGTAGATTTTAACTTATCCATTACGGTAGCACCTGTTTTTTTGGATAATGAGGAATATTTTTTAAGATGGATTGAGGATTTAGGTATATATAATATTAGCTATAATCTTCTTCATTTTACTTATAAAACTGATGAGTGGAAGAGCTACTATAAGCGTGCGGTAAAATTTATATATAAATCTAATAATTTACTTTTTAATAAGGGTTTTAATGAAGATAGAGTAAATAGAAAATATGATGCTTTCTATAATAGAACATTTAAGTTTAGTGATTGTGCAGCTATTGGCGGGAATCAACTTACTATATGTCCTAATGGCGATATTGAAATATGTCATGGATATTGGAACAGAAAGGAAAGAAAATTGCCTAATATTAAAGATATAGATTCTTTTTCTGATTTATTTTCTTTAGATGAATATAAAAAATGGGCAACGAATATAACATTAAATAAAACAAAATGTTTAAATTGTCCTGCAATATATATATGTGGTGGCGGCTGTGCTATGCAGTCAAAAGATTTGTTTGGTGATGAAAGAAAAATTGATAAAGCTTTTTGCATATATACAAAGTTTATGCTTAGAAATATTTTAAAGGAAGTTTATATAGAAAATAATAATAATTCTGAAGTAACGAAAATAGAGGTATAAGTTAAAATTATTTAGAAATATGAAAAAATATATCTTAAATCCAATAAGTTTGTTTATAATCGGGGGTATTCTCGGTGTTTTATCAAAGTGTTTAGATATTTATGATTATGTTCAACACTATGGTTTTACTTTTGGAGAAATGTTTTCAGAATTATCTATATGGATATTATTTGGAGTTTTGATTTCGATTTATAGTGATACTAGAAAAAAAGCTATGATTAATATTTTGCCATTCTGTTTAGGTATGCTTCTAACATACTATATTATTGCTGAATTAACACATTCAATTTATGGGTGGAATTTTATTAAAGGTTGGTTATGTTTTTCTTTCTGTTCTCCAATAATGGCATATTTTACTTGGATGACAAAAGAAAAAGGAATATTACCTAAAATAATTTCAGTTGGAATAATTATGGTTACATTAGTATGTGATATTATAATTTTTGGTGGACCAAGATGGTATGATCTTCTAATAATTATCATATTAATTTATTTACTATTTATAGTAAAAATTAAACGATAAATTATAATATATATGCGCTTATGGTTTGTTAAATATTTTTATGTAACATTTATGTAATAAATTTTTAGAACTTTAAAATTATCTTTTAATTAATTTTAATTAAAATCGTGAGAAAAAGGGGAAAATTAAAAGAAATGTTATGGTTTTAAATTAAAATAGACCGAATTGCAATATCCCCCTGAAGGAGCCGAAAGGCTCCATTTTTTGTTTTATTTAGGGGAGTCTTGAGAAATAGTTTAGGTACGAATTAGGTAAATATATAAATAGTTGATGAGAGAAAGTATTATTTTCTTGGAAAATATTTATATCATGAAATTAAAAAATTCTAAAATGTTGAAAAAGAAGATATAAAACAATTCTTTTATATGATATAATCATTTTGATGATAGATAACAAATCGAAAGTGAGTGATCATTATGAATAAAGGAAAAATGGGATTATTGTTGGTAATATTAGGAAATATACTTTATTGGCTATACACTATTTTTGGTGGTAATGATGTAAGTACAATGGGGGAGTTTAGTTCAGGATTATTACTCGGTTTATCTGTTGGTATTAATTTAGTTGGGATTATTCTTTTAGCTATTTATATTTCAAAAGATAATTTGAAGAGGTGATTTTTTGAAAAAATATATTCAAGCTATAGGAATATGGTTTTTAATAATACCTTTAGCAATACTAAATGGTGGATTAAGAGAAAACGTGTTAAATAAGTTAGGTAGTATTTCTTTACCTTTAAGTGGAATTATTTTAAGTATATGTATTTTTGTTATTGCTTATTTGTTGATACCTAAAATCAAAAATTGTAAATCAAAAGATTATATTATTTTTGGAGTAATTTGGTTTCTTTTAACTAATTTATTTGATTTATTTATGTTTATTAATGAAGGTGGTGGAATGAAAGATTTGTTAAATTCTTATAATTTTCTAAATGGTAATTTATGGATTTTAGTAGTAATAACATCATTTTTATCACCGATTGTGGTATCGAATATAAAAGGAAAAAGGAGGGATATAAATGTATAAAACAGAAGTGATTGAATATTCGCCAAAAGCAGATGATATGGCAAAAAAGATTGAGGAAAAAGCTAATGAAATGTTGAAAGAAGGGTATCTATTAATTACTATGTCAGTTACCGGAACAGCCAAAGCTATTTTGGTATTTAAAAAGCAAGGCTAAATTGATCTACCCTTGAGATGTTTCCTGTAATAATATGCTTTTACATTATAAAATGGTAGTGTGAAAGGAGTAAGATTATGGATCAAGAAAAAATTGGGAGATTTATTGCTAAATGTCGGAAAAAAATGAATATGACTCAACAAGAATTAGCAGATAAATTAGGCGTATCTGATCGTACGGTTGGAAATTGGGAGAATGGAAGAAATATGCCTGATTTATCACTATTTAAGCCACTATGTAATGAACTTCATATTTCCTTAAATGATTTCTTAAGTGGTGAGAAAGTAAAAGTGCAAAACTATCAAGAAAAATTAGAAGAAAATATTATTAATACTATAGATTATACGAATAAAAAAGTTGAAAATCGAAATCATCTAATTGGGTTGATATTTATTATTTTTGGAGTTTTACTTGCCATTACAGCTGTTGCTATCTTTCCTAGTGAAAGTAGTTGGGGTGCTATTTATTCGGTGTTTGGTGCTATTATTTCTTTAATTGGTGTTAGCCGATTTACCAAGAAATTATCGTATCTAAAACGATTACTATGTAATTTTGGGTATTTTATTATATTTATTTTAATACTTATGGCAATCGATTATATAGGTGTTGTTAATATTCATCAAGCACCAAGATTTTCATTAGTAAAAGTTTCAGGCGAACATGTTATTTATTATGATACACCATTTTATGATGTTGTTAGATGTAATGTAAATAAGGATAATGAAACATTTAAAGTAATTAAAAATCAAGAATATACTAGTGATCATGTAGATGATTTTTGTCAGCAATAATATAGTTAATGGAAAGGATGATTTATTTTATGAAAGAAAGTGATTATAAAGAATTTATTAAGCGATATGATCAATTTAAGAAAAATAATTTACCAACTCCTTTTTGGGATGAAGAAAGACAAACATTAGAATATGTATATTTTTATAATGGTAAATCTATTTATAATAGTAAGAAAGCTAAAGGTGAGTTGGAAGTTTATCTAAATCTTACGGAAGCGTTGAGTGATATTGCCTTTATTGGTTTTTATTATCCTTTTACTGGTAAACATATGATGACGTGGAGAGAAAATGGTAAATTAGTTCAAAAAGCAGTTGTCGAACATGATCATGCTCATTCCTTTGAAGAAGTAGTAAAAGCACTTTATACTTCTCCAGAGTCTTTTTATATTGCTTCAGATGAAGAACAATATTATAGTAAACAAGAACTCATATATTTAAGAAGAGTTCAAAAATATTTATTATTGATTGGGATGAAGGATTTAGAAGTAGGGGAAGTTTCTAATAGTCGATTTCAAAATAAAATTCATGCTAAATATGAAAATGTTTTTATTTACCGATTTAGTGATGACGCTTTAAAAGATATATTAAATGGTAAAAGAAATTTTAGAGTAATTAATTGGTATCCACAATATGCTGGTGATAAAACTTTTAAGCCAAAAGAATATCAAGCTTTGATTACTGATCAAGAAGATAATTTTAAAATGTTTGTAGAATTTACTCATGAAGAAGTAAAACATTATAGGGACATTAAGAATTTATATAAAAATAATGATTTAAAAGATGATGATCTTGTTATTCTTTGTCATTTTAAGATATTAGAGTCTTTTTCTGATTTATGATAAGTTAAGTTCTATTTTTATTAGAATGACTGATGGATAAAAAATAGTAATTATAAAGAATATTATGTTGTTTTTAAGAGAAAAAAATTAGTATATTTATAATGGAACTGGTGGTGGAATTATGAATATTGAGAAAGATATATTTAAAAGAGGTAAGATAGATTTTCATAAATTGTTGGATTATGGGTTTGTTAGAAATGAAAATGATTATATTTATCAAAAGGAGTTTATGAAAAATTTTTTGGCTTGTGTTACGGTAGATTTGAATGAATGTGTTAAAGGAAAAGTATATGATTTAAAAACAGGTGATGAATATACTAATTTTCGAATTGAAGATTTAATTGGTTTTGCTAGTATTGTTCGAGATAAATATATTACTTTTTTAAAAGATATAGCTAATTATGTTTTGCTTCCAGAATGTTTTTTGTTAGAGCAATCTAATCGTATTGCAAATTTGATTTTAGAAAAATATCAAGTTCAACCGGAATTTTTATGGGAAAAAGATCCACATTTTGGCGTTTTTCGCAATATATATAATCAAAAGTGGTTTGGTATTATTATGAATGTGGATAAAAGTAAGATTATGCCCAATTTATCAGGAGAAATAGAAATATTAAATTTAAAGTTAGATGATAAAGTAGGAGAGAGTTTAAAAAGAAGAGGGATATATCCAGCCTACCATATGAATAAGAAAAGTTGGGTTTCTATTGTTTTAGATGATAGTTTAAGTGATGAAGAGATTATGGCTTATGTTCAAGTAAGTTATAGTTTGGTAAGTCAGGTTCAAGCTTGGATTATACCGGCTAATCCTTTAGTGTATGATATTATTCGAGAATTTAAGCATACTGATGTGATTAGGTGGCATCAAAATGTTCATGTGAAAGTTGGAGATTATGTATATATTTACCTTACTAAACCTTATCAAGCAATTCTTTTTGAATGTTTAGTTATAGAGGCAGATATTGTTGATATGAATAGTTGTACGGGAAAAAGTATGAAGTTGCAGTTAAAAAAATGTTATGACAAGAATGATTTTAAAATGGATAAATTAAAAAAATATGGTCTTAAAAGTGTTAGAAGTGCTAGAAGAATATCGTATGAATTATATCTTGTTTTACATAGCTAGTGAAAGCTGTTTACTTCTTTTTTTTCTTTTGTTATAATTAAATTATATAGGAGTGATTTATGTGAAAAAGTGGAAAATTTATAGTATTATTGTTAGTGTAGTTTTGGTTTTGACTATTTTAGGTGTATGTCTTTATATGTTTGTTTTTAGAGAGACTATTAGTGAGGCAGAAGCTCAAGATATAGCTTATCGATATGCTGGTGTTAGTAGTAGTGAAGTTACTGTTTTAACGATACAGAAAGATAGAGAAGATAGAGAATACGAAATAAAGTTTTATGATGATTTGTATGAGTATGAAGTAGATGTAAATTATAATAGTGGGAGAATAGTTAATTTTGAAAAAGATTTAAGAAATAATGTTAATAGTAATCAGGGTGATAATAATTCTAATATTAATGTTTCGATGACAGAAGAAGAAGCTCGAAATATTGCTTTACAAAGAGTTGGTAAAAATAGTAATGAAGTTACATTCACAAGAGTTCGGATAGATAGAGAAAACGGTATTACTGTCTATGATGTTTATTTTTATGATAATGAAAAAGAGTATGAGATTAGTATAGATGTAGAAACTAAAGAAATCGTTAGTTTTAAAGAAGATTATTTAAGTAATTATAATAATAATAATACAACTAATGATTATATTGGTGTAGATAAAGCTAGGGAAATTGTTTTAAATCATGCAGGACTTAATAGTAGTGATGTTCGTTTTAGTAAAGTAGAATTAGATATAGATTATCATATAGCTACTTATGAAATTGAATTTTATCATGATTATTATGAATATGATTATGAAATAGATGCTGTAACAGGAGAAATTTTGAAATACGAAAGAGGAAGATAATAAAAAATTATTATAAAAAGTGAAAAAGAAGTCTAAAGATGGCTTCTTTTCATATGATTTATTATGAAGAAAATTGGGATTATAGTTCGAGAATTCGAAGAAAATAATAAATCGTTTATAGGTTGTCGAAGAGATGTTTTAGATGTTTTTTTGAAATATCCGGTACAGATTATTTTGATTCCGATAGATTTATTATGGGATCAAATTCTTTATTTGGTTCAGCTTTGTGATGGGATTGTTTTAACCGGGGGAGACCATTTTGTAGATAATGATTTTTTGCTAGTACAGTATTTGTATAAGCAAGATATTCCAACTTTGGGTATTTGTCTTGGTATGCAAGCTATGGCTTTAAGTTTTGGAGGATATGGAGAAATAAAAGTTGGGAATAATCATTATTTAAAAGAACATGCTATTGTTATTAAAAAGAATAGTCTTCTTTATAGTATTTTAGGAGTAGAACAAAGTGTAGTTAACAGTAGGCATAAAACGGGTGTTCAAAATACTAATTTAGTGGTAAGTGCTAGAGCGTTTGATGGAGTGATAGAAGCAGTGGAAGATAAGAAGAAGAAATTCTTTTTAGGTTTAGAGTGGCACCCAGAGTCTTTGGTGAATAAAAAAAGTGATTTAATATTTGAAGCATTTATTAAATCACTTATGAAGTAAAGCTAAAAGTTCTTCTATTTCGGCTTGATTTAGAAAAGCACTTTGTAAAGCATTCTCATTCATTTTTAGAAAATCTTGTTTAGTAAAAGAAAATACTTCTTGTAAATCTTGATAGCTTTTTGTAAGATTTGTATTTGATACAGTGCGATTATCAGTGTTTATGGTAACTAATAGGCCCATATCATATAATTTCTTTATAGGGTGATTACTTAATTTTTCATACATGTTAGTATCTAAATTACTTTTAGGACATACTTCTAAAGTTATGTTTTTTTCCTTGATTAGTTTTAAGGCCTTTTCACTTTCAATGGCTCGAACACCGTGTCCTATTCTTTTGGCTCCTAAATTAATAGCATTTATTACACTTAAAGGTTCATCAGCTTCTCCGGCATGAATGGTAAAGGGAATATTTTCTTTTTGAGCAATTTCAAATAGCTCTTGATATAAATTTACGGGGTAAGAAGCTTCTGATCCAGCAAGATCAATAGCAACTACACCATGATTTAAATATTTTTTAGCTAATTTGATTACTTTTAAGTTTTGCTCATAAGAGTCACCACGCATCATACATAATATTAGGTTCGTTTTAATGGGAACTTGGGATAATCCTTTTAATATTGCAGTTACTACTTCATCAAGTGTTAGTCCGGATTTTAGATGTTTATTTGGAGCAAAACGAATTTCTGCATAAATGACATCATCTTTTTGGAGATCTTGGGCTAGTTCGAAAGCTACTCTTTCTAAATTTTCTTTGGTTTGCATAATTTTTAAAGGAATATCAAATTTTGTTAGATATTCCTTTAGAGATGCACATTTAGTTTCGATAGTTGATAACTTTTTAGCTTCTTCTAGATTGATATTTAGTATTTCACTTATTGTAGATGGTCTAATACTGCCATCTAAATGTAAGTGTAATTCGACTTTTTTCATATCTTATCTCTTTCATAGAAGTTATTAATAGAAGTTAGTATTCTGTTTATATTTTCTTCGGTAAATGGTTTATTTAAAACGTCTACTACATTGTAATTAAATGCTTTTTTTATGGTTTCTTCAGTATCATCACCAGTTATAATAATAATAGGGATTTTTTCTAATAAGTTGTTGCTTTTTAAATATTCCAGAACATCAAAGCCATTTAAATTTGGCATATTTAAATCTAGGAGTATAGCATATAAATTGTTATTTTTTATAATGTCTATAGCTTCATTTCCGGTTCTGGCTTTTATAATATTGTATTTTCCATGAATGTTTTTTTCTAAAAAGTTGAGAATTATATTTGAGTCATCAGCGATTAAGATTACTTTTTTTTCTTTATCATTAAAATATTTATTTAATAAATTAATCATATTATTTATTGTTTGTTCTAAATTAGAAAAGTTTTTTTCGATAAAAGCAATATCATTTTCTTTTCCTTTTAATTCATGGCTTAAGAAGACTTCAGCGTCTTTAGTAAATCCTAAATATTTAGATTCGCTTTTTAAGCTGTGGGCTAAAATAGCATAGTTTGTACAATCTTTAGCATTTTTATAATATGCTAGATTATTTAGTTTTTCTGGTAAAGAATTTTTAAACTCTAATAAGTTTTCATTGTAGGAAGACATATCACCCCAAAATTCTAAACTTCCATTTACATCTACATTGTTATTCACTAATAAGTCTATCTTTTTTTCCATACACTAATTACCTCCTAAATACTTATTAATAACTTTATTTAATAATTTGCGATCAATTGGTTTTGATAAGTAGCTATTGAAACCAACACTTAAATATTTTTCATCAGTTCCTTCAATAGCATCAGCTGTTAAAGCTACTACAGAAGTAGTAAAATCTTCTTTTTCTCTTAATTTATCCAATGTTTCGACACCATTTAATTTTGGCATCATTATGTCCATAAAGATTAAATCATAGTGTTTATTGTTTACTTTTTCAATTGCTTCATAGCCACTTATGGCTGTATCTATTTCAAAGTTATATGGTTTCATAAGTGTTTCTGCCACTTTTAAATTAATTTTAGAATCATCAACTATAAGTATTTTTTTATCATGATAGTCTTTGTAAGTAATTTCTTCTTCTACAGTTTCATTTTTAGGTATTTCCATGTTTATAATTTCTTGCTCTAGATAAATACGGAAGGTAGATCCTTCGCCGTATTTGGAGAAAACAGTAATTCTTCCTCCCATAAGATCAACTAAACTTTTAGTTATAGCAAGACCTAAACCAGTACCTTCAGTTGTCGTGTTTTTATCTTCATCAATACGTTCAAATTTACCAAAGATAGTTTCTAGTTTATCTTTTTTAATACCATGACCTGTATCTTTTACGGAAATGTACATGAGACAAGTTTTTGTATCCATTCGGTTAATACAATTGACATTAAAAACGATTTCTCCTTTGTCGGTATATTTAGCCGCATTTGTTAGTATATTTAGTATTACTTGCTTAACTTTGGAAACATCGCCGCGTAATATTCCTGGTAGATCAGGAGAAAAGGTCATTTTAAATTCAATTGGTTTTTCTTTAATTCTTGGTAAAACAAGTTTTCTTAAGCCATCAAATACTTCTCTTGGATTGTAGTTTTTCGGTATAATTTCGACTTTATTAGCTTCGATTTTAGAAATGTCTAAAATACCGTTTACAATTTCTAGTAGTTGTTTAGAAGCATCAACAATATCACCGGCGTATTCTTTCGTTTCTTTTAAATCATCTGTGTCTAACATACATTCACTAAAGCCAACTATAGCATTCAGAGGAGTTCTTATTTCATGGGACATATTTGATAAGAAATCAGTTTTAGCACGATTGGCTTTTTCTGATTGATCTTTAGCTGCATTTAGTTCTTTAATCATTTGAACATCTGGGTTTTCAATTGTGTGATACATAATAAAAATGATTATTGACTGGAAGAAAATCATTAAAGTCAATTTAGGATTTATTTGTTGAATTATGATAACCATAGTTCCAAAAATGATGTAGGCAAGTAGAGGTATGTATTGTCTATTTATTATTTTTTTGATATTTTTAATTAAGCAGTATAACATAATTATGATAAATAGGAAAGAGAAGGCATAATTAATATTTACACTTAATCCATATGAGTAGGTACTTGAACCATTACTATAAATACTAATTGGACATATAAAGATTACTAAACTGATTATAATGGCAAATATTTGAGTAATTGTTTTAAAATGTTTTCTTTTTTCCAAATCAAAGGAAATAGATATGACATAGTAAGTAAAACAAAGACCCCATAAAAAGTAAAATACAATATATAACCTTGCAATAAATACATTAATTAAAGAATCTAAAGGAAATATTTGGAAAGAAAAGAAGCCATATATATCAATACATAATCCAAAAATTGTTAGTAATAACATTTTCGAAAATAATTGTAATTGTAAACTTTTAATGTTTTCTTTAGATTTAAATACAATAAATACTATTAATAAGAATAATAAACTTGCTATAGAAAGAGCAACGCTAAAATATCCCACAATATCACCACCTATAAATTATTTCTTTCTTTGTAAACTTATACCATTTGATTTTACATTTGAGTAGTCTAAATGATAATCAGCGATTAATTGTCTATTTACGATTTTACCACCAATATTTCTTGGAATAGCATTAGTGAATATCCATTCGTATGGTATAGACATTTCATCTAAATTATTATAGCATATATCTTTTAATATTTCTTTAATTTTTTCTTCTTGTCCTACATATTCTGGTTTTAAAACAACGAAAGCTACAGGGACTTCTTGTTCTGAATTATGAGGAACGCCTAGAACATGAGATTCAGCAACATAAGGTTGTTTATTTAAAAATTCAGCAATTTTGTTTGGGTGAACATTAAATCCACATCTCATAAATGTATCAGAAATTCGTTCGGCAAAGTAGAAGTGTCCTGTTTCATCACAGTAACCTAAATCTTTGGTATGTAACCAAACTTTTCCATCATGATGAGTAATTAAAGATTTTTTGGTTTCTTCTTTATTATTTAGATATCCTTGCATGACGGTAGGTGCACTTATACAAATTTCACCAATTTCATTATATTTTAATTCTTCGTCTGTTCCGGGTTTGAAAATGCCCATGTTAGTAAGGGGTAAAGGTGTACCAATACTTCCAAATTTATATTCGCCTTTAGGACCAGTAGCACCACCTAAACATTCGGTTGTACCGTATCCTTGTTTTACATATATTTGGTCTTTGTTTAATTTCTTTTCGACATCAGCTGGTAATTTTGCCCCACCAGATATGGCATTTTTCATTGGTTCAAGTTTTCCTTGGTTAAATAAATCACTGCGGCTCATATAGATGAAATGAACGGGTCCACCAGTAAATTGAACTGGTTTAATTTTGTCGATTACTTCGGTTATTTTGTCGGTTACAAGATTTGGTATCATAACGGCTTCAGTACCTAAAATTCCTTCGTAATGCATAACAGAAAAACCATAAGAAATAGATTGGATTAAAATATCTAAAATTTTATCGCCTTTTTCACAATCAATATCTGCTAGAAAATGTTGGAAAGCTTGAGCATTGATATTTTCATTGGTAAATATAGCTCCTTTAGGAACGCCTGTTGTTCCACTAGTACCAATAATCGCTGCGGTTGAATTAGCTTTATAAAAAGGTTCTTCTACTTTTCTTTTTTTACCGGCTTTTAGAAATTCGTCCCATGTAATTATGTTAGAACGGTATGGAATGTTGTAATCTTTAAAAGGAACAGGTTCTCCTTTAAGTTTAGCAGTGGTATTGGCAACCTTTTTTAAATAATTAGGAATTAATCCGGTTCCGTCTGTTATAATGACGCATTTTACACCACAATTTTGGAAAACTTCTTTATATTTCTCATAAAATCCACTAAAAATAACAACTTTATCTATACTGTTAGTAATTAATATCTTTTCTAGTTCTTTACTTGGTAGACTAGGTATGATAGGATAGGATACGCCACCTAGATAGTTTAATCCATAAATAGAACATCTAGATTCAGGAATGTTTGGTAAAATAATAGGAATTATTTCTTCTTTCTTGGCTCCTATACCATCAAAAGATTTAGCTAGTTTTCGACATTCTTCTAAATAAGTTTTATACTTTATTTTTAATCCGTTTTCAAGATCTTTTCCGGGAATCCACATGGCTGTAGAATTAAGATTGTCTTGAGAATATTTTTCAAGCATTTGATAAATACTCATGTTGATATCAATATTATGAGGATCAATTTTTTGGTAAATATTCATCCATGGTTTATCAACACTAGCATACCCCTTTAATATGCTTTGTACTTTTTTTAAATCTTCTTTTTCAAGATTTATTTGATTAATATTCATATTTCCCTCCTGTTTTGTTATTCTATTTTAACTATAATATAAATTTGCTAATATTTCAATAACAACTTGCTTTTTTCCTTGATAAAATACGTATTTTTTTAGTTCTTGTAAGAAAGTTAAAGGATTTAGATGAAATTAAATTTAAAAGAGGGTTGAAAAGTTGGGATAATTAAATTAAAATATATATAAAAGTAAGATAGAAAGTAGGTAATTTATGAAATTAGATAAAAGTGTAGCAGTTGTAACGGGAGGCGCTAAAGGAATTGGAAAAGGAATTGTACAAGTTTTCTTGAAGTATGGAGCTATGGTTGTTATATTGGATCATTCTTTGGAGCTTAAAGATACCGTGATTGAATTAAATAAAAGTTATCCAGGTAAAATTAATGGTTATACGGTTGATATTACCGATCAAAAAGTGTTAGATGTTTGTTTTTCGGAAATTAAAAATACTTATGGGACAATAGATATTATTGTTAATAATGCTGGAGTATGCAAGCTTGATAGTTTTCTTACGATGAGTAATGAAAAAAGAGATTTGCATTTTAATGTGAATATCATGGGAACTTGGCTTGTTACACATACTTTTTTACCTATTTTAAAAAAGGGTGGAGCGATTGTTAATTTATCTAGTGTGACAGGTCCTTGTGTTGCTGATCCAGGAGAAGTTGCTTATGCGACAAGTAAAGCGGCCATACTGGGATTTACGAAAAGTTTAGCAGCCGAGTTGGCTAGTGATAATATACGGGTAAATGCTATTATGCCAGGATATGTAGCAACACCTATGGTTCAAGGAATGGCTAATGAGTCTAATCCAGAGGATCCAAAAAGTGTAATAGAAGGTATTCGAATGGCTATACCACTAAAGAGATTAGCAAAACCTGAAGAAATTGGAGAGTTAGCAGCTTTTTTAGCTAGTAATGAAGCTAGTTATATAACAGGACAGGGTATTATAATAGATGGGGGATCTACTTTACCGGAGACAATGACGATGGGAGTGTAAGAGGATGAAATTAGAAATGGACGCAAAAAGGATAGTTATTTTCATTGGAGCAGCTTTAGTAATTTTATTGGTCGCAGTGCAAATATTTAGAGAGTCAGGATATGATTATACAATAACTGAAACAGATAAAGAAGGAATTACTTTATATTTGGGAAATGATAATAATTATTATTTATATGGTATAGAAAGTGTTAGTGTGAAATATAAAGAAGAAGATAAGAGTTTAAAAGAACTTATTAATGAAGGAGTTAGTTTAGAAGAGTTAACAAGAGGTTTTAAGAAGAAAGATTATAAAGATAATAATTCCCGTTTTTATCAAGGGAAAGATGTAAATATTATTGTATGTCATCGAAATAATGGTAATAATACTAGTGATGATGTATATATTGGAAGTACTAGTATGGAATATAGTAATGAGTTTTGTGGGGAGGAATAGTATTTGGAACTTGGTAAAGTTATAGAAGATAGAAGAAGTATTCGGAGTTTTAATGATAAAGTATTAGCTAAAGATATTATTGTAGATATTTTAAATTATGCTATATTAGCACCATCTGCTAAAAATAGACAGCCTTGGTATTTTGTTATTGTGCAAAATAAAGACTTAAAGCAAAAAATAGGAGATAGTCTTTATAAGAAAATGGGTGATGTAAGTAAAACAACTAGTAATGTTATAAAGGATTGTCAAGCATTAGTTTTGGTTTATGCTGATATAGAAGATATGGTTATGGATACGGTATCAGTTGGAGCAGGTATTGAAAATATGATTTTACGCGCTACTGATTTAGGGGTGGCATCTTTATGGATAGGCTTTATTTTGAATATTGAAGAAGAATTGAGTAAAAACTTGCAAATAAATAAAAAGTTAATATCAGCAGTAGCTTTCGGATATACAGATACTATACCTTTAAAAAGACCTAGGAAACCATTAGAGGAAGTAAGTCGGTGGTATTTATGAACCGATATGAAAGTACCAAAAAGGTGAGCTTTTTAGGCATTGTAGGCAATGTCTTTTTACTTATTATTAAATTTATTGTAGCCTTATTTAGTCATAGTGAAGCTATGATGGCAGATGCTATAAATTCGGCAGGAGATATATTTTCTTCTATTATGTCTTATATAGGTAATAAAATAGCAGGTGTTCCTAGTGATGATGATCATAATTTGGGACATGGGAAAGCAGAATATATATTTTCTATGTTTATTAGTATTTTTATGATTGTGGTAGGGATTAAAATATTATTTGATTCTATTATGGCTATTATAAAGGGAGATATTTTTACTGTTAGCATTTATTTAGTTTTAGTTTGTATTATCACGATACTTGTTAAAATACTTCTTTATTTATATGCTAAAAGTAAATATAAGCATCATCATAATATTTTGATAAAAGCTACAATGAAAGATCATAGAAATGATATTTTACTTACAATAGGTACTTTGTTATCTGTTATATTTGGTTATTTTGGATATTATTTTTTTGATGGGATATTTGGGTCTATTACTTCTATTTATATTATTATTACGGGACTTGGTATTATGCTAGAAGCTTATCATGTTTTAATGGACGCTTCTATTAGTAAAGAAGAAAAAGATGAAATTATAAATTTTATTTTAAAAAATGAAGATGTTTGTCAGGTAGAAGATTTTGTAACAGTACCAACAGGTTATAAATATGTTTGTGTACTTACTATTGATGTTGATGGAAATATGAGTACTTTTGCTTCTCATGAAATAGCGGATCATTTAGAAAAAGAGGTTGTTAAAAAGTTTAGAAAGATTTATAGAGTTATTATTCATGTAAATCCTACTTGAGATTAGATAAATTATGATAATTAAAAATATTTGCATTACTTGCTATATTCGAGTTATAATTAAAATGGTTAATCTAAAAACTTGAACGGTTGCTAGTCTCCGAATCGCTTTACCAGCAGCAATGCTAACGTGTTCATTGTGAATAACAATGGCAACCTCAACAACAACAACGTGAATAACACGAATGGTGACCTGTCAAGCGCCCAACAGGCAATATCCTTTTACACTTAATAATTGGTTACGACTAATTAGAAAAGCATTAGGATACAAGATTAATCATTGGATAATTCCTAAATACGTAATATTGATGTTTTAGATCTTGTATTTAAAACTTGGACAATATTAAAAATAGTCTCTATTTGAAATAATAGGGGCTATTTTGATATAAAATTTGATTGTTAAAATGAAAAGAGTGTGATACAATAAATTTGTAGAGCATTAGGTCTAAATGCCTACTTAATTTTATTTTTTTTCATAGACATTAACTACTGAGTTGTTTGAAACAATGATGATAGTTAGTGTCTTTTTTGGTCTAAGCCAAGTTATAAGTAATCTGAAGAATTTCTTCATACTAACCATACAACCCTTTCTATTAACTTGAACCAAAACCCCATGTAAGGGAGGTAAGCACAATAGCAGGAATTTGCTTGGTAGACACCAGTCCCAATGCTCAAGTTATTATTATCAGGTATTGTGCTTAAAAAAGCAAGAAAAACTGTTCGACAAATTCCGACATATATCTTCGATACAGAAAAATAAAAATTAAAATATGTTATATAATGTATAACTAGATAAGATATATATGTTACTACTTATAAACTTGTAGTATAATAGTAATGGTTAATCTAGAAGAAGGAACTGTTGCTAGTCTCCGTATTGGTATAACAACGGCAATGCTAACGTGTTCGTTGTGAATGACAATGGCAACCTCGACAACTGGAACGTGAATAACACGAATGGTGTGCGCCCAATATCCTTTTACACTTAATAATTGGTTACGACTAATTAGAAAAGCATTAGGATACAAGATTAATCATTGGATAATTCCTAAATAAATAATATTGATGTTTTAAGTCTTGTATTTAAAACTTGGACAATATTAGAAAAATAGTCTCTATTTTATATATAGGGGCTATTTTGATATAAAATTTGATTGTTAAAATGAAAAGAGTGTGATACAATAAATTTGTAGAGCATTAGGTCTAAATGCCTACTTTTGGTTGTAGACATTAACCGTCATGTTGTTACATACAATGATGATGGTTGATGCCTTTTTTGGCTTAAACCAATTTATAAGTTTCAGAAATAAATTCTTCAACTAACTATATACACTCCTTCCTACGTCAACCAAAACCTTTCGTAAGGAGGCGACAATAGAAATTTGTCTATTTAGTAGACACC
>DVJF01000068.1 GCA_018716965.1 Candidatus Caccenecus avistercoris | reverse complement strand
AAATAGAAGTACCTAAGTTGTTTATGTTACTGGCTAATAAAACTACGAAAATTTACAATAAAAAATAGTAATTTTCCTTTTATTTACTTAAGAAAATTACTATTCTAATTTATTTTCATGCTTTTATCCTGCACAAAAAAAAGAAAATTAATTTCTTTCTTTAACACGATATTCTTTACGCATACCTTTAATAAAGTTAAGTTTTGCTCTTCTAACTAAACCTTTTCTAACTACGACAATTTTGTCAATAGTAGGTGCGTTAACCGGAAATATACGAGTTACTCCAATGCCACCTGATTTTTTTCTTACTGAAAAAGTCTCAGATACACCACTACCTTTTTTAGCTACTACTAAGCCTTCAAAAGCTTGGATTCTCTCTTTCTTTCCTTCTTTAACCCAAACATCAACACGTACAGTGTCTCCTACACGAAATTCAGGTATATCGTGTCTAATATGACGTTCATTAATCTTATCAACTAAATTAGCCATACATCCACATCCTCTCTTTATATATATTAACCAACAATCATTAACCATGTACCAAACCTATTAACTATTAAGTACTGTCAAACTGTTAAGCGGATTGTCTTTCCTTGGGTCTTCACCATTATATCATAGAACTTTAAAAATTACAAACTAATTTACACTTTTAAGTGTTACATCATAAGTTCCATTAGGACTTTCTACAGATACTACTTCCCCAGCTTTATGTCCAATAACAGCCTTACCAATAGGTGATTCATTAGAAATCTTGTTATTAAATGGATCAGCTTCTAGAGAACCAACAATTTTATATTCTTCATCATCCCCAGGCTCATATTCAATAACAATAGTTGAACCAACATTAGCAATATGCTTATCTTGATTATCTACTATTTCGCAATGTTCAAGCTTATATTCAAGTTCTTTAATCCGACTTTCAAGTTGAGCTTGTTCATTTCTAGCAGCATCATAATCGGCATTTTCTGATAAATCTCCTAAAGAACGAGCATACTTTAAGGCATTAATAACCTCTGGTCTTTTATTTAATTTTAAATCATTTAACTCTGCTTCTAACTCTAAGTAGCCTTCTGGCGTAAGTACAGTTATATTTTCTTTTTTCATAATCTCCACCTCATTATTTTTTTGCATCTACAAAAGGATACTACAAATAATCCTTTTTGTCAAATACTTTTAAACGCATCATTGTATCTTTTGGAACAGTTCGATCTAATGTCAAATAAACTTGCATTCTTGGATGTCTAGCCACATCAATCTTATTACCATCTACATCTTTTATTTCCTCGATTTTATAAGTAAAAGCTTCCATATTAGGACCAAAAAATTCGACAACATCCCCTACTTTAAAATAATTTCTTTCTTCCAGTAAAACGACATTATCTTTACACTCCATGACAATACCTAAAAAATCTTGATTCGATACTTCTTCTCTTCCTAAATAATATTGTTCTTTAGAAGTAGGCATTTTATCATAAAATTGGGGTGTAGACTCCCTATTTGCACACCTATTAATGATGTCGTTAGAATATAGTATGTCACACTCTCTTAAAGTATGACTCTTAATTTTATCAAATAAATGACGATATTCATAAATAACAGTCGCAATATAATAAACAGAACGCATTCTTCCCTCTACTTTAAAAGAATTAACCCCAATACTCATCATATCTTCTAAATAAGTAGCCATATTTAAATCTTTCGGAGTCATACTAAAAACATCTTTTTCTTTATTAATATCAAATACCCACCGACAAATCTGGGCACATCCACCTCTATTAGAATCCCTATTAGTAGCAACATTAGAAAGTACACACTTCCCACTAAAACTTGTACACATAGCTCCTTGAATAAAACATTCTAAATCCAAATGGGTATGCTCTTTAATAGCTATAATATCACTTCTACTCGCTTCCCTTGCCAAAACAATTCTTTTAACACCTAAATTCTTATAATATAAAGCTGCTTCATAATTTAGGGTACTTGCCTGCGTCGATAAATGAATTTCTAAAGGAATATGATTATCTTTGATGGTCCTAATAACTGCAATATCACTTACAATAACGGCATCTACCTGAATAGAAGCAAGAGACTCCAAATACTCTTTAAGTCCATCTAAATCTTTATTATGAAAAACAATATTTACGGTAACATATACTCGTTTTTGTAATTGATGAGCAAACTCTACAGCTTCCTTTAGCTCTTCCCTACTAAAATTAATCGCATTAGCTCGCAAGGAATATTCATATCCCCCAATATATACCGCATCAGCCCCATATAAAAAAGCTATTTTTAAACGTTCTAAATTTCCCGCAGGAGCCAGTAATTCTATCATACTTTATCTCTCCTTTATTCTAACAATGGTCTCATTTTCACTTAAATAAGTATAATCATATTGTGCCGCTAAATCCGTCGTACTATTTATAATATCTATTACTTCCTCATCACTTAGAAAAACCGTATTTATTAAATAATATAAAACATTCCGGCTTCCCCTCATATAAAGCCCATTAAAAGGTTTATCTGTATAAATAACCGTTCCATATTCATTTTCCAGTATTTTAAAATGTTGTTTTAAATCATTGGTTAAATCGCTTACTAAAGGGGCATGAGTATGAAAATGTTCATTATAATTCGTAATTAATTTTCTTCTTGAATACATAATATTAATATGTCCAAAAGTATATAATACCAAAGGTTTTGAAGCATGCTCAAGTATGGTCTTTACTTCTTCTTTCGTAATATCGGTAGATACCACCACACTATCACAATCTTCTAAATAAGTATTAATACTTAAAGAATTACAATTAAAATGATTTAAAAATAATATTTTAACTAAAGAATTAGGCATTGTTTTTAAAACTTCTAATACCCCAATATCATCAAAAACAATTCCTTTAATATTACTAGGTAAATTTTGAAGCAAACTTTGAAAGGCTAGAATTCCTTCATGATCAAGCATCCGATTAACAAAAATAAAAGCATTTTCTTCTTTTATTTCCTCGAGTGCAAAAGGATGATTAAACCCTACGGTAAAGCCTTTAACTGGAAAAAGGAAAGTAATATTACTTTCTTCT
>DVJF01000067.1 GCA_018716965.1 Candidatus Caccenecus avistercoris | reverse complement strand
TGACAAGATAGTTATTTTCTTATTTATAATATTTAACAAAACAATTACAAAATATAAATTGTTGATAAAAGTTTTTTTGAGACTAAATTCCCAGTGTTTTTCAAACGGGAACTTTCAATAAAATTCAATGTTAGTCAAGTTAATATCTTGACTTTTTCAATAAGCAAAATTATAATTAAAACATGCAAGGATGGCGGAATCGGTAGACGCGCTACTTTGAGGGGGTAGTGAATTTCATTCGTGGGAGTTCAAATCTCCTTCCTTGCACCAATTATTGATGAAATGACTTTTATAATAGAAAAACTACTTTTCACAGCAAAAGTAGTTTTTGTTTGCTTAATTACCACTAGTTAAAAATTTTAAGTTTTGTTTTAAATAATCTAGAAAACCTGCCTTCTCAATATCTTCTTTAACTATTATTTCAGCTTCCTTAATAATATTACCTTCATTATCAATTATTTCGGCTGTACCAACAATACTATCCTTCTTAACAGGTGCTTCTATTTTATCAATTTTGATATTAAAAGTATAGTCACTTGGCTTTTCAGTTACACTTAGTATTTCGGTAGCATCTTCTTTTAAATAAACATCAATTTCATCAATTTTTCCTTTCTCTACTTTTACTTTTCCAAGAGATTCCTCTTTACTAAGAACTATATTATTCTTAAAGGAATTAAAGCCATAGGATAATAATGTTGAAGTATCACTACTTCTTTCTTCCGCACTAGGCGATTTCATGACTACACTAATTAATCTTAAATCATTTTTTTTAGCAGTAGCTGTTAGGCAATATCCAGCTTCGGTTGTATATCCAGTTTTTAGACCATCTACTCCATCATAAAATCTTACTAAACGGTTGGTGTTTACAAGCCATACTTGGGAACCATCTGGTTTTGTTAAATAATCTTCATAAATAGATGTATATTTTAAAATATCTTCATGACTCAATAATTCTTTAGCCATTAATGCCATATCACGAGCTGTAGAATAGTGATCTTCATTATCTAGGCCATGGGGATTAGCAAAATGAGTATTAACTAATCCTAATTCTTGGGCACGAGTATTCATGAGTTCGACAAAAGCATCAACACTTCCACTTATTTTTTCAGCCATCGCTACTACAGCATCATTAGCACTTGATATAGCAATACATTTAAGTAAGTCATTTACTGTATATTCCTCCCCTGCTTGTAAAAATACTTGGGATCCTCCCATACCACTAGCATTTTCGCTAATTAGTACGGTTTCTTCATAAGTTAAATTTCCTTTTTCAATATTTTCCATAATTAAAAGCATACTCATAATTTTGGTCATACTAGCCATTGGTAATTTTTCATCAATATTTTTTTCATATAAAATTTTGCCACTTAATGCATCCATTAATATAGCACTTTCACTACTCAGATTAAGAGAATCAGCAGCATTTACTAAAGGAATAAATAGGCAAAAAGCAAAAATTGTTATTAATATTTTTTTCAAAACTAACACCTCTAGTAAAGAGTACGCCAAAATAAACTTTTTATGACTTATTTATTTTTGCTTGGTAATAATAAATTTGCTAGCTAAAGAATATTTATCTCTATTTTTAATATAGAAATATCCTAATATAGAATAAATGCTGGCACCAATAAAATTAACCCATAAATCTTCCATCGTATCATTTAGGCCAATATCTAAATACCCACCTGCAATTGTTATTAATTCCTCATTGTTTTCGTTATACAAAACTGTTTTATCAATTTCTTTTATCACCTCTGCTTTATTGCTTTTATTAGGATCAAATTCTACAGAAGAAATGCGAGTTATTATTTCATCTTTTTGCATATCTACTGGCAGTGTTCGATCAGCTGCATATTCAAAGAATTCCCAACATACACCAATAGTCATACTAAAACAGAAAGATGCTATAGCTACATATAGAGGAGATAATTTCATACTTTTACTATTTTTATTTAATAAATCAATTAGAGATAATCCTATTGCGGCACATAAAAATCCATTTAATGTATGAAGCATTAGATCCCAGTTAGGAATATTTCCATAAAAGTTATAAATTTCACCTAGTATTTCAGCAGAAAAAATAAAAATATAAATAATTGCTTCTAAAGTATTAGGTAAGGTTATTTTAAATCTTCTTTGAATAATAATGGGTAAAATAAGCAAAAATAAAGATAATATGCATAATAAAGCACTATCTAAATGCCCCAATATTATTTGTCTTATTAAACATAATATAACTAAAAAACGTAAGATAAAATAAACAAGCAAGCTGCTTTTCTTTGTTTCTTTATATTCTTTTTTTAATTCATCAACTATCTTTGCCATACTACACTCCTAAACTAATAATTAACTGACTTTTTCATCTTTATATTACTTTAACTATTAAATATATTTTAGCATGACTAATCATAATAAGCAAATAAAAAATATAAACTCTATTCTTAAAAATTAGAATTTATTTTAAAACTGTTTGTTTTTTATCTTTCATAAAATTATTTTTTTAAACTGACACTATATAATATTAATCATTGATGTACCACTACTATTAAGCTTTGCTAAATTGGCTCAATTTTAACCTAGAAAAAGAGTTAGTAGTATTTTTGTCCCAGCTTTAAGTTATGAAAAAACCTAGGTAATTCCTAGGTTTTTAACTAACATTTTCTGGTGGCTCCAGCGGGAATTGAACCAGCGACACAAGGATTTTCAGTCCTCTGCTCTACCGACTGAGCTATGAAGCCAAAAAAATGGCGGTTCGTACGGGATTCGAACCCGTGATCTTCTGCGTGACAGGCAGACGTCATAGGCCTCTAGACTAACGAACCACATGGTTGCGGGAGAAGGATTTGAACCAACGACCTTCGGGTTATGAGCCCGACGAGCTACCAGACTGCTCCATCCCGCGATGTAAAATTAAGTGGCGGAGGAAAAGGGATTCGAACCCCTGCGCCGATTGCTCGACCTCCCGGTTTTCAAGACCGGTCCCTTCAACCAGACTTGGGTATTCCTCCATATTTTCCCGGTCAACAAAGCAATTATAGCAAAGATATTTTAGCATGTCAACCATATTTCTTCAATTTTTTAACTTCTTAATATTAATATAAGCGTATTTTTTAAAATATTTCATAAAAAATACCTAATTTTTGAAAAAAAGACTTGAAAAAGATAAAAAAACATATTATACTTAAGAAGTCTTATTCATTAAGACAAGTGCCTGCCCAAGTGGCGGAATAGGTAGACGCACAGGACTTAAAATCCTGCGGGTGTTAAAACCCGTGCCGGTTCAAGTCCGGCCTTGGGCACCATCTTTGAATTTGAAATTCCTATTGGAGTTTTTTATATTACAGTCAAATACTGAAAATCCTTGTGTTAGTGTCATTACCACTGGAGTATATAAAATATAAAACTTAGGTCGTCCTAAGTTTTTTCGTATATAAATTTAATGATGTTTTTTGATTTTCTTGTTTTCGTAATCATATCTACTTTAATAGGTATTACTTCATTTTTATAATCATCTTTTAAAAGTAGATATGCTTCAATATTTAAAGCTTCAGCAATTTGTTCTAGTTTTTCTAAACTTACATTAAATATACCTCTTTCTAAATCAGAGATATATTTAGCTGTTACATTTGCGTTTTCAGCTAAATCTTCTTGAGTCAGATTGGCTTTTATTCGATAATATTTAATATTTGTTTTAAGAATATCTCTTAAATTACGTTTTATATTCATAACATCACCAATAATATTATAATAAAGATTATTTATATCGTCCTATTTCTTTTAACTTTTCATTAATCCATAAACCCAAATGTTCTTTTAAGGGCTTGAATCCATCTTTATTACTTTCTTCGGTTTCTTTACCATCTAATTTGTAATTGATAGCTCTTATAGATAGTTTTAAATGTTTGGTTACATTGTCTACTTCTATTACTTTTGCATAGATTTCTTCCCCTATTTCGGCATAATCACTTACATTATGAACAAAACTGTTGGATATTTCTGATATATGAATTAAACCATTATATTCATCATTTACACGCACAAAAATTCCATATTCTTTAAATCCTGTTACAACGCATTTAACTGTATCTCCTATTTTAAACATGAATTACCACCTGTACAAATATTATAACATGTTTTTCTTTACTAATGAAATATTTTCTTTTATAATATGTTTGGTGATTATTAATGGAAGAACAAGTTAAAGAATTAATTGAAAGTATTCGTCCCTTTTTAATACAAGATGGTGGCGATATTGAGTTTTTGCGTATAGAAGATAATTATGTGTATATTAAGCTAACGGGAGCTTGTAAAAATTGCTTGTATCAAGATGGTACTATTAGTTATGGAATAGAAGCTTTAATAAAAGATAAAATACCAGAAATTGAAGGAGTTATAAATGTTGATTTATAACTCTTATTTTTTATCTAAAAGCCAACTTATGCCTTCAATGGGAGCATATTTATTAATTTCTAAATAAGCAAAACGTAAAAATTCTTCATAATCATCAGCTTTTTCAATAATAGGTATTAATTTTTCTTCACTCTCTCCTTTATTCATAATACTTTCATAAATATCAAAGTAATAAGTTGGATATAAAAGTCTTGCATATAATAATTCTAAACTATAAATAGAAAAGTTGGTTATTTTTAAAGTTTCTCTTAAATAACTTAAAGCGTCAACTCCCTCAAAAAAGGCACTTTTAATATACTCTGCAATATCTCTTACTTCTAGATCAAAGATAAAACTTAAGGGATTTAAATAATTTAGTTTGTAATTGGGGTATTTAATTCTTCGGTGTGATAAACATATGCGATCTTGGTTATTGCCATGATATTTTTTATTCGTGTTATTTACATAACTTATCGCATTTTCTCCTAAGCCAATATAATAACTAAAACTATCTAATATTAACTCTTTATCTTTACCTAACTCATGAATTTGATATTCAAAGTAATCAATCTTATCACTCCATAGTTTAGCCCAGGAATTACGGTATAAATTACGCTTATTAGGGTTTACTAGAAGTCTATTATTTATTTGGATCATATCTTTTATATCATACTCTTCATAAATATCCCCAATAGGTCTTAATAAAATATAGTTAGCTTCATAAATGTTGGTTATAAATTTTCCAAATTTATTTAGAATTAGATCATGGCAAGCTAGACCTCTTGCTTTTAACTCTTTACTAATTTCTACTAAATCGATTAGTTCTTTTTCTGTTCTATTTAAGGGAACAAAATAAAACTTATTATGATTCCATTCAAAAATATACAAATTATCCCAATCTTCGGTACTTTCGATATTTAAATTATAATAGTAATTAATCATATCTTTCATATTATCACTAATTCATTGTATGAAAAAACTGATGCTTTCATACATCAGTTATTGGGATTTACGGGCATAAAATTATTTAACTCCATTACTTTTTTAGCATTATCATGAGCGATGTTGGCAACCGTCTCTTTAGCCTCAGCATTAGCTAGATGTTCACTAGCATCTCTTAATTTTGCATTAATCTCCACTTCTTTTTGTTTTAATTCTTGTTCTTTTTGTTCTAATGCTGTTAACTCTTTTTGATATTTGGAAACAAGAGCATCAAACATGTTTTCACAAGCCTTTAAGAAAGTTTCTTTATCATTATCAAAATTTATCGTTGGCATCTTTATAGATGATGCTACATTTGTTACATTTGTTACACTTGGTGCCGGTGCTACAGGTGTTACTACTGGTGATTCTGTTCTTACCGGAGCTGGATTTACTACGGGAGCTTCAGCAACGAAAGATGGCGTTACCGGAGATGCTTGTGGCATAGTTGGTGCTGGATTAGATGCCATAGTTGGTATAACAGATGACGGTGTTACAGCTGATGATGGTGTAGATTCCATATTAGGCATAGATGGAACATTTTGGGCTACAGAAGATGCTTGGGCTGGCGTACTTACGCGGTAAGCTTCATCTATCAAATTCATTACAGACTCTTGTTGTGGTTCAGCAGTAGGTTCTACTTGTGGTGGAGTAACTGGGCTTACATTTACAGTGGCATTACTTGTAGTACTAGGATTTGGCATCACAGGAGATGCTTCTGTTCTTGCTGGTATTACCGTTTCCGTTGGCATCACATTAGCAGCTGGAGTCTCAGTTATAACATAACGGTTCTTTATAGCATCAAAGGAATTTTGGGGTAAAGTTAGAGGAGTATAATAAGCTTCATCAGCTGTTAAGTTATCCCCTATTTTTACATATTCAAAATTGGTTCCACTAATAATTCCTTTCAAATAGTTTTTAACACTTTGCCACTCCATGTCATTATTTATTTTTTCAAGTTTTGTTGTATATTTACTAATATAAATTATCGGAAGACCCATTGAACCCATTTTTTCACTATCTAAAACAACATAAGTGTTATTTTCAGCTTTAAAAGCACTTATTAAGTTTAGACTATCAACGTTTCCCGTAGGCTTCGTAATATTTAATCTTGCCATTTTAATCCCTCTCTATTCTAACTCATTATATCAAAAATTTCTTTTTACTTCAATTATTTTATTTCACTAATCATGAACCAACGACATCCATAAGCACAATTATTTTTAATATAATCTTCCACTTTATCAACATCATTGAATTCTTTAAAATTTTTGTTGGTTTTACTATTAAAGCCTTTTAATCTTAGTTTGCCATAAGCAATATCCCCAACAATATAATCAAAATCATCAAAGTACTCGGTTATTTTTTCTTCTAATTCTTCAATATTAATTGCATCTTTATAATTATTTAATACTTGATATTTACGATTATTAATTGTAATTACTTCCATAAACCCTCCCTATATAATACTAAAAATAATAATAGATATGACACTTAGCGATGTTACAATAACACTCATTAATAATAATATATCGACATAACCATTACCTGAAGTTATTTTTTTGCCATACATTTTATAATAATCTAGAGCATTATTTAAATCTTTATCTCGAGTAACACTTTCGGCATCCACTTCAAAATATTCATAAGCTTTATCTTGAGCTTTATTAATTTGGTCATTTGTCATATCTAATAGATTCGATAAACTTATACCCATAGCATTTAGAGCATCTAAATTTAGATTGCCAGTTATTGTTTTATCTAGTGCTAGTTCTTTGGTAACGTCCATTTCATTTAATTTGGAATAATAATATTTTTCAATAAAATTCGGATCATCACTCATCCAATAATTATAAGACATACGATAAATATTTTTAGTATGACTAGAATAAATTAATTCTAAAAATGTTTCTTCTTCAGTTAGTGATACATCAGTACTTTTTTTCTTGGCAACAAACATATCTACTAAATATTTTTGAATGTTGGTGAAATATGGGTTTTTCGATTTGATACTCTTCTTTTCATTTGCTATGTCAAATTCATAAAAACTTAGAAAATCATCTTTAAATAATGCAAGTTCCGATTTGCTAACTCCATATTTACCTAAGTTATTCATAAAAGCTATGCTATTTTTTAAATAATATGGATTTAATATATCTAATTTTCCATATATTAAAGCGAGCATGCGAATTACTACCACAGGAAAAGTATTATAGTTCACACTATCTTTATTGCTTTCTAAAGCTAAGTATTTTTTAATTGATTTGTCAAAAGCAATATTCACAAAGTACTCTTCCCTCATATTATTCACCTAATCTATTATAACAGTTTCTAATGTAAAAAACAATTATCAAATTTTGTCAATATATTTACATTTTGTTTACTTGTATTTTATTTTTCCATAAAAAAAGCACCTGACCACGAGGGCATATAAGCCAAAAGAGAGTTTGGAAATTTGGTCAAGTGCTTTTATTTGTGTACAGAAATAAATCTGTACAACACTATTATATATTTACTCTCAGTAATAATCAAGCAAAAGCGTTCGACAATTTTTACCAATTTGCATTTAACGATTTTTTTATTTACTCATACAATATGATAGGTGGTTAAAATGTGTCCAAGACGTCCTGGAGGGGGATTTTTTACTATACTGGCTATATTTTGTCTTTCTATTTTGATTTTTTATCAACTCCTTATTACTTTGATTTTACCTTTTCGATTTAATATTTTTATTTTGTTAGTAGAGGTGTTTATTTTGTTTTGGTTATTGTTTCGTATTATCTATCCCCGTTGTTAGGAGGAAGAAGATTTTTAACTAAATTTTCTGTTTTAAACATATAATCTAGTTTTTTACGAATTTCTTTGGTAATAGAAAGTTCACTTCCCTCTAAGTTTATAATTGGTGGAATACTTATGACTAAGAAAAATAAGTGTTTTTCTTCGGGACTTAAAGGATAAGAGCGAAAATATCTTTCTAATATAGCTTCAAAATTTAAATTCATATATTCTTTTTGATAAAATCCTATTAAATCAAGAACAGGAGAATCGATTTTTGATTTTTCCCAACTTATTAAATATTCTCGGTTATTTTTAATAAAATGATCCGTTTCTAAATTATTATGGATAAAAGCTACCCTAGTTTTCTTTTCATTTCGGGATTTTTCAAACCAATCTTCTAACTCGTTTGTGCAAAAATCTAAGGATTCAAAAATTTTATAAATGTTACGCATTAATAAATAATGACTGGGCGATGGATATACTTCTTCGATTAATTTTTCATATAGAAAGTCATAATAGTTTTTAGTATAAATAATGTTGTCTTTTAAGTTTTCATAAATTTCTTTGTATTTATCTTCAGTTACTTCTTTAAAATAAGTTGTTTTGTTATGAAGGAGTGCTACTAAGTCAACCATATCCATCGCTTTTTGTTCTTTGGGCATTTTTACATCTTCTATATATTCAAAGACATTTACATCCCCTCTATCATTTAGAGCTAAAGGAGGAAAATAATCAAAATTGCGGCTTTTTAAATACTCATAGGCATTAGCTACTTTGTTATCTTTTTTTTCTTTTACGACAAATGTGCCACTAGTAGAATCAATAATTGTTACATTTTTCTTTTTGGTTAAACGATATGGCTTAAATTCTCTTTTTAATACTTCTAAAGCATTATTCATTATTCTCAGGTATAATTAATTTATCCCCAGGAGTAATATTGGCTAAATCATTATAATCTTGCAAGATATTTAGATTAGAATTATACATCGTACAAATAGTTTCAATACTTTCTCCATCACTTACCATATGAATGTGATAAGTAGCATATTCTTTACCATCACTTTTAATACTGTTTATTATTGTATCTTCACTCTCTCTTTCTTCTTCTTTTACTTCTTTTGTTTCTTCTTCTTTTTGTTCTTCTAAAACTTCTTTTTCTTCTTCTATTAGCGGTTCTTTTCTTTCGTCTTCATCTAAGACTTCCTCTTCTTCTAAAAAAGCATTGCTAGCATCTTGAAATAATACTTCTTCTTCATTTGGCTCTTCTTCTTTTTCTTTTAGACTGGCTATAACATTAAAATCAATATTGATTCGAAGAATCGTATTATCTACTATTTCATAAGTAAAATCTTCAATCATAAATTCAATTGTATCCCTATCAATATCTTCCGCTAAATCAATTTCAAAAGGTAGGATATAAGAAAATGGTTCTTTATTAACACTTACTTCATGACTTTTAAAATCTCCAGATACAATGAAGTTTCCTTTTAATGTATCCTCTTCTACTTTGGTTTCGTGTTCAAGACTGATAGAAGTTATTTCACTTACTTTTTTTTCGAAATCAATATCCTTTGTAAATGGTATTTTACAATTCATCTTATCATCTCCTAAAAAATTGTATGTATTCTTATGAGAAATATGCTTAAAATTGCGATATTAAATTGACTTTTTCCATATAATATGGTAAAGTTTTTAAGTAATGAAATTTATGGAGGTGGCAAAATGGCTAAGAAAGTTACAACAAAGAAACCTTTAACAGGCAATAAGAGAAGTCATGCACTTAACGCAACTAAAATGAAGCAAAAACCTAATATTCAAAAGAAGACTATTGATGGAACTAAGGTAAGAATTAGTGCTAGAGAAGCTAGAACAATGGAAAAATAACACACCCGATAAGGATGTGTTTTTATATTGTTTCTTTCGTAATTAAATTGTTTTGGATTAAAAAATTTTGAGCTACTTCTTTTGGCTCTATTCTTTCTTCATCTACTAAGTAATTTAGTTCTCTCATTATATTATCATTTAAATAATTACTTAATTCTTCTAATAAAGGAATAATTTCTGGAAATTCCTCTAATATACGATTATTAACAATTGGGATAGCTTGGTAAGGTAAAAAGAAATTTTTATCATCTTCTAAAACTACTAAATCATATTTTTTTAATAAACCATCAGTTGAATAAGCATCGATGACATCACTTTCTTTATTCATTAAAGCTAAATATCTTGGGGCTCCATCTAAAGCAATAACGTCTTTAAAAGCTATAGGATATGCTTTTTGTAGTCCTAACCAACAGTCCGTCCTTTCCATAAATACTAAAGTCGGTGAAAATATTAACTCCTTTGATACAATACTCAAATCACTAATTGTTCGCAAATTGTATTTTTGAGCTGTTTCTTTAGTTACGGCTAATGTATAGGTATTACTAAAATTTAAGTCATTTAGGATATTTAAATCGTATGTTTCTTTCAGTTCTTTTTTAGATATTTGATAAACTTCGTTAATATTGGAGTTTGGATCTTTTTTTAGAACACTACCATAAATAGTTCCCGTATAATCAATGTATAAATCAATATCATTTTCTTTTATTGCGGATAATACAATACTTGATGAACCAAGAGATAATTTTTGATTTACTTTTATATCTGTTCGGTCTTCAATTAAATCTTTTATCATATAAGATAGTATTTCTTGTTCAGTAAAATCCATACTACCAATTGTTATTTCTCTATCATTTTTCTCTTGGAAAAACATTGGGAATATTAATAGTACAATAAGTAAAATTCCTACTATTATTAAAATTGCTTTCTGGGTCTTTTCTCTTTTGAAAAAACCTTTTTTTGTTTTATCTTTATTATATTTAGGAGTAACTAAGTTTTCAATAATTCCTAAGACGTAATCAATGAATAATGCTAACAAACATGCTGGTATAGCTCCTGATAAAATCTGATAATTATTAATAGAACGAATCCCAGCATAAACTAAATAGCCTAAACCACCTGCTCCACAGAATGCGGCTAGAGTCATTAAACCTACTGCACTAACTGCTGAGATACGAATACCACTCATAATTACTGGTAGAGCTAAAGGAATTTGAACTTTCGTTAGTATTTGCCATTTTGTTAAGCCGATCCCAGTTGCTGCCTCAATCATTTGAGGATTAATATTAGCAATTCCTGTATACGTATTTTTTATAATTGGTAATAAAGAATACAATACTACCATTAATATAGCAGGTATTGTGCCAATTCCTAAAAAAGGAATGGTAAATCCTAATAATGCCATTGATGGAATTGCTTGCATAATGTTAGCAAAAGCAAGAACAGGTCTTCCTATTTTTTTCATATAACAAATTAATATTCCTATTGGCACTCCAATTATAATAGCAATTAGAACCGATAAAGATGTTAATTTGATATGTTCAATTAAAAGGTCTAATATTTCAGAAAAATTCGAAAATAGATAATCTAAAAATGCCATTACTTTTCACCATCTTTCAAGAATTGTTTGCTCATATAAGTTAGAAGTGTGCTTCTTGTAATTAGTCCTTTTAATTTTCCCTTTTTGTCTATTACTGGCATAGTAGTAATTTTTTGCTCATTAATTAAACCAACTAAATCAATAATAGAATCTTGAGGATGGGTAGCAAGAAAATCTTTTTCAATAAAGTCTTTTGCTTTTTTATCATAATCAGTTATTCCTGTTAAGTTTGACGCATAAAGTATACCTAATAAAACATTCTCTTCATTTACTACCATTAATGTATCTACTTTCATCATTCGCATTTTATTTAAGCAATAAAAGATAGAATATTCTGGAGTACATGTTACAGGATGAGCAATCATAATGTCTTCTACTTTAATTAGTTCAGGTGATGACCATATTCTTTTAGTACCTACAAATTCTTTTACATAATTATTAGCTGGGGCTTTTAAAATCATTTCGGGTGTATCGTATTGGATAATATGACCACTTTCTAAGATGGCAATTTTATCTGCTAATTTTATAGCTTCATCCATATCATGTGTTACAAAGACAATTGTTTTTTTATGCTTGTTTTGAATTTTTATTAACTCATCTTGTAAAGATAATCTGGTTACTGGATCTAAAGCACTAAATGGCTCATCCATTAAAATAATGTTAGGGTCTGTTGCAAATGCTCGAGCAATCCCTATTCTTTGTTGCTGACCTCCAGATAATTCACTTGGATATCTTTTTAAATATTCATTTGGATTTAAGTCAATCATATCCATTAATTCTAGCGTTTTCTTTTCCATTACTTTTTGGGGTGCTTTTTCAATTCTAGGTATAATTTCAATATTTTCTTCTATAGTCATATGAGGAAATAATCCTGTTTGTTGAATTACATAGCCTATATTTCTTCTTAATTTTATAGGATCTTCTTTTAATATGTTTTTCCCATTAATTGTAATTATACCACTAGTAGGATCATTTAAGCGGTTAATCATCTTTAAAAGAGTGGTTTTTCCACAACCACTTTCTCCGATTAAACATGTAATTTTATTTTTTTCGATTTCTAAATTGATATTGTCTAAAATCTTTTTGTTTCCAAATGTTTTTGAGACATTTATAAATTTAATCATTTTTACACCTTTCTTTCATTAGAAGTTAAAATAAGATTTAGTTTTATCTAAAGTGATACCTTTTAATTCAATCATTTCATCAATGGTTACAAAAGCATATTCATTTTGTAATTCCTCCATAGCAAGTAAGGCTCCTTCTACACTGGTTTCATATATATCATGAAGAAGAATAATTGCTCCATCATGAGCGTGAGATACAATATTTTCTTTAATTTTTTCGGCATCTTTGTAGCGCCAATCTTCTGTGTCAATATCCCATAATATAGAATACATATTACTTAGATTTCTTATGTGTTCATTAGTATTACCATAAGGGGCTCTAAGCTTATCAGGACGAATACCTAAAATGTTTTCAATAGCATCATTGGTACTATTAATTTCTTTCATAATATCATAATCACCTAATTTAAATAGGTTTAGATGACTATAGGTATGGCTACCAATAAGATTTCCCATCTCATACGCTCTTTTTAAAGTATTGTTGTAAGTATTTACCCTACTTCCTAAAACAAAGAAAGTTACTCTAGCATTATATTTGTCTAAATTATCTAATAATTTATTGGTTGGTCCATTACTTGGTCCATCATCAAAAGTAAAAGCTAGAAGTTTTTTATTTTGGAATTCACTTAAATCTCGTTTAGGAGAATTAGGAAAGGTTATTGGTTCTTCTTCAATACTTAAATATTCTTTTTTTATAATTCCTTTTAATTTTTCTTCAGGGATCGTAATTTCTATTTCACCATCGGAATATGGTCCTACTTGATAATGAGGAAATAATAGTTTTAAGCCATCTTCGGTAATATCAAAATGAGAGAAATTTTCGATCTTCGCACTAGTACCCTCTTTTATCCATTCTTCATCATATTCTTTATTCGCTTGTTTATAGTAATCTAGAGTGTAATAATAAGCTAAGTTAGATAAGTCTTCTAAAGATGCATTTTGTTCTAAAAAGTTAGTTATATTTACTTCTTCACCATTTTCTTTGTTGAAATAATAAGACTTAATTTCTTTATTATAATGGGCTCCGCCTGTGAAAGAGTAAATTGTTAAATGCAAGGCTTTATAATTAAATAAATCTTCTAGAGTATAAGTTATGGATAAATCTAATTTTGTTTCTGTTACTTGATCTAATTTTTCTGCCATTTTTAGAAACTCGTCTTTATGTTGTTGGATATGTTTTGTAACTTTATCATTTATATTTTTATTTTCTATTTCGGGATAATCTATTTTTAAGGTGTAATTTTTTTCTTCTTCGATTTCATGTACTTCTACTTCTAAATTTTTATTTGAATGAATAAATGTTAAAGAACATAAAACTATTCCTATAATAATAATGCTACCAAATATTTTAGCTTTTTTTGTCAGCTTTATTTTTTTACTTCTTTTACTACTTTTCATATAACACCTCGGCATTATTATACTATATTTCTCATAAAAAAAAGCAAGCACTGGAGGGCACTTGACATATATTAGACTAAAATTCTTTATTTTTAAAAATTTTACAAGAAGCCAGATAAGAAATATAGAGGATAATTGTCATGATGGCTATAGCTATTAATATTAAAATAATAAAATTCATATTTTCTAAGCTGTTAAAGAAGGAAGCAATGTTTAGATTAGCATTTTCAAATAAGGAAATAATAATACCAATTAATATAGATATTCCCATGATAGCTATAAATAACATTATTCTGCCTTTTTGAACACCGAATTTGTAGAAAAATGGCATGAGTAGTGCAATTACGAAAATTACTCCTAAAATAGTGGCAGCGGTTGATGCAAAAGTGCTTGCAAAATCCATTTCACTATTAAATATAGGAATAATTAGAGATAGTACTAAGCCAATTAATAAAGATGTTATAATACTTATCACACTTAAGATATATCGAGATTTAACAATTGTTTTGCGGCTATAGGGAAGTGCTACAATATAAGTATTGGAATTATTTAAATCATCATAGCTAAAAGTGGATATTACAAGCATTACAATATAAAATGGAATAATAAATGCTATATAAAAATAATTTTCCATCCATAAAGATAAAAGAATAAATCCTAGTATAATAATTAAGACACTGCGCATTTGATTTTTTAAAATAAGCAAATCTTTTAAAATTAATCCTTTCATTATTTTTCACCTCGCACTTGTAAATACATCATTTCATCGATACTTGCTTTATCGATATTTATGTCTTTAAATTTATTCTTAAGCTCTTTTTTATTATCAATTAAAACTTCATAATCATATTTATTTTTTCGATAATTTATGGCTTTTTCTTTTAATTTATCAAACATTTCTTTGTTACAATGAACAATTCCATAATTATCTGTGATATCTATAATAGATTTATTTAAAATAATTTTACCTTCATTAATCAAGACGATATAATCAGCAATATTTTCAAGATCATTTGTAATGTGAGAAGATATTAAAATACTATGGTCATCACTTTCCATAAACTCTCGAAATAAATCTAAGACTTCTCCTCTTACGATTGGATCTAGACCACTAGTTGGTTCATCTAATATTAATAATTTTGGCTTGTGAGATAAAGATGTTGCTATTTCTAGTTTTTTCTTCATTCCTTTAGATAAGGATTTAATAGTCATATTGTTGGTTAAATTAAATTTTTTTAAATATTCTTGAAAAGCTTGTTCATCCCAATTCTTGTAAACATTTTTCATTATTTTATTAATATCATTTATTTTTAATAGTTCTGGTAAGAAAGCATCATCTAAAACGATTCCGATATCTTCTTTATTTATAATATTGATATTGCCACTATCTTTTTTGATTATTCCAAGTAGGAGTTTAATCAAAGTTGTTTTACCGGCTCCATTGGCACCAACTAGTCCTACTACTGACCCTGTTGGTACTTTCAAACTTAGCTTATCTAACGTAAAATGTTCATATTTCTTGGTTAAATTTTCAACACTTATACTATCCATTTTTATTCCTCCTTATAAAGTGTATCTAACATTTCTTTTAATTTGCTATACTCGATGTTGTAGGTGTTTGCTAAGGTAATTGCTTCATTTAATTTTTCTTCAATCTTTGTGTAAACTTCTTCTTTTAAGAATTCACTACTTTTTTTCTTAACAAAATAGCCTTTCCCAGGAATTGCTTCAATAAAACCATCACGCTCTAATTCTTCATAGGCTCTTTTGGTTGTTATATTACTGATGCGAAGATCTCTTGCTAAAGAACGAATAGATGGAAGTGTTTCCCCTCCTATTAGTTCTCCTTTTAAAATACTTTCTTTGATACTATTCTTTATTTGCTCATAAATAGGAGTATCAATAGAATTACTAATAATTATTTGCAAACTATCACCTCATCTGTATATATACACTATATACAGATTATATGTGTTTGTCAAGTAGAAAATGATTATTTGTGTATATTTTTTTCATTTTTACACTATATAATAGCAGGTGATATTATGACATTAAAAAAATGGAAAGTAATTAGTGTTGTGGGTATTTTCTTATTTAGTGCCCTACTCCATTTTATTTATGATTGGTTTCCTAACTTTTTTACAAGCTTGTTTTTTCCAGTAAATGAAAGTATTGGGGAACATAATAAAATTATTGTTGGTTCTTTTCTTTTTTGGGCTATTATTGAAAAAATATATTATAAGAAAAAGAAAAATGTTATCTTTGCCGAATCTATTTCTTCTCTAGTTTGCATGATTTTAGTTATGCTTATTTTTACTCCAGTGTATTTATATATTTTAAAAACTAATGATAATATGATTGTAACTTTTGGAATATTCATTTTGGCTATTATTATTAGTCAAATTGTTTCTTATAAATTGCTACAAAAAGAATATTATTCGAAATTAGAAGAATTAGGAATTATACTCTTTGTTATTTTCTTCTTAAT
Organism: Candidatus Caccenecus avistercoris; assembly: GCA_018716965.1. Classification (GTDB taxonomy): domain Bacteria; phylum Bacillota_I; class Bacilli_A; order RF39; family UBA660; genus Caccenecus; species Caccenecus avistercoris. The sequence goes on along the minus strand of DVJF01000067.1, from coordinate 18,737 downwards.
TAATATAATATTTACTTATTACCCACCAAAAGTAGCACTCTTTTATGATTATACTAATAAGATTTATGGATTAAAGTAAGTTAAAATTTTTTAGAACATCTATAATACTTATTTTTCTTTTCTTATACTATTTAAATAATTATCTAGGTTTTTATTTTGCTTTATTTCTGCTATAAAATCAGGTTTAAATTGTTCTAAATATTCAATTATTAAATTGGCATATTGATTAATATGCTTATCATTCACAATGTCTTTCAAATATTTGTTAATACCTTTTTTTGTATTTACCCTATCTAAGTAGAAAGCAAGTAAGCTAGCGTTTCCTACTTTTTCTTTGGCTGATAAAACTATAGAAAGTAAAGCTTCTCTGGTAGCGCTATATCTTGCTTTATAGCCACTACATCTAGAAAAAAGAATTAAAGTACAGCCTATAAATAATTTTTCTGTTCCATCGCTGGGAAATGTTTTTCGGGCAAACTCAATTAAACTTTCTATATTATTTTTTTCATAGTCATCATATAGTTCCATTAAAATTCGATTAATCATTTTTAGTACCTATCTTTCTATTAATTTTATCTATTAAATTGGTTATGTATTGTTTTAAGTGTGCTTTTTTATATACACAAATATAAGATGGGTGTTTTTCACTAATTAAAATATTTTGATACTCCATTATCTTTCTTAGTTCGTAATTTACAAAGTTTCCTAATCCCACAATACAGTCGGGATTTATTTTTTCTATTTCTTTTTTAAAGTTTTTCAAAGATTTTTTTATTTCTTCTTTTGTGGGATATCTTAATTTTCCAAATTCATCTGTTGGAGCATATGGTACCAGATTTAGCTTGAAGCATTCATAATCTAACTGATTTATTATTTCATTAATAATTTTTCCACTATTAGTAGTTTCATCAAAAGCTTCTTTATCTTTTTTATTAGATAAGCCAACAAATACAACTTTTTTCATTAATAATGTTTGGTTAATGTTCTATGATATGGTTTAGTCATTTTTGATTTATCTTGACCAAGTAACCATATATAATCATTTAAATCCATTCTTGATATTTTTTCATTTAATTTTTCTGCCATATAATCTAATACTACTAAATCATTTGCTCTTATTTCTACTTCCATTTCGCTTCCTTCTTTTAATTCTATTTTGTTATCTACCAAATTTGCTAGTTCATCACTAAATTCAAGTATGCCCATACATCTCATTACTTGAGGTATTTTATAATCGGCACATCCTGGTAAATGACTAAAATCTACTTTTACATGCTCTAATATTTTTCTTACATGAAGAATATCTGATGCTAAAAGTTGGGCTCTTTTATAAAAATATATTGTTCTTCCTTTATATTCACTTTCATCTTTAAAATATGAAAAATTAGAAATGATAAAATCAATTAATTCTTCGTCTTTATAAAAATTTTTAATTAATTCATAAAAAGACATTTTTCTTTCTCTTAGAAAGTTATTCATTATAACTAGATTTTGATATCTATCTTCAAGTAAAGGAATTTGTACATTTCCTTTTAAAAACTCTTTAAATTCTTCTTTACTCATGTCAAATGATTTTTCTTCTTTATATCGCGTCATTAACAAATATAACATCGCATATGACCCATCAATTATTTTTCCGTCTTGTGTTTTTATTTTCCATTTAGGATCTCCCCAAAAGCAATAATCGCCTATTGTATGATAAATTAATAAAAAATCAATAATTTCTTCGCAACTTAAATCTAATAAACCATAAGGATTAGAATCTAACCAGTACTTTATTTTCGAAATATCTAATTTATCTATTATTTTATTTAGTCTTTCATAATTAATTTTTACATACCTAGAATTTTCGCTAACATATTTTGTACTTGAGTTGATTTTTGATAATATATTTTCCATATTTCCTCCTAAACTATTTATATAGTATAATGTCTATTCATTGTTTTGTCTATCATTTTAAGTGATTTTACTTACTTTCTTCATTAAAGTTTTACATATATCACAATCACTAATTAAAGTAACAGAAAATGTTTTATAACCAATTCGGTTAATACTGGCTCCGCAATGATACACAGTATTGTTATCAAGTATAAAATAGCGATCATGAAATGTATTATCATATTTTACATTTAAATTATGATACTGTTTGTTATACTTTTCTAAGTCTTGTTTTGTTAATAAATTGTTTGGTTTAGTTATAATGATTACTTTGAGATTTAATCTTTTTATTATATCAAGTAGTGTATTATCGGCATAAGAATAATAATAATTAGCTCTTTTTTTGGCACTTTTAAAAATATCTAATACCTTAGAATAAGCATCATAAATTTGACCGTCAAAATAAATTTCACTGTCTTTTCTTTTTTCTTCAAGTTTTTGAAATGATTCTTCTAAAACTTGTATTTTATTATGATCTTCTAATACTAATTTGTTAATATATTTTTGTTCTATTAAATTAGTTCCAATGTATTTACGCATAGCAACAAAAGCATCCATTATCTTAATACTTACTTCTTCAGCCACGGAAGTTCTAAGTATTGTTGCTAGCATAGCTACACCTTGCTCAGTAAACGCATATGGTAAATATTTAATATTGTGGCCTTGTCCTTTCAAGGTTTCAAGTTGAAACCTTGAAATGCTACTCACTTCATCCATTGTTAATTGAAACATAAATCTTTCTGGAAATCTATTAATGTGTCTTTTACTGCCAAATTAATAGTTTTTGTTCCATTAGCACATTTATAAAGTCTTGCCAAATCACTATCAAGTATTACTTGTTTACCACGTATTTCATAAATCAAATTTTCAATTTTTTCTTCATTTTTAAAAACAATATCATTCATATTCTACCCCACTGATTTTCTTACTTTAAGTATATCAAAGTATACTATTGTTTGCCAATCTTTTTTGATGCTTTTTTATTTTTTATTTTCTATACTTGCTTTGATAAAAGAATCAAATAAGGGATGAGGTCTAGTTGGTCTACTTTTAAATTCAGGATGGAATTGACATGCGATAAAATGAGGATGATCTTTTAATTCAATTATTTCTACTAAATTACTTTCTGGATTTATTCCTGAGAAAATCATACCTTTACTGGCGAGTAGTTCTTTGTAATTATTATTAAATTCATAACGATGACGATGACGTTCTAGTATTTCTTCAGTTTTGTAGTCTTCATAAGCTAGAGTTCCCTTAGTAATTTTACATTTATAGTTACCAAGTCTTAAGGTTCCTCCTTTATTAATAATGGCTTTTTGATCTGCCATTAAATCAATAACCGGATTAACACACAATTCTTCAAATTCCCTAGATGAAGCATCTGGTAACTTGCAAACATGACGAGCAAATTCTATGACAGCAATTTGCATTCCTAGACAAATACCTAAATAAGAGATTTTGTTTGTTCTCGCATATTCACAAGCCTTAATCATGCCTTCAATACCACGTGAGCCAAATCCTCCTGGAACAATAATTCCTTTAGAGTTTTTAAATATTTCTTTTAAGTTACAATTATCCTCTTCTAATTCTTCGCTATTTACCCATTTAATTTTTATTTTGGTATGATATTTATATCCAGCTGCTTTTAGGGCTTCTTTAACAGACAAATAAGCATCTTCTAATTCGACATATTTGCCTACTAAGCTATTTCTATTTCATCTTTTAAAGATTCGCTTGTTTTGATTAAGTTCTCCCAATGTTCTAAATTACTTTTTCCAGATTTTAGGCCAAATTGATTTAATATGATATCTTCGATATGTTGTTTATGGAAATTTATTGGTATTTGATAAATATTATTAACATCTTTAGCTTCAATAATATTTTCAGGGGGAATACTTCCAAATAAAGATATTTTCTTTTTTACTGCCTCGCCTAAATCGATCGGAGCACGGGTTACAATAATATCTGGTTGTATTCCTAATCTACGTAATTCAATAATACTATTTTGCGTTGGTTTCGTTTTTAGTTCATTAGAACCAAATAAATATGGAACTAAGGTTGTATGGACAAACAAAGAATTTTCACGCCCACTTTCCAATCTAAATTGACGAAGAGATTCCATCATTACAGCGGATTCAATATCACCAACTGTTCCACCAATCTCAGTAATTACAATATCAGCCCCACTACTGGTTGCTGCCTCATATATTTTATTTTTTATTTCATTAGAAACATGAGGTACTATCTGGACGGTTGAACCCAAAAAGTCGCCAACTCGCTCTTTTTCTATAACACTAGAATAAATTTTACCATTGGTTATGTTTGATGTATAATTTAGTTCTTCATCAATAAATCTTTCATAATGACCTAAATCAAGATCTGTTTCACATCCATCAAATGTTACAAATACTTCTCCATGCTGAATGGGAGACATTGTTCCTGGATCCACATTCATATAAGGATCAAATTTCTGCATAAATACTTTATAACCTTTTGCTTTCAACAAAAGAGCAATACTTGATGCTGTAATTCCTTTTCCCAGTCCCGAACATACTCCTCCTGTTACAAATACATATTTTGCCATAAAAAACACCTCTTTCTAAAAAACAAAAAAAGCCCTTGGGAGAAACCTTAGGCTCTTTTAAATTATATCACAATATTTTTTTGTACTCAATTTGTTTTGCTTCATTTGACTTTTTTTTACTATAATTTTGATTTTAGCATTTTTTAATCAACATTTATGCCTTTATTTAATAAAGCATTACCTATAAAATAAATCATTAAATTATAGATAGCATATACAAAAATACCAATTATCATAATGCTTTTTATGGCATTTGAACTCACCTTTATATTATTGAAAACGGACATGATATCTGGACTTAATATTCCTGCCATATATATAATAGCTAAAGAAAATAATGATAATCCCATATATATTCCCATACCAATTAAAATTGATTTTACTATTTTCATATTATTACTTCTATGTCCTATTACAATTCCTAATATTCCTGATAGAATCATGAATAAAAATTCAAAAAATATTGTAATTATTAGAACTATAATTAGACTTAAGGGACTACTATTTAAAAATATGGCAGATTGCTCTAGTGATAATTTTAATGAGTACCATGTAATATCATTTAAGCAAACAATAGCAAGACAAATAACAATAATAATAAATGATACGAAGAGAGTAATTATAGCTGTTAAGATTTTGGATAAATAAATTTTATTTTTACTCACAGGGAGAGTATGAGTTAAATAAGACTCATCTTTATATATATTCCTTTCAAATCTTACCCAATTTCGCATCAAACAATTAATTAATATATTAATTAACATAGCAATAACTACTCCACTGCATATTTTATCCATGATTAATAAAATCAAAGTTTGATCCACACTTTCAATCATTCTTGTGATGATCGAGAAAATAATAGCTAAAATATAGAAAACGACTAAGGGTTTAAAACACCATTTTAAATCATATTTTAAAAGTTTACCTAACATTTAAATCTCCTCCTAAATATTTCATCAATACTTGCCTGTTCTTTTTTTCTTAATTCATCAGCAGAAGATGTTAAAACGCTACTTCCTTTGTCAATAAAAATTACTTCATCTAATATTCTTTCGATATCACTAATTAAATGAGTAGAAATAATGATGCTAGCACCTTCATTAAAATTAGAAAGTATTGTATCTAATATATAATCTCTTGTTGCTGGATCTACTCCTCCTAGTGGTTCATCTAAAATATAAATTTCAGCATCTCTACTCATTACTAATATTAATTGTAATTTTTCCCTCATTCCTTTAGACATTTTGCTTACTTTCAAATTAATATCTAAATCTAGATCTTTTAATAATTTTATGGCTTTTTCTTTATTAAAGTTATCATAAAATTCTTCAAAAAAAGTTAATATTTGTTCAACTTTCATATTTTTATCTAAGTAGGTTCTCTCAGGTAGATAAGATATTATTCTTTTCGATTCAACACCTGGCTTTTTTCCATTTACTAATATTTCGCCACTTGTTGGAGTTAGTAAATCGTTTATTAATTTTATTAGTGTTGTTTTTCCGGTACCATTCTTTCCTAGTAAACCAATGATCTTTCCTTTAGGAATACTTAAATTAACATCTCTTAGTATTTCTTTATTATCAAAAGTTTTATACAAATGATCACATTTAATTATTTCCATCTTTTCCTCCTAATTCTTGCAAGTAACTTAAGGCATCTTCATAATTAATTCCAATACTTTTCATACTGTTAAGATAATTATTCACTTTTTCTTGGGCAAGATGTTTTTTTATTTTTTCTAGTTTTTTTTCATCTTCCGTTACATATTTTCCATTTGTTCTTTCCGTATAAATTAGTTTTTCATTTTCTAATTCTACTAAAGCTTTTTGCATTGTATTAGGATTTACCTTCATTGTAAGTGCTAGCTCTCTTACAGAAGGAAGTTTACTCCCTTTTTCATATTTTCCCGAAACAATGTCAGTTCTGATCAACTCTACTAATTGAATATAAATTGGTCTTTCATTATCAAAAATGTAATTCATAATTATCTCCCTTCGCTGTATTACTTGCTTAATACAATAATATTATTAAATGTAATTTTTGTCAACCTAAAAATAGTAAAATTTTACTTTTTTATTAAATATTTATTACTTTTTTTATGTTTTTAAGTTTTGTTTTTTGTTATAAATACATGAAAATTTATTAAACTAATAAAAGGTGATATTTTATGGATAATCATTTAAAACTTAAGATATGGAAAGCTTGTAGTATTGCAGTGATCTTTTTACTTTCTTTTTTGGTACGGAATATGTATTACTGGTTTCCATCATTTATTACTTCTTTACTATTTCCAATAAATGATAGTATATGGCAATTTAATAAAGTAATTATACTTTCTTTTTTGATTTGGTCTGTTTTTGAAAAAGTTACCATACGAAAAAAGCATGACATTAATACATGTACAAGTGGCTTAATTGCTGCGCTTACTTGTGCAGGTTTATTCATGCTTATTTACTTTCCTATTTATTTTTATTTTTTAAATAGTGAACATAATATGTTATTAATGCTAATCATTTACTTTATTTGTATTGTTACTAGTGTTTTACTGAACTATCAATTACTTAAAAGAAAATATAATTCTGAATTAGAAAAGAAAATTATTTTGGCTTGGTTACTCGTAGTGATAGTTAATGCTATACTTACCTATTACCATCCTAATTTAGCTTTGTTCTAATTTAAGTAAATATTCTTTTTTATCTAATCCGCCGGCATATCCAGTTAGCTTTCCATCAGAACCTACTACTCTATGACAAGGAATAATAATCGATATGGGATTGTGGCCAACTGCTCCTCCAACTGCCTGAGCTGACATACTTTTTAATCCTCTTTCTTTGGCTATTTTCTCTGCTATTACTTTGTAAGTTATCGTACTTCCATAAGGAATCTCGCAAAGGATTTTCCAAACTTCTTTTCTAAAATTTGAACCGATAGGATTTATCTTTATTTCTTTTATACTTGGTTTTTCGCCTTTAAAATATCTATCTAACCAGTTCTTTGTTTTCTTTAAAATTTCTTCTTCATTTTTTACTTGCATCTCTTCATTTATAGAATTTAAATAATACTTTTGTCCCTCAAACCATAATCCGATTAGTTCATTATTTTTGCTTGCAAGCAATACATCGCCAATTGGTGTAGTGTATGTACTTGTGTAAATCATATTGGAAACGACCTCCTTTATTGATACCCTGATTTAAAACCTACTACCACTATTGATACCCTTAATTTAAAACCTACCACCGCCGCCTCCGCCTCCGCCGAAGCCGCCACCGGAAGAGAATCCTCCTCCACCTCCAGAACCACTTGACCAGTTAGAACTACCTCCAGAACTATTGTAAGTTCTAGCACTATGAATTGATGAAGATACTGCATGATTGATTATACTTAAATGTGTAAATGTTATAGGATCAAAACTGAAGGTATAATCAACATTCATATTTTCTAGTTTTATTTTCATTGTTTTTGATAGTTTATCAGCACAACCTAAAACAACTGCATAGACTAAGTATTTTTCCCAAAGAATAATTTCTGGTAAAGATTTTTCATCCATGGTGCCAAAATCTTTTAGAAATCGTTTAAAAGATTCACATTTTTTATATGCTAATGCTCCTTTTTCCGTTCTTTTCTTAGCAATTGTTGTATAAATTAAGAGAATTATTGCAACTATTATAACTATTAAATAAACTGAAAATGCATCGTTAATAAAATGATTGTAAACAAATAAGTGGATTATTCCTATTATAGAGTAAATAATTGTTAATATTGCAAATATTCTACTATATTTTTTAATACGATAAAATTTGTTTTTAACTTCCTTTAATTTGTAAGAAAGTGTCTTTCGGTTCCAGATAAGAAGAATTACAAGAGCAATTATAAAGGCAAAAAATCCTAAACTAGCTGCAATGAAAAGAATTATTAGTGTAACTATTTCTTTCCATGTTTCTTTTTTCTTAGTAGAACTTTCTACTTTTGTCTTGTCTTCTTCATATAATCTTTCACTTAAAGCAGTATTCAACATTATTTTGTTTACTTTCTTCCAGTCTTTGTAAAAACTAGTTGTTGTTTTGGCAGTCTTTTTTAAATCTTTTAACCAAATTTTTTCTTTACTTCTAAATATCAAATTTATTAAGGCTTTTTCTAATTCATTTGTGTGATCTAGTTCTAGTCCGTTTTTTTCTAAAAGTATATCTTTTTTGTCTTTGTCTTCTGTAGCTTTTATTTTCTTCTCGTAAATTAAATAGAGAATTTCAGCAGAAATAGATTCTTCGGTTATTTTCTTTTTCATTAAATATTCAACTGTCGATGGTGAAAAATTATCTGGGAAATCACGCATATATTTATGTGGAAAATCTGCTTCATATTCTTTATCACATTTAAAGTAAATGTAAATTCCTGTTCCTACTAGGCATGCAATTACAATACCAGCGATGATTGTTGCTGTTTTATTGTAGTTTTCTTCCTTTTCGATAATTTCTTGTTTAACAGGAACAAGCTTTGCTAATAATTCACTTTTTAATTCTTCATTTTCTAATAGTGCTACTGACTCCATTGCTACATCATACCAATAATAATCACGTGTTTCTAAGGCTATTTCAACATCTTCTTTGGCTGTTTTCTCTTCAGTTTCTACAACAAGAACATGTAATTCTTCTAATTTGGTTTGTAAATCCCCTAGTACTGTTTCATTTGTAACTAATGATACATAATATGAAGCATTATTGTAACAGACCCTAGTTGGATAACGATTACAATAATCTAATTCCGCGTATGCTTGCTCTTGATTTTGATATTCTGTTTGCTCTCGCTCATAATTGGCTTGATTTGCTAAATCTTCTTCGTAGTTTAGTATTTTAGTTAAAGCATCGACTCCAGTTGTTTTAGTAGAATTTGGAATAACAGATTTGTCAAAGACTGCTCGAATATCAACAGCTTGATAACTATAAACATTCGTTACTTCAGCCGTTAATACTTGATTTGAAGCTTTGTTTATTACACCATTTAAGGGCCCATGAGCCCATACACGAAATTCTGTTTCATTTCCTGGAAATGTTACGGTTATTCTTAAAGTCCCAATTGATTCACGAAGAGAATCCCCTATTGCATTCCAATAAAGTTCGGCAACATCATTATGAACAATAGCCATATCTTTTAATGTATATTTGATATAAAAAGCTTCCTTTTTATTATCTGGTAAATAAATTTGATAAGACTCTCCATTGCTAGATGTATCAACTGTATAAACACCATAATCTCCTTTATCTGCATTACTTACCTCTTCAAACAATGTGCCAGAAATATTAGCAAAATTAAAGTTTTCATCTATGGGTAAAGCTCTAATTTCTATTAGTTCTATCCCACTTCCATTATGAAGTTTACTTCCACCATAATAATCTAATTCAGGGTGAAAATCATATAAATCATCATTACTATATAGTATTTCTCGCTCCATGCCATTAAATTCACCATTTAAATAGAAATATTCTTCAACTGTTAAATCGCCATTTTCTTCTACAGTTGCATTAATATAAAACTTTTCGATTCCTTCTTCCGCATAAACCGTTATAGGAATAAATAACAATAAACTAAAAATTATACTTTTTATTATTTTTTTCATCTTTCTCACCTTTTATTTTTTCTTTAAAACACAAAAACTTTCTACATGATATGTGTAGCTAAACATATCCATGATTTTAAAATCATTTATTTCATAAACATTCTCTAATTCTTTTAAGTCTCTCATTAAAGTATTTGGGTCGCACGATATATAAATAATTTTAGAAGGAGTATGTTTTAAAATAAATTCTTTTGTTTTTTTATCTAGTCCTTTTCTTGGGGGATCAACAATTAATGTATCAAAGTCAAAGTTTATTTTATCAATGGTTTTAGATACATCTCCTAACATAAACTTAATGTTATTTACTCGATTTAATTTGGCATTGGTTATGCCATTTAAAACAGCATTTTTAATAATTTCCATACTATAGACTTCTTTAGATTTAGAAGCAGCGATGATACCTAAGGTTCCAACTCCACTATATAAATCTAGAACTATACTATCTTTATCTATATTATTTTTTATTAAATTAAATAATTCATTCGTCATACACTCATTTACTTGAAAGAAAGAATCAAATGACACTTTAAATAGTTTACCACCCACTCGTTCATAAAAGAAGTTTTCACCATAAATGGTAATATTATTGTAAACTATTCCTACTAGTTTTATTTTTTCTTTTAATGCAGCTAGATCTATGTTATATTCTTTTGACTCACTTTCTATAATAAGTAATATTTCATCATTGTAATTAGAACGAATCGTTAGTTTGGCATTTTCTAAATTTAATAATTTGTAATTTTTAATTACTTCATTGATGGAATGTTTGGCTGTTATACATTCTTTTATTTCAATCAATTTATGACTACTTTCTTCATAATAGCCTAAATGCCCATTTTCTATTTTCAAACTTACTTTGTTGCGGTAATAATGAGGATTGTCATTTTTAATCATTTCTATTTCTTTGTTATAATTTATCTTATTTTTCTTTAATAATTCTTTTATTTTGCTTTGTTTAAATGTTAAAGTATTTTCATAACTTAAATGAAGTAAATTGCAACCTCCACAAACTTCAAAGTATGGACATTTGCTTTCTATTCTATTCTTACTTAATTTTAAATATTTTACTACTTTTGCTTCACTAAAACTTTTCTTATCATTTATTATTTTTATTTCCACTTCTTCTTCTGGTAAAGCATTTTCTATAAAAACAACTTTATTGTTAATGTGAGCTATACCTCTTCCAAAATCATCTAATCTTTCAATTAATACTTTAGGCATATTTATCACTCCAACAATATTCTACCATGAATACCCATATTTTTAAATAAAGAAAAAGCTTGATTTTACCTTCAAGCTTCATTTACAGTAGTATTTGTTGATGTTGGTTCTTTTACTGTTTTATGAACACCATATAGTACGTAGCGACTATTACTTATTTTTATTTTAATATCATAATTTATTTGACCAGCTTCATCAAAGGTAAGAGTTACTGTTTTACTAGATCCATCATAAGATTCACTTGATATTACTTGATCATTTTTTAGTATTTCTAATGTGTAATTTTGAGATAGTGATGCTTTAAAATTAATGGTAACTGTATCACCTATATTAAACCAAGCTGAATTGTAAGCACTATAACTACCATTACTAGATAAAGACTTAGTTCCTGTTGAGACACCACTTATATTAAAATCAACAGTAAAATGGTGAATTTGATTTGGGTTTTCTTTAAAATATTTAAAACTATTCACATGAGTCGATAACGTATAATGATAAATTGGAAGCTCTGAATCCGTTTTACCAAAATAATCATAGCTTGTTCCTTTACTATCTTCAATTTGAGGGTCAAATATATAATATGTTCCCCCTGCTTTAATTATGACCCATGCATGCCCAGTCGTTCCACCTCCAACTTTATTTACAGAACCACCAACAACATAAGCATTAAAGCCGATTCGTCTTGCTAAAATCATAAATAGAGCAGCATAATTGTCACATACACCATAACCGGTATGAAGTGAATAATAAGATCTTAATACTTGATAAGCATCCCATTCATAATAACTATAAGTCTCTTTTAAACCTAAAAGATCAGAAATATTTATGGAAACTTGGCCATAACTTAGTTTATTTTTGACATAATTATAAATAGCTTGTAATAATTCATAATTTGACATGCCACTATTAGTTACACTTGAGATAATACTTGTTATTTCATTATCTAAATCGGGATATCTAGTTGTAAGTGGAGATAGGGATACACTATTAATGACGGATTTAAAATTAGAATTTGTGCTATTAGAATTATTCGTATTATTATTTGATGTTTTGTTATCGTTTTTATTATTGGGATTATTTGTTTCTTGTTTGGTATCATCATCATTTTCATTTTTTCTATTTTTTCTACAACATGAACAATTAAACTAGCTGTACCAATATTATTATTAGAGTCAATAAGAGTATAAGTAACTGTATAATCCCCTATTTCTTTTGTATTTACTTTACTTTCTATTTCTACATCGTTAATTGTTAAATCATTATAATTATCTGTTACTTCCGTAATGTATGCTTTAGAATCAAAATCGCTGTTTTTTAAAATTTCTATTTCTTCATTTGATAAAGTAATCACTGGTGATAGTTTGTCTATTACTTCTACTTCATAAGTTTTTTCATAAACTTTTCCTTGATAAGTTATCTTTACAGTAATTTCTTTGGTCCCTAAAGTTTCGATATTAGAAATAGAATAGTCTAATTCTTCTTTGTTAAATAAACATTTTTCTTCACAAGTTACTTCTTCTACAAAAGCACTTAAATCATAAGCATTATAATTTAATTCTGTTACTTCTTTAAAGTGAAAACCATTGAAAGTAAGCTCTTTTTTTATTATAAAATGAGAAAAAAGAATAAAGATAATTACACTTAAAAAGATTAATCCAATTACACTATAGATTATTATTTTTTTCCTTTTTGACATATAACTTCAAATTTTCTTTTTTATATTATAGCATATTTCTAAATTATTGTTATTATTTTTTTAGTTAATATTTTAATTTCCTTGTTATCCAATCTCTTTTAGTGTATAATTATTTTAGAATAGGTGATGTATTTGAGAACTTTTGATTTTGAACGTGTTAGTATTGTCGAAATAGTTAATGATATTATTATAGATGCTATAAAAAGAGAAGCTAGTGATATTCATTTTGATCCACTGGATGATTGTTTAATGGTTCGTATTCGTATAGATGGGGAATTACAAGATTATGCCAAAATTCCAAAGATACTTCAGAAAAATGTTGTAACTAGAATTAAGATTATTAGTGGTATGAATATTACAGAGACGAGAATGCCTCAAGATGGAGCGATTAAAAATGTTATTCAAGAAGTAGCAATCGATCTTCGTGTTTCTTCTCTTCCTTGTGTTAATGGCGAAAAAATGGTTATTCGTATTTTAGATTATAGTATGAGTTTAAATGGTTTAGAAAATTTGGGGTTCAGTGAGACAAACTTAAAAAGACTTTCAGAAATGATCCAAAAACCTAATGGTCTTATTTTAGTTACTGGTGCTACTGGTACTGGTAAGTCGACTACAGTTTATGCTCTACTTCAAAAATTAAATACAAAAGAGCGAAATATTATTACGGTTGAAGATCCAGTCGAAATGAAAATACAAAATATTAATCAAGTTCAAGTATTAAGTGATATTGGACGTACTTTTTCCTATACTTTACGAAGTATATTAAGACAGGATCCAGATATTATTATGGTTGGAGAAATAAGAGATAATGAAACGGCTAGAATTGCAGTTCGAGCTAGTATTACGGGGCATCTTGTATTATCTACGGTTCACACCAATAATTCCTTAACGACTATCGAAAGATTAATTGATATGGAAGTGGAACGTTATTTACTTGGTAGTGCTTTAACAGGGATAGTTTCTCAAAAATTAGTTAAAAAATTATGCCCTAAATGTCGAGGAACTAGACCCACTACTCCTTATGAAAAAAAGCTTATTAAAAAGCATTTAGGAGTTTTAGTAAATGAGGTTTATACACCTGTTGGTTGCAAGTATTGTAATCATGGATATATGGGTCGAATTGCTATTCATGAAGTGTTATCTATTAATGAGGATATCAGGGAAGCTATTACTACTAATGCCTCAAGAAAAGAATTAAAAGAACTCGTTTATCATGCGAAAGAAGATATTACGACTATGTTTGAAGATGGACTAACTAAAGCTGTTGAAGGATTAACTAGTATGGAAGAAATTATGAAAACTGTTGATATTGAAAGTGATGAAGAATTGGAAGTATAGAAAAAGGCCTACTTGCTAGTATGACCTTTTCTTTTGCCTATTTTTTTTATTAATGTTGCTATTAAACTTACTGCTAAAATAATTATGTACTCAAAGAATAAATATAAAAGCATTAGTTTATAAGTGAAATTTAAGTTATCAGTATTATGGTAGTAAATAAATGGAATAGCCATCATTACAATTAATAATATTAATTCTATAATATGCTCTTTAAAAAATTCCTTTTTAATAGGATTTTTTTTCTCATAAAAGAAATTAACAAATAAATATAAACACATGATAGCAAATAAATATTTATCAACAAATTCTCTGTCAAAAGACGCAAAATACCAAAAACATAAAATTAATAATAAAGTGTCTAAACGAAATATTTTAAATATATTTTTACCTAAATATTTTAATGAAAAAGTTCGATAATGTTCATTATTTAAATTATTAATAGTACTTACTATGGCAATTAAAATCCAGGGTATAAATGTAACTATTATTATATATTTTTCTAAATCCATATATTACTCCTTTCCGTACAAACATCCACAATAATCTTGACGATATAAATTGTAGATTTTACTAAATTCAATACTTTTTTTATAACCATCATTCTTTTTAAAATCACCGTATATATAACTTATTTTTAAATACCCACTGATATGTTCCCCTATTTCGTTAATTATCATACTATTTTTATGAGGACTTACTGTAAGAGTAGTTCCAAAATAAGCAAAACCTAAGTCTTTGGCTTTCTTAGCTGTTTCATACATTCTTAGATAGAAACATTTATTACATCTAGCGCCGCCTTCTTTTTCGTGTTCTAGACCTTTAGCTATTTCTTTAAAAGAGGAATTATCATAATCACAATCTAAAAAGTCTACCTCAGCTTCCTTGTATTCTTTTAAAAATCTTATTTGTTCTGTTTTGCGATGTAGATATTCTTCCACTGGCTCAATATTAGGATTATAATAAAAGACGGTTATTTCAAAATAATCTTTTAGAAAATCAATGACCTCTGTCGAACATGGTCCACAGCAACTATGTAATAAAAGCTTAGGCTTACTAGTAAAAGTACTTACTAATTCTTCTAATTTTTTTTGATAATTAATTTTCGGTTTCATCTTTTATTTCACCCCCTGTATTAGTTTCTTCTTCCGTATCGCTGCCAAATGCTTCAAAGATAATATTATCGGCATTGTAACTATCTAAATAAACGGTTCCTCGCAAATCTCCAATGGTTGCGAAAACACTTTCATAATCATTTAAACGTTCCATATTAATGATATTGACATAGACGTGATTAGAATCGTTCATTCTAAGTAAGAAACGATACTCATCAATGGTAATATCATTGCTAATATTGGGATCATATTCTATTTCGTTAATCATTTTAATAATATCGTGATCTATTTCACTTAGAGCTGTTATGAAATCACTTAAGATATCAGTTGGAACACGATTGATTAAAGTAGGTATGCCTAAATAGTTATTATTCTCTACTTCTTTATTATTACTTAAAACTACTTTATTAGTCGTTCGATTAAAAAATAATGGCCTTGCTTCGGTAATAGTAATCGTTAATTTACCCGTTATTGTTTTTTTAATATCTACATCTTCTACTAACTCTAACGAACTTATTTCTTTTTTTAATTTTGATTTACTGATTTTAAAGATAGCTGGATAATCTTTTAGATTAGCTACTTCAATTATATCGTTATCGGTTAGTAGATTAGTTCCTTTGATATAAATATTTTTAATGGGCATAGTAAAAAAGGTATATAAAAGCATTGCTATTAAATAGAGAATTAATAGCAATATTAAAATACGTTTCCAGTTTAGTTTGCGTTTTTTTACCCTTTTTACTTTCTCCATATTTACTTCCAATCAATTATTTCTTGTTCTAAAACTAAATCTACATTAAATTTTTCTTTTACTTGCGTATGCACTAATTTTATCAAATTTTTAATATCATTACTAGTAGCATCACCGGTATTTACAATAAAATTGGCATGTTTTTCGGAAACCATAGCTCCCCCTATTTTCTTACCCTTTAGACCCGCAGCTTCAATTAATCTTCCAGCATGATCATTTTCGGGATTACGGAAGACACTTCCAGCGGATGGCATATCAAGTGGTTGAGTAGCTAATCTACGCTCTTTACGATCACGGACTAAAGCTAGAGATTCTTCTTTATTTCCTTTTTCTAACTTAAATGTTGCCTCAAGTACAATCCATGGTTTTTCTTTTAAATCCGTATGACGATAAGAATGTTTGATTTCTTCTTTTTTAATCTCTTTTATTTGTAAATTTTCATCTAAGACTTTAATTTCTACTAGGGAATCAAATATTTCCTTTTTATATGCTCCAGCATTACCAACAATACTTCCGCCAATGGTTCCTGGAATATTTATAGCCCATTCAAGACCAGTTAAATTATGATCCATAGAGGCACAAGATAGGGCTCCCATCATAGCTCCCGCTTCGCAAGTTATGATATTATCTTTTACTTCTATTTTGTTTAAGCCATTTAATTTTATTATGGCACCATCAAAATAATCATCAATAACAATATTAGAGCCTGCGCCTAAAATAAAGTGTTTGATGTTATGCTCATTTAAATAATTTAAAATACTAATTAATCCTTCAAGTGTTTGTACTTCTATTAAATATTTAGCTGTACTGTCAATCTTGTAAGTATTTAGATTTTTTAGAGAAGCATCATAAGTTATGCTTATTCCTGTTATTTCGTTCATTTTATTAGCTCCTTTATTTCATCAACAATTATTTTACTACTATCTGTCTTACCTAGATTTCGTAAATTCATTTTCATGATTTCATATTTTTGTTTATCATTTAGAAGTTCTGTAACCATATTAAATAAGACTTCGCCATTTAACTTATCTTCTTCAATCATTAAGCCGGCATTATTTTTAACAATTTCTAAGGCATTATAATACTGATGGTTACCCGCAACATAGGGACTTGGAATGAAAATAGCAGGTAAATTTAAAGCTAGAATTTCACTCATAGTTGATGCTCCAGCACGAGTTACAATTAAATCACAATTGCACATTAATCCTGCTAAATTATCTAAATATGGTAGTACTTTTATATTGCTTCCAAAACGAGTATTTTTCTTAAATTCTTCATAATGCGATTTACCAGTAATATATAATACTTGATAATCACTTTTTTTACTTAATCTTAAAAATTCTTTTAGTTTTTCATTAACAGTACTACTTCCCAAAGAACCCGCTACTACGATAACTAATTTTTTCTTGTTATCAAGACCTATATCACTTTTTTTAATAGGTTTAGTAGTTAAGGCATGCTCTCCACATGGATTTCCAGAATAAATCACTTTTTTGGCTTTTGGAAATTTACTCATGGTACTTAGGAAAGATACTGCTACTAAATCGATATCTTTCGATAATAATTTATTGGTTTTTCCAACAACACTATTTTGTTCATGTAAAAAAGTTTTGATATTTAATTTTTTAGCCGCTTTTAATACTGGATACGTTACATATCCACCAAAACCTAAAACAATATCAGGCTTAAACTCTTTTAATAATTTTAAACATTTATGATAACTAGATGATACTAAATAAATATTTTTAATATCTCTAAAAATATTTTTAGAAAATCCATAAATATCTAGACCAACATATTCTATTCCTCTTTTAGGAATAATTTCACTTTCCATACGATTTTTTGTACCAATATATAAGACTTCTAAATTCCCTACTTCTTTCTTAAGTTTTTCTAGTATCGCTAAAGCTGGATATATATGTCCACCGGTTCCTCCAGCACTAACAACAACTTTCATAAACTCACCTCTCATTTAATTATACTATAAATTTCAAAAAAAACTATCTTTTTTTATTTTTAGCTTTTTTATTGCCTTTTAGCAAATAAAAAGGTAGCAATCTTTCATGAGCTAGTCTTCATAATCAGTTATATGATGAGTTTTCTAAATGTATTTAAATTATAAGTTAAGCTAGAACAAAAAAATTTGCCATTTCGCCAATTTAAATAGATGAAATTAAAAGAATTAAGAGATTATGTGAGTTAACTTGATAGTTCTAAACACCTTAATAAATAGATAATTTTTTATTTTACGACACAGATGTCATAAGTCGTCGAACTATGTCGAACTCTTTTTCTTGCTTTTTTAAGTATTGTCATTCATAATAAATAATTGTTATTCAGTTGGTAAGCGCCTGCTTCATTTTTGTTAGTAGTTTAAACTACCTGATAGATAGTGTGAAAAGTTTTATGGAAAATTAGTAACACTAGATGAAAAAGATATTAAGATGAAAATCTTGATATAAATCTATCAACAAATGATAGAA